>JANWWO010000003.1:0-27224 GCA_025057375.1 Candidatus Absconditabacterales bacterium | reverse complement strand
AAAGACGTATCTAGCAGGGTGTAGTTCAGATGGCTAGAATACAAGGCTGGGGGTCTTGTGGTCGCTGGTTCGAGTCCAGTCACCCTGATTTTTTTTGTACAAAAAAAATATCCTCTTGATTTCTTTCTCATGAATCACTATACCATCACCACATGAGAGCTCTCGTTTTTTATCTTTTGTGTGATGTCCTATGACGACGCCAGCGATGGCACAGCATCAACGCTGCAAACGTACCTATCCTGACTGCATTATTTTTTTTCGTTTAGGCGATTTTTATGAAGTCTTTGATGATGATGCAAAGTTGTGTGCTGCCATTTTGCATATCACACTCACAGCAAGAGGAGATCACCCCATGGCAGGCATTCCTGCTCGCAGTGCTGACAGATATATTCCTCTCCTCCTGGCACAATGACACAAAATCGCCATCGTCGAACAACTCACCGATCCCAAACCATGAGCATTGGTCGAAAGAGATGTCGTTCGCATCATCACACCCTGATCATATATTGATGAGACACAAACGCACGAACGCCTGCTCGCAAGTGTAGTTCGTATGGACACAACCTATCATGCCTGCTGGATGGATTGTAGCCTTGGACTGGTGACGACGCGTCAATGGGATGATATAGAATCCATGCTTGGATTTTTGAGTCAGCTCGCTATCCATGAACTTGTTCTTGACCCACAAAGCGTCGAACATGATGCAATCACCGATTTTTTTCGTCAATCAAGAAATCTCATGATTACCATCCACCCCCTTCCACCCAATCCTGATAGTCTCATCTCCCAATTTTGCCCACCAGAAAGTATCCATCCTGAGAGTCAAGCAGGGAAACGAGCAATTGCCTGTGCTTTTTCCTACCTCCTCTCGCTCGCTCCGCACAAACATTTTGCAACGATCCCCCTCGATGGGCGACGTATCATTTCACATAGTGCTCACGACACACTCCGTCTTGACCCTCTCACCCTCAGGAATCTGGAAATTTTTGCTCCACTCCACCAGGACACAGACAGCTCTCTCCTTTCTCTCCTTGATACCTGTGCATCAGCACCATGATCAAGATATCTT
This sequence comes from Candidatus Absconditabacterales bacterium, assembly GCA_025057375.1. Taxonomy (GTDB): domain Bacteria; phylum Patescibacteriota; class Gracilibacteria; order Absconditabacterales; family Absconditicoccaceae; genus JANWWO01. The sequence continues at coordinate 26,155 of JANWWO010000003.1, read as the reverse complement.
GCACATCTCATGCGTACACCATCCACAATGATAGAAACGATTCATCATCGTCAAACAGGATGGAAAAACTTGATGACTGACCCATATCGCTGTCAGTCACTTTTTTCTCTTGCACGTACGATTGGTGATCCTCAAAGAATTCTTCGTCGTATTCGTAGTGGGAAAGGAAACTGGAAATCCTATCGTCATCTCCTCACCTTCCTTGATCTTTGGACACATCCCGATCGAACCCGAGCACTTTCTCTTATGCCCGAGACGAATACCGCATCAAGTGTCACCCTCGCAGAATCACTCAAACATGTTCTCCTCCCCAAAATAATGCCAACCTTTGATCCAAGCATCGACCACTCTCCCTTTCAACTATGACGATATCCTGAACACGATGAACTCATTATGAAACGTTCGACACTCAGTGACCACATTGCAGCTGAATACACACTCCTCGCTCGTCATTTTTCCTGTAAACCAAAAATCAAAGACAGCCCCCAAGGACTCTGTATCGAAATCCCCCCCTCACATCACGATCGTTTTGTCGAAGAAATCATTCCTGGCGACAAGCATTATGGAGCAATAATGCTTGCATCACTCAAAAATCTAACAAGATACACAACTCCTACGCTTGCTGAATTCTCTGACATTCGCGCACATGGCAACGAACACTTGGAAAAACTCATCAACGACTGATTTGCAAAACTTCAAGAACGGATGGCACACACCGATCATCAACGATCTCTCCTGATTGATCAAGCAGCATGAATCGACTGTATGACAGCACTAGCACGCCGTGCGATTGAATATCAATGGATCTGTCCTACAATAGGAACTCCTCATCTAAACATTCACAAGGGAAGACATCCTGTCATCGAATCAGTTCTAGGACCTACGATAAGTTTTGTTCCCAATAACTGTGTGATGAGTCCTGTCGACACGGCAAACTCACATCATGAACATGACGCAGGCACTCTGCACATCATCACCTGACCCAATATGGGATGAAAATCAACATATTTGAGACAAAATGCTCTCATTATTTACCTTGCACATTGTTGATTCCCTGTCCCTGCCTCTCACGCATCAATTCCGATATATGACGCTATCTTTGCGAGAATTTGATCAGGAGATAATCTTGCACGCAATCAGTCTACCTTCATGACTGAAATGCTAGAAGTCGCACGCATTCTCAACACCGCAACAAATCGTAGTTTTATTGTGTTTGATGAAATTGGTCGCGGAACATCCACCTATGATGGACTAGCATTGTGTCAAGCAATTATCGAATATACTGCAACAATTATCAGATGCCATTGTTTACTTGCAACGCATTATCACGAACTCATCACACTTGCTGATTCCTACCACATGATACGTAATTATCACGCCGCCGTCCAGGAAACCAGTCAGTCAATTCTTTTTCTCAAAAAAATAGTTCCCTGATGAGCGGAAAAAAGCTTTGGTATCCATGTTGCACAACGTGCCTGACTACCTCATCGTATCATCGATCGTGCAACTGATGTATTGCAGCAACGAGAAACATCAAGCCACAAAAAAAAACAGACTGACATCGACACGACCTGACTGTTTGGAGATAGTATCCAGCAGCATCGCATAATGAGAAACCCTGTCATTGACAGCATTATTGAACAAATTACCAACCTTGAGCTTGAGCATATGACACCACTTCAAGCACTCACGACACTTGCAGGAATCAAAGAATCACTAAGAAAAAAACATTCATCACACTAAATATCAAACAATCCTCATGATCAACCACTGATTGTACTCTGTTTTTCAACGCTCGTCTGGATTTTTTTGACACGATCAAGCAATGAGACAAAGCCATACTGCGACAACACACGAATCCACTGATCAGAATCAAACCACTCAGTCACACGAGCAACCTCTGGATCAAAATCGGGCACAAAACGAAGCGTCACGAGTCTTTTCGACAAAAACGCATTATCACGATTTGTTTCAAGTTTTGTTTTGATGGATCAGCCAATCTGATCAATGTGAGCATAGAGATTCTCGATCGTCTCATACGTTTGGATCAAGGAACGTGCTGTTTTGGGTCCAATCCCAGCAACACCAGGGATATTGTCGCTTACATCACCAATCAAGGATAAATAATCACAAAAATACACTGGTTTAAATCCATATTCTGACAGAAAATCACGGTCAGTCAATTTTTTAGCGTTGAAAGGATCTTGCCAGCTCACGTGAGGAGCAAGAAGCTGTTTGAGATCTTTGTCGGCACTGACAATCGTTACAGACTGATGATCACGAACAGTTGCAATATAGGTTGCAATAATATCATCAGCTTCATATCATACCTGACTACAAGAAGGAACACCAAGTTCAGCAAGGAGCTGTTTGGTACTAGAAATCTGTCTTGCAAGGTCTGGATCGATCTTTGGACGTGTTGCTTTGTACTGATCAAATTCCTGATGTCTGATTGTTGGTCATTTTTCATCTCGAGCAATAAGGATAGTCTCTGGATTTTGGGTCAAAAGAGAGAGAATAATTTTGGTCGTCCCAAAAAGCACTCTCGTATCATCTCCGTTATAATCAGTCAACGCAGGCATCCCAAAAAAACAGCGATACAAAATCCCTGATCAATCAACAATCATTTTTTGGGCCATACGATACAAAAAGAGATAAAAAACAACGAATGCAAAAAAACTGACAACAAATAGGTATAGATATACTTATTAAAAAACCTCAATACATGATCTTTGTATGCATCTGTTATTATACAAGGTCCATCCCTACATACCCATGTTCATAGGTGAAAAGACAAAGAAAACACAGGATATCACTATATATAGACAATCGATACATATGCTCGTCTACAATCATCGATCACTATTTTTCCTCCCAATACTGCATAAAAGACACTTTCCACTCCTCAATCGCATCACGATTTGTAAGAACAATACCAATTTCTCTATTATTATCAAGAGAGTTTATCGACATATTCATACTGCCAACAAGCAACCAACGATCATCAACCAATAAAGACTTACTATGAATATAACGCGATGGAACATGAGCACCTTCACCCCGTTCATGAGCAAACGCTTTGTTGGCAGGTAGATCCCCAAGCTGAATACGAACATCTACTCCACGAGTACGTGCAGCACGCAGAGCCTGCTCAATCTCTGGATCAGTAATATACTGTTGCATCGTTCGAATACTAGACTTTGCCCCATTGATCAAAGCCAGATATTTCTCCCTACAATCCCAAGGACATACCACAAGGTTGGGATGCCAGACAAACGGTTGTTCACGAGCATACGAACGAGTCGTAGTTCGATCAAACGCATGAAGACGCGCAAGATCAGCAACAATCTGAGGATCTGTCACAACCACAAAATGTTCAATATTTTTGGTCAAGGAAGAATGGGTCAAATTGGCTGTTTGGATAATACCTGTCCCATCAGAAACGAAAGCTTTAGCATGCATAAAGTTGATACCAAGATGAGCATCAGAACGAATAGCAACCAGATCACCAGAAAGACTACGAAGAAGAAAACGAACATCGTTGTTTGATTGACGAAATTTGTTGTGTTCAAGAATAAGCCCAATTCCTACACCATCACGAACCCAATCACGCCACACACGAATCATATCCCTCGAGGTAAACTGATACAACCATCATGAAACAACCTGAGGCTTACCCATCGCCTGAATCCAACGATTGAGACTCTGATGTCATGGTGTCCAAAACAAATCGCCACTGACTGACTGCCATGTCCAAGGTACTGATTGGTGGGAAGACTGAGATGATCGAGATGATCGTGAAGGGATAATCACACGAATTGCTCCATCATACATCCCTATACCTCGCAATCCAACCGTAACAAAACCCAAAAAAAACAACACAATCATCAACATACGTGGAGAACGAAGCAATCAATAGAATGGAGTCATTCACAAGGAAACAAATAAAACTATGCACTAACCAAAAGTAACAAAACTCTCACTATCAAGACGATCTGGATCACCACGTCGTTGTTTACATGCATTGATCAATGCAACCAGAGGCAACGCCAGTGTTTTTTGTCTTCTCATGGTAACTACAATCCCATGATCAGCAAAAAACGAATAATCAAGCAAACAAATTTCATCCACAGTCATCCCACAAACCGTATCATACAAAAACGATAAAGACGCTACAGCCGTCAGAGAGATATTTCATGAAAACGCAAAATCAGTCACGACTCATTCCTCAATACAAAGATCCAAAATCAATGCATCATCACAGAGAGGATTATTCTCTTCTCGTGTAAGAGTAGGATTTACAAGACGTCATGGCTTACGAGGATGCATCATATAGTCTTGGAAAATATCCATGCAAAAAAAATAAGAAAATAAAGCATACAATATCTACATGCCTAACACATCTATACTATCGAAACAATCTATGAGAGAATATCAGTGGTGAATCAACCTAGGACATACAAAACCAATAATATGATCTATGCATCCTCGGAACGACGAATAACTCAGTCTTTAACAATAAGACGATACACTTCCGAAATCACAATCGTCAATGGAACAGCCAACAGTAAACCGATAAATCATAATAAAATACCTGCAACAACCATGATGATAATTGTCAAAAGTGGGTCAGTATCTGCTTCTTTTGCCATGACGAAGGGAGTCAAAATATTACCCTGCAATTGTTGAATAACAAGAATAAAGATGAAAAGCAACAGTGTCGGTACAATTCAATTGTGTATCAGCATCATAATCAAAGCAGGCACCGTTGCCAACCACGGTCCTAGATAAGGGAAAATCTCCATCAATCATCATAAAATAGCAAATGCTCATGCATAGGGGATTGATCGTCCTACAAGAGAAAAAACAAGATACACACAACCCATCACTATCATCATCACGCTACACACAATAGCTTGTCCTTTAAGCCACGAAACAAGTTTACATTTGAGTCTTGCAAATCGAGCAGTACTCGAAGGCTTCGTATAGGGCCACAACGTAGCAAAAAGCATCTCAATTTCTTTGTGTTGGATCGATGCCATAATCGTCATGATCCATGTGAGGGAAATATACACAATCAAAGAACCAAGTGACGAGAGGAATGTCAATGCTGAAGAAAGCAAGGTGGCAAATTGGGTAAGAAATTGTTGAGAAAATCCTACCATCGTATTGAGATTTGATTGCAAAAATTGAACAAGATATTGTTGTCGTTCAAAATCAGCCAACTGATGTAATAAATACTCTTGTACAAAATCAGGAAGTCGTGTTTGAGCAAGAATCAACCCTTGCAATCATTGCGCAGCCAAGATATCTCTTGTTAGTAAAAAAAAGTCACTCAGCTGTCATAATACAGTCGAAATCATTCCTAGCAAGAGAGGAACCACAATGATAAATCACAATAACAAAATAACTGTCAAGAGAGTATAAATCACCATAACACTTCCTAATCTCGTCAACACACGTGATCGTTTATCAATCAATGGTTCACACGCAAAAGAGATAATCAATGCAACCAACAAAATACTCAGAATATACGAAATGTTATACAAAAAAACTCAAAGTACAAAAACTCATGCACCAATCAACCAAAATGCGATACTTGATGAATGGAGCGACAAAAGTGATTGAAAGGCTTGGCGTTTCATACCAAGAAAAAAAAATAAAAAGAATATCACAAAAATCGTAATGACTCAAACCTAAGACGCAACAGATATTACTGATCACAAAAATGATAGCAATACATACCAATAATACACTATCACGTAACACTTACATAAACGATCGATACCCATAATTATAATAGCTATTATACCTCTAATGAAGTGGTACAATCTCATGTCTTCTGTGCATCTATCCTTTAGTAGCATCAATGATCAGCGCTCATACAAGAATCATGAAAAAATAAACTTTATCACACAGATATCAACGTAATAGAAAAGAAAAAGTCGATATTTTATGAACAAAAGAAGAACACCTCTGGCGTACTCATCTTATTCAATCAAATCACGAAAACCTCATTCTTTTACTCTAAGAGCTAAATCAGGACCTCACTCTTTAATAATTTTTCCTTTATCCATCACAATCACATGATCTGGTTTGACATAATCAAGAATAGTAAAAAGATGAGTAATGATAATCAATGTCGTCTGATCATTGACACAAGAAGCCAAGAGTCACGCAATCGCATGAAAAGCATCGACATCCAGACCACTATCAACCTCATCAAGAACAATATAACGAGGTTCCAATAATTTAATCTGGAGAACTTCAAGCTTCCTTCTCTCTCCTCCACTAAATCAAACATTGAGATCCCTCCACAAAAGATCATGATCCAATCCAATTTGATCACACAAAGGAAGAATTTTTTTCTTAAAAGGGATAAGACCGATATTATCGTCAGTCTTTGCATGATAAATACTACGCAAAAATTCAAAGACTTTGATACCAGGAATTTCTGGGATTGCCTGAAAAGCCAAAAAAATTCCTGCCTTTGCTCTCTCATCAACATCCATCGCAAGGAGATCCTCACCATCAAGCGTTACGTCTCACGTCACGGTATAACTCGGATGCCCCATCAATCCATAGGCAAGCGATGATTTCCCTGACCCATTTTTCCCAAGCAAACAATACTGTTTCCCAAGAATAAAATCATAATCAAGTCAAGAAATAATCTGTTGATCACCAACAGCAATAGAGACAGAACGCAACGATATCATAAAAGCAAAAGGGAAATAAAAAAAGAAACAAGAGGAATTATCTTGCATGAAGCGTCTGATAGACATCCTGCCATCATCCATCAACCAGACGATCATGACATGTGGATAATGGCTCCAAAATTGTTTGCACCTCAGCATCGACCATCATATGGCGAGCCTGCGTCAACGACAGTCACTTCGACTGCATATAAAAAAGTTTAAAAGGATCAAGTTTTTCAATTGTTGCACCATGCGATGCAGTCACAGCATTATTACGAATATCCAGAACAGGTTTTGCAAAAATTTTGATTTTGGTTCCCAGAATCATTGTTTTTTGGGTAAGATGACCATGACAGTCTTCTTTGTACTTCTCGATAATCACTGTTCACCCCAACCCTACAGACGATTGTGCATACGCCAATCCAAGCAATGATGTATCAGAAGAGGTACGAGGAGCTTGATGATTGATCTGCAAAAAAAAATCAGTAGTATACTTATGCGATCATACAAGAATCGCACGACAGACGAGAACAATATCGGGATGTGCCAGATTGATAGTCAGTGTCTTTTTTGTTTCTGTTGCAGCATAAAAAAAGTAAATATACTGGCCAGGACGATCGAGTGTAATAAGAGAGTTGACGACTTTCTCCAAATTGATGACCTCAGTATGCATAAAAAATTTGAAAATAAAATGGATATAAACACATACCTATACCAAATTCCAGACAGAATGCAAGAGCAAGATATCATTTTCTTCTCTTTTTTTTGACAGTACCACAAACGATGAGTATACTTATAACACAACGGATTTTTATTTTTTCTCCCTCCCCATGACCTGACCATGAGCAGCTATCGACCAAATTATTTCGTATGTAAATAGCGTCGACAAAATTTCGGATATCCATCTTGCATGATGAGAATATATCTGCTTCAGACAACATGGAGACATTATCAAAATCAAAGAAAATGGCATTCTCGATCCTGAACTCGTAGGACAGATGATTTTGCATCTTATGCACTATGATCAAGAAAAATATAATACCTTTCTCATCACAAGAGATGCTGACTTTGGGTATGTATCCAAAGAAAATATTCCCTATAGGGTCAATGTATTCTTTAGACTCAATAAGCCAGCTTTGGTCATGAGAAAAATCAATGGAAAGGCATTGGACCTTGAGATGCTTGTAAGCGAAAGCATGGCAACAGCAATCAAAGAACACGTATTGAGTCGTAAAAAATGACTCTATCTTGTCACCTGACCAACATGATCATGAAAATCAACATCACTCGTGGCAATGATCGAATATCTCAACCAAAGGAGAGAAGAACATATCATCACCATGGAAGACCCCATCGAATTCATCTATGAACCTAAACTGTGTACAATCTCACAAAGAAATATCTGACAAGATAGTAAATCGTTTAAGGCAGCTATCAAAGGAGCAATGCGTGAAGATCCAGACATTATCCTCGTCTGAGAAATCCGTGACGCAGAAACAGCAGACGCAGCACTTGAATTGTCTGAGACATGACATCTCGTCTTCTCTACACTTCATACTCAAAACTGCCCTGCGACGATCAATAGATTCATCTCCCTTTTCCCTCCTGAATTACAAGAAAGTGTGTGTGATCGTTTAGCTACATCACTGATCGGCGTCCAATCCCAAATGCTTGTCAAAAAAGTCGGCTGATGAAGAATCTGAATTTATGAATTTATGCTCAACACAACAGCTGTCAGAAACAATATTAAAAAAAGAGAAATCCCACAACTTGCAAACATTATTGAGACATGAGCAAATTATGGAATGATTTCAATGAAAAAATACGCCGAAAATCTTCTTGCACAAGGGAAAGTAGATGAAGCAACAATTGAGTTTATTATGGCAGAAAATATTGGATAAAAGACAACCAAAAATTTGAAAATGTCAATAAAATACATTCCTTACTCGCATCATCAGTTGCGTTAGAGCACATAATCACTATATTATAGTCAGTATTATTTGCACTCCTTTTATTTTCCTGAGTATGATTTTCTATGACCGATCTCGCACGTATCAAGCAGTATCTTCCCGAACCACTCTGGCTCATCGCAGAAAAATTTACTATTCCCCACGATTTTTTGGAACAAGATAGTGATCTTGTCGTACTCGTTCTCGAATCCAAATCATTGGATACCGATGAAGAAAAACAAAATCGATTCAATCTCTACCCCCTCATGAATAACGAACAAAAAGCCAAACTCAGAGAGATTCTGATGAGAGAAAAAGAAAAGCTTGCAGAAATTGAAGCAAAATATGCTGATAAAAAAAAAGAGCTCAAAAATAAATATATACAACAATGGGATATGGAAGCATATCACTCAACAATCGATAAAATCAAATCACAAGAAAATACCCAAAAACAACAAGAAGAAGCAGAAGCAGAAGCATTATTGACATGATTATAAAACACTAGGCAATAACAGTATCGTTCATCAAAAAATATGATCACATACTCATATTTTCATACATAGATATCAATATCACAACATCACCAATCCTCACGATATACATATTGACCGAAGCAATGTCTCATATCTTTTTACCTACGACATAGTTCCCAATGAGATTTATCCTATATTGATTAGGATTTGTGACACTCGTCTTTGTCTTATTGAGGTTTACCCCATTATATGAAAATATATCGTGATCCCCCCTCGCTGACGCTATCAATACAATCGACCGTTCTATCACGCACACACTTGATGCATTACAAACACAGACATACTCCTGATCAACATCAATACAAACCTGAAACATCAATACTTGAGCAATCTCACCCCAAACAGGGGCGCAAGAAAAACCATCACAACCGACACAACCCGCAAGGCCTTGACCACTTCCCAGAACACAAACCGTACAACAATCAGAAACATCATCTCGTCAAGATCGCGGCGGGGTTTCACGTGCATGAGATCAAGCACGCGCTGTCTGTACATTGCCATGGTCTTCAGAAACAATTCCTGATGGTTCACAAATCATTGCCTACAAAAATCGCGTCGCTGACGATAGCAACGTCTGTGAAGGAGAAATCAGAATATGTCGTAATGGACAACTTGGCTGATGATTTACCTTTCAACAATGCACATACACGATCGATGGACTCAATGATGGTCGTGAAATTATCGCATGAGCCTCAAGTACGAGGCATAATCTTTTTTTGTATACGAAAGATGAACATGTTGACCCTACCTACCGTCTCTGAATCAGACGCGAAGAAGATGATCACACACTCTATGATGAACGTGGAAGAATTATTGAACGTTTTGATCCTCGCGGTCGTACACGTGATCCGAGAATATTCCTAACCTGAAGTCTTCGCTATTCTCCAGACCATGCATCCATCCAATCAGGAAAACAGACACAACCCTGCCAGTTTATCGAATCCAATGGTTTAGTACATCTTATTCCTCATGGGGAATATATTCTTACCTACAAAAACAACATGATAACAAGCCATGAGACATGTGAATTTGAACAAAGGATTTGCGTCAATGGTGATTTAAGAGGGAGTTTTAAACATACAAGTTGCACGATACTACCAGACATAACGATCGTAGGGAGTGGCACTATCACACCACCCAGATATCTTCGTCTCTTGTCAACAAACCATTATCGTAACTCGATTGCACAAGAACATATTCAAACCTTTCAACCACCAAGAGAGATGTTATTTCCTTGATCATGATCAAATGGTAGAACCTGAAACAATACTGACTGATGACGATGTCCGATGAAACCTCTTGCATTTGTCTGAGGAGATCGAAGCAAAACATGCACCAGCTCACAATGTAGCTCATATCGTGTCCGTGGCTCTCTTGCTTTGAAACAAAGAGTGACATTTCTCGTATCCTATACCGTAGATATCGAACTTCCTTCCTGAACAATCGAGACACGCAAAGGCACACTCCTCCCAGGAATGAAAACAATTGATCTGACAGTAGTTACAGATCTTCTCGACTCACAACGAGAACTCTATCGTATTCGTGTATCGTTTCGTACAAATACACCATGCTTTCTTCGTGGATGACGGCAGTGATATCGAGAATCATGATACAGCACTCTCCCTTGTCGTCGCCAACTCGTCCTTGATGACAAGCAGACACGTATTGAGGATGTTTGTTGTGGGTTATGAGAGACGATCAATTATGGCGAAACACTCCCATCATCATCTATTATTGATGCGGGTGCACCCATTATGTGTGGCAGCTAAAAGAAGAATCCGTGGCAAAATCCACGGTTTTTTCTCTTGCTTTTTGGGAATAAAAACCATACAATATACTATTGACGAACACACCCCATCATCACACCAGCAACGACATACATATGTGTTCCTTTATTTTCTCGATCCGCACCATGACATTTGTGGTTCAAGATCATTATTTCCATCGTGCAAAAAAAGAATGATATTTAGCTCGTTCTGCATTCAAACTCAAAGAAATTGATACCAAATTTGGACTCTTTGTAAAAACAAACACCGTTCTCGATATTTGATGTGCACCAGGAAGCCGACTACAATATCTTGATCGCACACTCAAACAAACAACAGGATGACGTCATACAATCATCGGCGTAGATATCAGAAAGTCTAACTATGTATCGACACATTGTCATCCCTATGTCTGTGATGCAACCGACCGCGAAAGCATCCAAAATATTCTTAGCTCACATAACATCGATCATTTTGATACTATTGTCTCAGATATGGCACCCAACACCATTGGACATAAAGCAAGCGATAGTATTAGATCAATCTGACTCATTGAAAAAACACTCTGGATCTATGAAACCTATCTCAAAACATGAGGAAGTTTTGCTATCAAAGTTTTTATGTGACCGTGATTTCAAGAACTATACAACGATCTCAGAGATCAATATGGCTGAGCAAAACGTATAAAGATCTTTAAGCCCAAAGCATGCAGAAAAGACAGTAAAGAAACCTATATCGTCAGAATACCCGATCATCTCCTCAGCTAAATTCTCTTTATCTTTTCCAGTTGTACATGACTTTGTGCATTATTGACTCCTGCACCGTCTCGTTCCGTATTGGTCTTTTGTGAAGACAAGAAAAAACGGTTCTTGATAATATATCACTTACCTTGCATGCAGGAGAAATCTATGGACTCCTAGGAATCAATGGCGCAGGGAAAACCACACTCATACACACCCTCCTCTGACTCCTCACACCCAAAAAAGGGTCAGTCAGCATTTTTTGATTTAATCCACGTCAAGACGCTGCACTTAAACGCATCGGATACGCTCCTGATGCAACACAGTTTTTTTCACATCTTACTGGATGGGAAAATGCTATGGTAATGGGACGTTACGGGGGCAGTCGATCAGAAGAAACCGCATACCAAACGCGTGCATATTTTGTACGCCTTGGATTAGCATTTGCACAAGACTCTTATGTCCAAACCTATAGTGCTGGTATGAAAAAAAGACTAGGAATTATTCTCTCTCTCATTCACAATCCTGATCTCTTAGTATGGGATGAACCTATGTCGTGACTTGATCCTCTAGGAAGAGCCGTTGTCAGAGAATTGATGCTTGATCTTCGCAGTCAAAAAAAAACAATCCTTTTTTCGACCCATATCTTACCTGATGTGCAGGATGTTGCAAACCGTTTTGGTATTTTACATCAAAGCACACTTTGTTATGAAGGGAATGTTGCATGAACCAATGTAACTCAAACCTTTGAGTCCTTAGTCCAAAGCACGGATATTGTATAAAAAAATCTTTTTAGATTATATTCCTGCCTATGTATCTCTATATTATTCGTCATGCAGAAACTGAAGATAATAAAAATGGAATCATTCAAGGCCATCGCCCCGGCATACTAACGACTCACTGACGCGAACAAGCAAAACATTTAGCTCTTTATATTGCAAGTTTTGGCATTGATACTGTCTATACAAGCGATTTGCTCAGAGCACAAGAAACAGCAACCATTATGATGGAAGAACATGATACAATCCCCATCTATACCGATCCGAGACTCAGAGAAAGAGACACCGGATCACGAACAGGTCGTTCTTTTTATGAACTGGATCCACACGGATCTCCCGACACATGGTCACATCTTCTTGATGCACAAGCAACCGTCGAACCTCTTACTGAGGTTGCCATGAGAGCTCGTTCGTGTCTCCATGATCGAGAAAAAAAACACGCTGATGACGTACTTGCTATCGTCACCGATGGATGATGGATGTATGCTCTTTTTCAGTCAATGGCTATTAACCAACCACTCAAGCACATCAGCAATACAGCACGATGTTTATGCTCACGAGACGCAGGCAAACTTCGCCTCCTTTCCCCCTGTGCAACACCTCACCTTCCCTCAGACATATAAAATCTTTTACTATTTTTTTGTCCATGACAGCTTCTACACAACTGTTTGAATATAGTACAGACAACCTTGATCATGTCAAAAAAAATCTTACTGACGCCTGTGTCATGTTTAGCAAATATTTTGATGAACAAACTCGTCGCATACTCGAACAACATATCATGAGCATGACACGTCGAATACCTAGAGATGATGTTGCCGCTCTCCCAAAAGTAATAGCTCATATGAGCACACAGTCTTCGTGGTGGGCTAACCGAACTCCTACTCTTCAAGGAGATGGCCTCCAAAAATTATATTCCCTCATTTCTTCTGCATATGATCACTGGTGTCAATGAATATCTCAGGAAGAAGAACACAAACGCCGCGCCCTTCATCGTCAGCGTGAAGAAGAGGAACGCCGTCGTCAAGATGAAGAACTCGCATCACTTGAAAATCTGCTTGATACACTCTAAGCAATAGAACAATGTAAACAGTAAACAATCTGCGAAAATAGTTGTAACACCACTATACACGATCGATACATCCACATCCCAAAAAACATACCCATCAAACTATCTCATAACATGAGACACCAAAAACAAAACTTCTCCATATCAATCACACAGCATCCAATATCTATGCTTGATTGTAGCTCTCTTTACCTCACTCTCGGTCCGATGCATCCCTATTTTTTTCAAACGACGCAAACATGGGCAAAGTTTCGTGACAACCACAATACGCCTACCGAACACAAAGAGAACAACCACAATGTACAGAGTACAAAAGACTTTTTATCTCATCGAACAGAACAAACTCAAGCATGATCAATATCGTATCACAATCTAGCTATATCACATAATCAAAGCATAAAAAAATTCCCTGATCGCCCCATTAGCTATTTATGATCACTGAAAGCACTGTCACTTCCACTGCTGGCAATTGTGGGCCCCAGACAAGCAGATGCCTATGCATACAAAGGAGTCAAACGAGTATTGGACCACGCAAAAACCTATACACTAGGAACAATTTCCTGACTAGCTGAAGGCGTAGATACAGCCTGTGCCATCTGATCGATCGACCAAGGGATACCTACAACCGCCATCCTAGGATGATGACTCTATCGAGGATGGCATGATGCTCGCATTGGACCTCTTATGCGTCGCATTATCGATAATGGATGATGTATCCTTTCAGAATACCCCTTACAAATGAAACCAACACCATATACCTTCCCACAAAGGAATCGTCTTATTGTCGCTTTTTCTCAAGCAGTCTTTGTACCCTATGCTGGAATAAAATCATGAACAATGCTCTCTCTTGGGTATGCACGCGATTATGACAAACCAGTCTATACACTCCCAACTCCCTTTGATTTTGAACCAGGAAACGGAAGTAATCTCTTAGTTCAGCAACATCACATCACTGCTGTCGTTGATGCTGATTATTTTTTGGCCAAACACTTTTCATCTGTACAAAAAGAGCCACCATGACCATCCAAAAACAACAAACCTACGTCGATACCACACTTATCCGATCCGCACCAAGCAGCAATCCTTACCTATCTAAAACACCACTGAACGAGCGACAATGCAATCCTCGCCCGTAATTGTTGTGCAGGAGATTTTTGAGCGTGTCTTACTGCTCTAACAATGCTTGAAATCGAAGGACATATCTATCAACCACGTCCAGGTGTATATACACATACCTAAACCTCTCTATCTTTTTATTCATCTCCTATACCATGCCTGCATTGCTCAATCTTGGTCATGATCCCCTTCATCGATATGATCCATCAGGCACGTATATATTGGATACAAGAGAAAGTCATGATCGTCTTCCCTCTCTTCTTACGCAATGGCTTCGCAGTGACAATGAACCAACACTCTGGGTCATCAATGGTCCATGATCATTTAGTGCAATGAGAAGTGCAAGTGTTGCGGTTGCTATGCTTAGCTACCATCATCCATGACTTACAACACTCTTCTTGGACAAAAAAACTCTCTATAGCTATCTCTTCTCAAAACATATCATTGAGGGACCATGTTACATCTACGCATGACAGCTCAAATCTCTTCTCCGTCTCACACGAGAAAATAGCGTCATCCAATCGCAGACTGTTCCTCGCTCATGACTCACGCCAGAACCCAATGCACGGACTGATTGCATAATCAATACCTATACTCCTCGTCAAATTACGTATATATTTGATACAGTTCCTCTCCTTGAAATTAACGGAGACAGACGAGATATCCATCATCTCTTTATCAAAGGACCTATCATACCCAGCTATCGATAAAAGTTTCCTACGGATGATTTGCCCGATAAGCAAAATCACGTCCTCTATGCTTAAAGTCTTTTCGTATACCAAATGAAGGTGTCGCAGGAGAAAGCAAAATCACTGATCACACGGGAGCATGGGTTCTTGCAAAACGAATAGCCTCCTGCATCAGGTCAGTTTGGTACAAACAATAGTCATGACCAAAATGATGAACAATAGCACGTCAAAAATCTCCCATCAATACAACAGGAATATGACGACGCATGATCAATGACACAAGGTCTGTTACATTCTCATACCCCCTTCGCTGCCCTCCAAGAATAATACAGCCAAGATTGGGAAAACTTTCTATAGCGTTGATTGCTGATTCTGGTGTTGTTGCAATAGAATCATCGATATAGATGCGTCCATCATAACGGGATACTTCTTGTAATCTATGATCCAATCACGTAAATGAGGTCAACACATCACACACATATGAAAAAGGGATCCCCAGACGATCTGCAATAGCAAAACAGAATGATAGGTTGGGAAACTGGTGAGAGCCATACAAACGCATACTCTCTCATGCAAGTATTTGCTTACCTTGAAACCAAAACCACCCATCACGCCAACCACAGTCGGTGGACTCACCAAAAAAATCAACATCACTCTCATCAGCAAAAAAAGGCAAACTACGCAACATCGATCACCCAAGCTTCCACCCTGCGTCAATCCATATCTTTTTTTTACTCGCTGCATAGGATGGGAAATCACCATGTCGATCGAGATGCACAGGAAACAGATTGAGCAAAATAGCAATATCCGCACGAGGGCGAGGAGCATCAGTCAGCATATAACTAGAAACTTCACACACGACTCGGTCACCAGGACGACACGCCTCAAGCACATCAAGAAAAGGGATCCCAACATTCCCTGCCAGATGAGCTGTCAGTCACGCCTGCACAAGCATACGATGAAGAACCGTACATGTTGTTGACTTCCCTTTTGATCAGGTTACTGCAAGAATATGACTTGGACAATGATCAAGAAAAAACTGATACTGACTACGAAGACGGTCAGGCTGACAATCAAGCACTCATGGAGGAATTCATGGAGTCTTCCAAATCTGATCAAAACGATCGAGATGTTCAAATGCATCCTGCCCAAAATGACCTGCACATCAACGAAGCTGTCAGATATCATATGGTTGATGATCACAAATAGTGATATGATCAGCTGGCACCCCATGGTGCAACAAAAAATTGAGGGTAGAGCGCCCCTCAATTCCAAATCAACATAATGCATACTGACTATTTGTGTCTACGAGGATCATGATACTTCACAAGAAGTAAAAGCGTAGGAGGAACTAAAAAAAGGGACGAAAACGTACCAACAACAACTCCAGTAGAGATAATCAAAGCAATTCTCTGCATATCTCATTGTCACAAAAAAGCCAAAGTTAAGGTAATAATGAGGGTAGATAATGATGTAAAGAGAGATCTTCTCAAGGTCTGTCCTATTGACGTGTCAATCAAATTACTCCAATCTTTAATACTCAGTGACTTTGCATCAGTATCAATATTTTCTCTCATTCTGTCAAGAATAATAATCGTATCATTGATTGAATATCACATAATTGACAATATCGCTAAAATCACCAAGGTATCAAAAACGTAGATAGATGACATGTTCATAAACAATCAATACACACCCAAAGAAACCATAATATCAAAAACCATAGTCACAACAACAATCATAGCCAAATAGAGAGGATCAAGTTTCTTCCTCAACTCCGCAAATGCAAAAAAGATATACACAACCATAATAGCAATACCCATTCCCAACCAGAGCAAGGAGCGAGAACGTGCATAAGAACCAAATGATGGTCCTATTTGTCTATAAGACAAAATACGCGTTTCATCACCAACAATATCTG
This sequence comes from Candidatus Absconditabacterales bacterium, assembly GCA_025057375.1. Taxonomy (GTDB): domain Bacteria; phylum Patescibacteriota; class Gracilibacteria; order Absconditabacterales; family Absconditicoccaceae; genus JANWWO01. The sequence continues at coordinate 8,898 of JANWWO010000003.1, read as the reverse complement.
CAACAATCTCTCTCACATCACTGTCTCCTTGAGGAAAAAATGTATCAGAAAAAGGTATTGTCAGAGTCGGAACAGGATCTTGAGAAAATAAAAGATCTGGCACTGTTTGTCATGAAAATGTAGATACGAGAGCATCACGAACCGGACCAACAAGATCGCTGACCACAACGGACGAAGAAAACTCAATCGAAATTCATCACGTAAACTGAATCGATGGACGGAGATTAAGAATAAAAACAAAAACACTGACGATGACAAGACAGAGAGATCAAAAAATAAGATGTTTTGCATAGGCGAGAAAAAAACCTTTTGGAAGCATTGAGCGTACAAAAATTAAAAAAAAGAAAGAAATTCCATCATAACGCGATGTCTTGATTTCATTATTTACTCGTCATGTTTCATTTTGTCAAAAAGAGAGTCTATCTCTTGCATTCTCGCTATCGACGATGAGAAGTCAGGACGTGGAATGGGCGTTTGCTGATGATACGATTTTGACTGCACATATGCACCATAGAGACTATAACACAATAAAAAAATAGTGGAAACAAGCAACAAATAATATCCCAAAGATAATGAAACTGTGGATGTATAGGCAGTGACAAAAAGAACAGAATCATTGATAGCAAGCAAAAGAACAGTAATAATCCATAAAAGACCACCACTCAAAAGATACGGATTCTCCCTAAAACCAATAAGTGTCGATAAGAATTGTTTTGATTTGGGATGAGCATGCCAAAATCGCAAAACTCAATGAGTTAGCAACAGAAGTAAAAATATTTTTGACAACAGCCCGTTTGCATACGTCCACGGAAAAAACAAAAGAAATGATTGCACTCACACTCACTGGAGTGATCATACAGACACGAGAGGAAAAAAGAGAGCAATAATTGTATGAACAACCAATCAGATGATCATTCCTTTCTCATACTGAGGAAACGCACCAATCCAAAGACGAAATGATCTAATATACTGATTAATTAATGCTATCATTTTTTTTTTTTGCATAAGAATACGATGATAGATAATAAAGAGTGAAAAGAAAACATCTAATCACAAACAAAAATAATTCTACAATTCATAATCACTGGGATCCAGAGAACGACCCTGAGATTGAGGCTGCGTCTGCGATGGAGCGACTACTCATGGTTCGACATAGACACCAGGCACAGCATTCATAGTATTCATACCATCTTTTACCAATAGCAATTTAGAAAAGATGGTTGAAACTGACTGAAAGATATTTTTTGCACTATATGCTTCATAATTGGGCACTCACACCATTTTGAGCCCTAAAGGGAACATAAAAAGGAGTCCTATTGTCATAACAAGACCAATAATCATAAATCTCACTCGATCTCGTGCTTTTTTCTTATTTTCAGGATCACCTTGAGAAAAAATAAATAAAAAAATGGAGCGAACAAATGCATAAATCGCACCACAAAAAATAATAATCACCAAAAAAGCGAGGGCATTTACCATGATCTGTTCTATCGAGATATTTCACCCAATCATTAACATGACAATAGAGGATAAAAAAAAGACTACACATCTCAAAAATTTTACATTTGTCACCTACTTTTACATTTGTCACCTACTATTATACGACCCTCTATTATAACAAACAATAAACACAGAAGGACTTGATAAACAAATTTGATATCAACGACTACTCAGTATAAGATCTTATTGATGACAGCATAAAAAAAACATTGAAAACAGTAATGAAAAAAAAACGACCTAGTCTTTTTTCTTCTTTTGTCTTTTCGTATTCTTTTCTACATAAAACTTCTGAAACACAGGGTTTTTTGTTTCTCCATAAAGCAACTTTGCCGCCCTTTCCGACATTTGTGTCCCAGATGCGATATAACCCAAGACAGCCTGTACATTATATGAATGCTCCTTTGACAAAGGATTAAACCAACCTAAAACTTTCTTAAATCATGCCTGAGGAGATGCCTTAGAATCTGTCAAAACCAATCTATAAAAAGGCCTACCTTTTCTTCATATTCTTGCCAATCTAATTGTTTGCATTTTGTTCTATTGAAATAAAAAAATAAAATGGAAAACATTATTTCATTTTTTCTCTAATCTTGTGCATTGTATGCTTTCTCAATAAACGACAATACTTTTTGACTTCTTTAGGAAAAGTATCTTTTTTAATCTTCATGACATAATTAACTTGTCATGACTCTGTACATTGAAGAACAACCTTGATTCTTCATTTTTTTGCTTTTTTTGCCATCACAGTATCCAAAAAATAAAAACAACTTCCAGTGATTGTCACCATTATACAAACACCAATAACGATACAATAGATCGATGGAATAATCATACAGTAAGCAAACGAAAATCATGCCAACGAAAAATTATATCTATGGCGCTGAGTGGACTCGAACCACCGACCTCGCCCTTATGAGAGGCGCGCTCTAACCTGCTGAGCTACAGTGCCAAAAAAAATATTTTTTTATACACAATAATGGTAAACAACACTAGAGAACCATCGGTGAGGGAGGGATTCGAACCCTCGGTACGATTTCTCGTACGACTCGTTAGCAGTGAGCTCCTTTCGGCCTCTCAGGCACCTCACCATACATAATGCAGACGAGCAGACATCTTCACAAACAAGCCAATACACAGCCAATCTATATTTTTTAAGCACAGTAGACTAAAATCGCAAAAAGGATAAAAATCGGTAGCAACACATATCACCTATGCACACATATGACAAAAAACATCATCAATGCACACAATATGAGAACATATAAGAATTTTTTATCCAAAATCAAGGGGAAATCATGAACAGTAACCATTTCCTGTACTTCTACTGTTTTCTTATTGAAAAACAAGAAAAAATAGCTATACTGAACGGCACGCTTTTTCATAAAAACACTATTTCACTCTATTCCTATCATATCCTCACATCCACAACACAGAAACACTGGTTCTCGACTATCTTTTACCTTTTTGCATGTAATGGCTCGACGATTTGTTGAATGAGGTCCTCTTGAAGGAGGAAACAGTATCAATACACCATCATCATGAGAAACAAAAAATACAGTCAGTGATGCTGACAGAGCTCGTATCCAGGAGAATGAAACCAAAGCTAGACAAATTGCCGAACAAAAAGCTCAACACAGAAAAAACAATATCGTTCTGGCAAAATTTTTGACTATTCTTTTTTCTCGCCTTCCTGATCATATCATTTCGAGCATCTATACCGTATTTTTTACCAAACGCAATACCATCAACTGATCAATGGAACTTCCAAGTACCAACCATATGATTCTTCTTGCAGCACTCTGTACGCCACTATTTGTAGACGAAGCAAAAACACTAGGAATGTTCCAGTCATTTGAAGCTATTTCACAACCTCGTATCGAATCCTGGCAGTCCTATCTTCACTACTGCAAAGCAATGATCGTTTGGTGTAAACTTGAGTCATTGATCCCATCACTGATTCCTCTTCTATGGGAATTAGGAATATTCGAATGATTGACGGTAACTGACATAATCACAACAAAAAAAGATATTGCTCACATACTTCACACACATCACCTTGAAACACAATAAACTATCCTATGTTTTAGATCATATGTAACTATGTCTGCACTTACTCCATATCGTATTTGAGAAGCACTGGACACAAGCTACTCATGATTGATTGATGCATTTACCTATAAACCCTTTCTCGGTGATCTTCGCCAACTTTTTGAATCAATTCGTGATTCTATACATTATCTTACGGACGATGAAAGAAAAAAACTCACTGACGCATTTGATTTTATGTTGATTGCCCATCATGGACAGACAAGATTATCATGAGAGCAATATGCCCTCCATCCCCTCAAAGCTATGGAACTCTTACTCGAACTACATCCTGACATTACAACCCTCATTGCCTGTCTACTTCATGATACAATTGAGGACACACCAGTAACTGCTGATGATATCAGAAAAAAATTTGGAGAAGATGTTGCTCATATTTGTGAATGAGTATCCAAGGTTTCTAGCGTCAGATATGCATTTAATGATAGTCAACTAGAAACCTTGATCAAAACATTTCTTGCTATGTCAAAAGATTTGAGAGTCATTTTTGTCAAATTTGCTGACCGTCTGCACAATATCCAAACACTTGACTATCATCCAAGAGAAGATAAGAAAAAAAGAATTGCAATGGAAACAATGAAAATCTATGTCCCTTTAGCAAAAAAACTGTGACTGTATAGTTTTGCTGTCATGCTAGAAAATGGTGCATTCCGTATTCTTGAACCATGAGTGTATGAAGAAATCATTTCGTATTGTCTCCATCATTTCTGAGACTCTCCACAAGCTATTGCAGACGGAAAAAAAATGATAGAAGAGGTCTTAATCAATAATCATATTCCTTATATTGCCATAAAAGGCAGGCTAAAAAGCCCATATAGAATTTATGAAAAGTTATATAAAAAATACAAAATCTTTGATGTGTCAAAAGTTACTGATGTTCTTGCGTTTAGAGTGATTACAGACACAGTAGGACATTGCTATGAAATTCTTGGTCATGTCCATAGCAAACGAAGACCACTCATTCATAAGATCAAAGACTATATTTCAATTCCCAAATTTAACAATTATCAATCACTTCATACCACTGTTCTTGGAATGTTTCATTACCCTGTTGAAATCCAAATCAGAACACAAAATATGGAAGATATTGCTGAATATGGTGTCGCTGCCCACTATATTTATAGCTCAGGCAAAGATATGCAACTTAATGAAAATCAAGCTAATCGAATTAAATCTCTCCAACAAACAGTCCAAGAATTTGCTCATACCAAATGATGATTTGATTCTGCAAAGCTCAAAGAAAGTTTGTCCACAGATTTCTTGACCAAATCAGTCTTTGTATATACACCCAAAGGAGATATTATTGAACTACCTCAATGATCAACAGTTCTCGACTTTGCGTTTCGCATTCACTCTGATGTCTGACTCTGATTCAAAAACGCTATCGTGAATGGTGTGATCAAACCAATCACCTATGAAGTCAAGACAGGAGACGTCATCAGTATCAATACATTTTCAAATAAAAAATCAGCAACTGCTCATTGGATGGATTTTTTGCGTACTACAAATGCGAAACACAAACTCCAAAAATACCTCAGAGAATCACATGCCGAGGAATACAAACAACAATGACGCACAATGCTCAATGAAAAACTCAAAGAACGATGACTGCCTCTTCTTGGTGATGATGACGATCGTTTCACACAAACAATGACTGATAAAGAACTAGGCGATTTGTATCTTGGCCTAGCAATGAAACAACACTCTCCAGGAGATTGTATCAGACCATTATACAAAGACCTTTTGTATCAATTAAGAAAAAAACCAGTCTATATACCACAAGAAAAAACAACAGTCACTCCTGTCATTGTTGATTTTTCTCATGAAACAACATATAGATTATGTGAAGAATGCAAACCCAAACCCACACAGGCAATCATTGCTATCAGCTCAAAAAGATGAGTCGTGATACATACTCTTTCATGCCCTGGAGTCTATCTTGCCAACAAAGCAAAAACACTCGAAGCACATCGAGCAGATCACAAACCAACCCCCTATATCGCCAAGATCATCCTGACGATACCTCCCAAAACACAAACACTCGTAGGATTACTAGGAGATCTTGCCTCCTTAGGACGAGATTCTGACGAGCTTGCTATCACAAAAGAACCAGACTGATCATACCAACTATCTCTCACTATTATCTTACACAATCCCAATAAAATAAGTGCTATTACCGCCAAACTGCATAAACTCAATGATTCTTATCGTATTCGTGTCATTTTTTGTGAACCATAAAGCACTGCACTCTTTTATTTTATCGGATCTGATGCCACAGTTTATCTATGAATGAGTACCCAAAGAGCGCTTGGACAGATTTTTGGCAACACAATCATATACAAGAAACTTCATCAATCGTTTAGTGGCTCGTGGTGACATAACCGTCAACCAAAAAGTTATTACAAAAAATGCACACAGACTCCACCCCTGAGATCTCATCACCATCATCCATCCAGAAAGATATATGGAAAATAGTATCCTTGCACAATCACCACGTCTCGATCTCCATATCATCAAAGAAAAAAAAGACTATCTTGTCGTCTATAAACCAAAAGGCGTCTTATCTCATCCCAATTCAGTATGGAGTGTCGAGCATCCTAATATTGTAGGAGCACTCTATCACTATTTTGTCGATCATCAACTCCCGAGCACAGGGACATTTATCCGTGCCTGACTCATTCACCGTTTGGATAAAGAAACTGATGGACTCATGCTTGTTGCAAAAACAGAAGCAGGACTAGCATATTTCAAAGATCTTTTCCAACGCAAATCACTTGCACCAACAAAAGAAGAAAAAGATCTCGTACCCCTCACCAAATCATATCGTGCACAATGTCTTCTCACCAAAGATGGGGAAACATTTTTGGCTAAAATAGATCCATGATATTGCATCAATTCTTTAGTGAAACCACGCATTCCGCATTATGAACCCAAACAAGGTATAACCAAAATTGAGTCACGAAGAATCACACAAGACCCCACGCGTGTCGAACTCATCCTATCACTATATACATGACGTACCCACCAGATTCGTGTGCATCTCAGTGAACGCGGACTTCCTATTTGCTGAGATTATCTCTATAATCCTCTTCCCTGATGACAGGAAGAAAAAATGGCACTGACAGCATTTCATCTCAGCTTTATTGACAACGAAGGAGAACTTATTGTCTGTGAAGTCTAGAGCACCACCATTTCAAAAACCATCTAGGACGTCTGTATGCCAATTGTTTCATATCACATAAGCTACATCCTAGACGATATCATCATCGAAACGACGATTCTGTATAAGAGGCATGGTATCAAATTCCAACACATCCTGGCTACATAGTTTAAACAAAATCACAAGCTGCACAATATTTGCAAGGATTCAACTTCATCCATGAGAAACAAAAGGCAGTGTGACTCAGGTATTGGGCAAAATCTTGAGATTGACACCCATATGAACAAAGACTTGAATAATAATCAAGCAGACAATTCCTATTGCCAAAATCCTATCATGCTTATTACGCAAAATGAGGGTCACATACAAAACAGTAAATGCCAGACCACCATACAGCAACAATAAAATCATATTCCCGACGAATCAAATTTCCTCACTAAATGCTGCAAAAATAAAATCTGACTGCGCCTCAGGAATATACCCAAATTTTTGGATTCCTCTTCCATATCCTTGTCCCCAGAATCATCATCATCAAATAGCCATCAACGCTTGCGTATTTTGTCGTCATACAGTTTGTTGTCTTTCCACAACATCTCATCCTGATTTCATCATCAAAAAATACGAGACCCTATCCGTAATATACGAAAACTTGTCAGAAAACAATCACAAAATAGTCAATAACACAAAAAGCCCTCCCAATCATAATCATCAAATGATAACAAGATCACGAAGCTTAGCTCCCGCATACCAAAACATCACAATAGACGTCAACCCAATAATGACGATCATCCCAAAATCAGGAATGAAAACAAGGATTGATAATAACGCCATATTGATAAAGGCAAATTTTTTGTAGACAGCGAGTCAGACGCCATCTCTAGCTTTTCTCATCAACCAAGATGCAATAAAAATCATATACATTACTTTGTAGAGTTCAACAGGCTGAATCGATGGGAGTCCAGGAATATCAAGCCACCCTCTCGCTCCATTCAGTTCTCTCCCAATACCAGGAACAAAAACCAACGCTTGAAAAACCACCGCCGCAATCATCGCCCATGTAACAATTTTATGATTTTTGAACCACGCAGTAGGAATAAAAAAATAAACACACAATCATCACACTAACGCAATCATAATATTTTTAAGATGAGCATTGAAATAATAATAATGAGAGGGATCGCCAAATCGTGTCCCCCTCGCAATTGCTCAGAGGGTAAAAGAAAAAGACTCATAAATTGAGACACTAAACATCGCAACAATACCAAACAGCAATAATGCAACTCACCAAATCAGAATCCACCACTTCATAGAGTACACAAAAATAAAGCACCAGAACAATATAGGATTTTTGGGAAAAAAACAAGGACAAGATATCTCTCCAACACACACATACCTACAAAATTAGCCTGCAAATGCTACATTAGAAGATCAAAAAAAACAGCATGGATGTTTTTTGTATACAAAAAAAACGGAAAGTCAGGGATTCGAACCCTGGGTACGTTGCCGCACACACGTACTCCAAACGTGCGCATTCGACCACTCTGCCAACTTTCCATCAACAATATAGTATGTTTTAGAAAAAAATGTGGAGGCACTGATGGGATTCGAACCCATGAACCGAGGTTTTGCAGACCTGTCTGTTAGACCGCTCCAGCACAGTGCCATCACTTTTATGAGTATAGTGAGTTTTTTTTTATTTGCAAGGAAAAGTGCATATAGCTTACTTATATTTCACCATACACCACCAATAATGATAATGATAGGGAGCTTTATATCCTATAATACATCATGATGATAAGAAGCATATAACAAAAAAGAAAAAAAATGCAAGCAAATACGTGTAAGGAAAAAATAACGATCTACACATTCAAGGAAACATGAAAGTCATGTCGTGAGATATGACATGTTCTTAAACATCATCATACAACGATGCGTAGGGAAAGATTCAACGCAATTCGCTCGATTGTTGATGAAATGTACATACATATAAACCGCTTGCAGCAGAAAAAAGTATCCATCAAAAAAGACAAAAAGCGAATAGGAATTATATAAGTTTTTTATGTAAAAACTGAGCAATGAGAATAAAGATATTCCATCTCCTCAACGATCCTACTAAAAAACGGCGAGTTGAT
>JANWWO010000002.1 GCA_025057375.1 Candidatus Absconditabacterales bacterium | reverse complement strand
ACCAATTGCTTTTTTATTGAGATTTTGATTTATCAGAAAATAATACAAAAATTTTATATCAGATTTTTTATTTGATTTTATCCCAAGCGCATTATCAGAAAGCCAAAACTTTTCTTTTTCAAAATATACACAACCACAATAAGCACCAACACGACCAATAATTATTGTTTCTTTTTCAAAATTAAAATTATCAGCATAATCCAAAATTCCATTTCCTCCATAAACAGGATAAATACCTTTATCTTTTGGACGAGATTTGCCACTTGAAATTTCCACAACCTCCCCCAAAGTCGTCTCCACCCGACCATGTGGAGGGAAACGTGAAGAACGTGCTGTATGTGACGTCGTGTCAGTCATATTTTTTGTTTTTTACATACTAAAACCGATTTTTGCCAGTTGTTTTTTGATCTCTGCATTCATCACTTCTTCTTTGGCAAATTGCTCTTTCAAAGTATGTGTCAGTTTCTCCATCTTTTCTTCAAAAGGAATACCATCATCTTCCACTTCTTTGATCCCCACATAACGACCAGGAGTCAATACAAAACCATGTTTTTCGACGTCCTCTCTTTTTGCAGATGTACAAAAACCTTTGATATCTTGATATTGGTCAGGGTGTTTTCTCCAGTTGTGATAGGTTTCGGAGATTTTTTTTATATCTTCATCGCTAAATTCTCTATGCACACGATCTTTGAGAAATCCCATTTCCGAAGCATCGATAAACAGAATCTCGTTTTTTCTCGTTTGTTTTTCACGACGGAGAAACCAAATACACGCAGGAATACCCGTATTATAAAAAAGTTGCTTTGGGAGTGCGACGATACATTCTACCACATCATTTTGGATCAAATGTTTGCGAATTTCTCCTTCTCCAGACGTATTGGAAGAGAGAGATCCATTTGCCAAAACTGTTGCCATTACTCCGTGCGGTGCGAGGTGATAAAGCATATGTTGCATCCAAGCAAAGTTAGCATTTCCAGCAGGTGGTAGTCCGTATGTCCATCTTGCATCATCTTGCAACATGTCTTGTCCCCAGTCGGATTGATTAAACGGAGGATTGGCAAGAATATAATCAGCTTTGAGATCAGGATGAGCATCTTTGAGAAAACTTCCTTCGGTATTCCACGCCACAAATTTCGAGTTGATATGACGAATTGCAAGATTCATTTTGCATAATTTCCACGTGGTTTGATTGGATTCTTGCCCGTAAATTGTAATATCTGCGATATTTCCTTGATGTTCTTGTACAAACTTTTCACTCATCACAAACATACCACCAGACCCACACGCAGGATCATAGACACGACCTTTGTACGGCTCGATCATCTCGACCATCAGCTTTACGATAGATTTTGGCGTATAGAATTGTCCGCCTTTTTTGCCTTCGGCGTTGGCAAATTCGCCAAGAAAATATTCATACACACGACCAAACAAATCTTTTGAGTTTTCACTTGTAGCTTTGAGTTCTGTATTTGAAATTAGATCTATCAACTGACCCAGTGACGTTTTGTCCAGATTTGGCTTTCCAAATACTTTTGGTAGCACACCACGAAGTTCTGGATTTTCTTTTTCTATGGCTTCCATTGCAGTATCAAGTTCTTGTCCGATAGTTGGGAGTCTTGCTTTGGCTTGTATAGAGCTCCACCTTGCTTGTTCTGGAACAAAAAAAATATTTTTTGCAATATATTCATCTCTATCTTCTGGATCAGAAAATTCATCCTGAGCAAGTTTGTGATAGAGTTCTTCGAAACTTTCAGAAATATACTTAAGAAAAATGAGTCACAACACAACATGTTTGTATTCTGCTGCATCAATATTTTTGCGAAGTTTGTCCGCAGCCTTAAAAAGCTGCGCTTCAAAGTTACCGTTTTGTTCCTTTGGCATAGAGTATCCTACAATAAGTAAAATGATGAAATTACCACCTAGTATGTGATGTATTGTTCCAGCAATACGTCTATTGTTTGTCTAAGAGTGTGGGGTACAATAACACAATGTACGTTTTCTCCTCCTTTTTTAGAAATCTCTTTGCATGCCACATATAGAGGGGGACATGATGACACACAATGCGTCTGTATACAAACGCGTATGTATACTGATCCAGTATCCAAAATCAAGAGCAAACACTTTGCACATCATACCCAACTCACTACAACAATGATGATGTTTTTTATGTGACCTAACAATCAAAATAATACAAAAAAAACAAAACATAACACTATTTCAAACAGCTGTTCACCATCACATCATACATCAGATCGTTTGTTGTCCGCTACAGAAAACCCGGCAATCAAATGACTCAACACATCATCACTGACTATATAGCTATCCTCATCATCACTGACAAAGCACCCAAGACCATCAATCTCTACAAGATACTAACATCAACTATATCTCCACACTCTCCTCTGACACACTACTATCACATCACCCAAAATCTATACTCGTGTCATACATCCCACTCGTGATCATAGCAAAAGGCACCTGAACATTCGTACATAACACATACTCCCCAACGCCAATCAACCTCAGATGATATCACAAAGCGACCACATAAAAACGGAGTACGTTTTTTAACAGTTTTTTTGCAAACAGTAGTCGTTGTGTGAAAAATACTTGCATGAAACAAAAAAATCACTACATTACTGACATAGTTGTGACGTTGTTTGTATAACATAATGAAAAAACACGGATTATCTGCGTATACATCAACAATAAATAGCATACTGTTCCGTATTGGTGCAAGGCACATAGGGCAATCTAGCGTACCAACCAATATGACAATATATGGCTATATTGAGGCACAAACCGTCATCCGTATCGACGACGACACCATCACGACCGACTCCTTTTAGTCAACAAATACGTGTTTATCTGTTCTCAAGACACAAGGCAATTTCCAGACGATGAAATACCTCATTATTGATACAGGCAGCATACTACCCATGTCTGACTCCTGCCCAAAAAGCTGATTAACGCACTCGCAACCTACACCTCTGTATTGGTCACGATTTCTACGCTTGCACCAGACATTGGTGTCAGCAGAGATTCATTGGAACAATATTTTTTGTGTGAGAACATACCGTTTTGTTTGAGTTTGATATGATTCACTGATTTGTTGGTAGAACAGTCAATGCAGAATGTAGTCACATCATATGCATTCTTGTTTCCATTTACTCCCCCTCCCTCTCCGATGCTCCAGCTCCTCTTGTACGATCAACTCAACCCTCGCTACCTCGATCCTCGCGCTCGTCACGTCCTCTTTGTCGATACAACGAAGACGACACTCATATCTCCCTATGGTCCGCTCCAGTTCAGCCCTCACAGCAAGTCACTCATCACTGCGTCTAGCCACTCTTGTATAGAGGATTTGCGTGCACAGTGATTAGATGCTCATCGAGTACAAGCTCCCTCTTACCGTCAGTGAGTATTGGATTTTGCTACTACCAACCACATCACTCAACTCCTGATCATGATCCCCAGCGAACCTAGCCACTACAGATCATTACAAACAAATGCACTGACCCGACGCACACATGGGATCGAGGTTGAACGACTGCCCAATACGCAGTTTCTCCTTGATCATACTGAGTTTGTCAAACAATATCCGAGCAAACCCCCCATCATGGAGACATTTTATCGTCGGATGAGAAAAACGACTGGCATCCTCATGGAACATGACAAACCAATAGGAGGCAAACGAAATTACGACGCCGACAATAGATCCTTTGACAGGACACACACACCAGTCAGACATCATCTTTTTTCGTATCAAAACAAGGAGTTTCTGGTTCCTGTCACACGTACACAAGCGCTAGAATGCCTACAACAGTTTTGTCGTGAGCATCTACATCAATTTGGGCGTCTAGAGGATGCGATGTATCAGCAGGACGATATCGTCTATCACTCACGCCTGAGTACCGCAATCAATACCTGACTCCTCACGCCCCACGAGGTCATCCACGCCGTGGCTGAAGTCGATACGGAGATCAACAACAAAGAAGGCTTTATCCGTCAGATTTTGGGGTGGAGGGAGTATATGTATCACCGATTTCAACGGTATCAAGAGAGTATCTATACACAGAATGCTTTGAATCATACCAAACCCCTCCCTGACCGATTTCGACGACCAGAACGTAGTCCGCTCCAGATGAATTGTGTCAATCATATCCTCCACCAGGTTAAAAAAACCGGCTACAGCCACCATATCACGAGACTGATGGTGATTGGAAATTTTTGTTTGTTGATGGGCTATAATCCGCATGACGTCAATAAACGGTTTTGGGAGATGTATATGGACGCGTTTGAGCGAGTAGTCACGCCCAATGTGCTGGGGATGAGTCAGTTTGCCGATGGAGGAAATCTTGCAACCAAACCATACGTCTCGAGTGCCAACTACATCAATAAGATGTCAGATTTTTGCAAGAATTGTTTTTATGATCCCAAACAAAAATTCTGACCCCGCGCCTGTCCGATGAATGCGTTATACTGGCGTTTTGTTGATCAGCATCGTGAGCTGTTTAGGAGACAGCCCTACATCGTCAGTACCCTAACAACGATAGACATCGCACAGATACATCAGCAATGTCAAGAATTTGAGGAGAGTATAGAACAAAAAAGACACTAAAAACTATGCGTTCTCTCATTGCATATCTATCTTTTTATGTTTCTTCTTACTATGAAAATCTGCATTCTTGGCAACTCCTGATCAGGCAAATCTACGCTTGCCCAGCATTATGCACAGCGTCGATGATGTCAGACACTGGATTTGGATACCATTGCACGAGACCAGATCAATACAGATCTTCGCCGTGCACCGACATCTCAGCGAGAGCCTACAATCCAGTAACGATGCCAACAAGAGAACCGAATTCTTGAGTGATGTTATGGTGAGATGATTGCATCTGCATTACAGTACAACCCCATTCTGTATCGACTTGATATTCCACCAGAAATCTGTATCATCAACAATACGCACCGCCCACGAGAGCCACATAAATTTCCCACTGAACAAGCACAAATAGATCATGTCGCCTCCCTCAATACCTGGATTGCTCAGTATCATCATCATACTGATGATGTGTGATATGTGTTTCATCAAAGGCTTTTTGAAACATACCAAGGAGAAAAATATCGTCTGACTGCGTTCTCGTGTGGATAAACATTCGATTTGTGCGTGTATGTTTGTTGATGACCAATACGTATTGTGTATATTGCGACGAGTGATGGATGGCTAATTGCCAGAGCCAATCAGTCAGTGGATCGACTACATTCCTTTCTCCAGCCTCAAGTCTATATGACGATGGATATCAAAAATGTATACAAGCAATCAAAACAATCATTGTGAGAAACAGAAACCCACGACCATCTCCTCACCCGTATCACTCCTGACACGCGACTGTACAAAAATAAGGATACATATATCGTTTGTCATTGTATACACAGCTTACTATCCTCATCCTACACCCCACCATCAAACCAACAATAGCATCTCGTTCCATACATACTGCAAACACTATACTCCCACACATACACAAATCCTCTGAAGTGAAGAAAAGCAACAAATAACAACACACAATCACGTCAATATTTTTATTGTTCCCCATCTTGCTCATGTCCTTTCCCATCCTCACGCACGATCAGCTTCTGGAGCAAATAGCAAGGTTTGATGCCATGCACTATTGCAAAACCAGAAATTTTGTCACAGGTAGGGTCTCTCGCCTCTCTCCCTACATTACACATGGCATCATCACAATCAAAGATATTGTACACATATCAATCAAAACGTGTCCTATCGACCAAGCAGAACAGTGGTACAAAGAACTGTTGCGAAGAGAATATTTTGTTCAGGTTCACTATCATCAAGGGAACAAGATTTTTGAGGATATGGAGGAAGACAAAACAGGGATACCCAAACTCGATCTCCTCCCCCACGCAATCAGAGACAAAAACTTTGGAGCTTCATGGATCAATGAGACAATCACTGAGCTCGAAACAACAGGCTATCTGCACAATCATCAACGTATGCGACTGGCAGCTGCCTTTGTTCACGGATACAAACTCTATCGAAAAAAATGTGCGGACTGGACCTACTATCATTTCCTCGATGGCGAACTTGGATCCAATCATCTGTCCTGGCAATGGGTTGCATCAACATTTTCTCATAAACCCTACTATATGAACGAAGACAATCTCCACAAATATCGAAAAAAAACAATTACTGACACCTTGTTTGCGTGAAGCTATGACGATGTATATGCGAGAGTATTTGATCCTGCCAGACAAAGCGAAGTTGCACACAACGACGATATCCATCACACACTCACCACCGACCTCTCAGATATTCCTCACGCACAACAATCGTACCACAATGCCACCATTCTCTCACCCTGGGACTTCCATCCAACCAAAATTACCAATCCAGCTACAACGATCTGTGTTCTTGATCCAACATTTTTTGCTCATCATCCACGAAGTCCAAAAAGAATCAACTTTGTCCAAGGCTATTGTAACCTATACGGTATTCAGCTCGTCCAATGATCAGTCAGTGATATTCTTTCTCAGTCAACACACTGCACAATATACGAAACACGAAATCCCATCTATCGTGACGTCTACGCACAAGCACACAAAAAAGGTCATACACTCATTCCTCATAAGCGATGTTCGAACGTAGCGAAAACACAATATACCAAAAAATTTTTCCCCTTTTGGGAAAAAAGCAAGAAGTGATTGTATCAAATGGAAAAAGAAGCCTGTGCATAAAAAAACATTTTCTCTTGCGAACGCATGGAAAATCTATATGTGTAGATAGTGCTGTTTTTTATTTTCTGATTACAACATGCTCTATCTTCTTTGACACCAAAATCCTGACACCGATGCAATTTGCGCACCACTCGCCTGGTCTGCCTATCTGACGGATCAAGGTATAGCAAACACACCCATCCGTCTGGGCGACATCAACAACGAAACACGCTTTGTTCTTGACTATGCAAACATCACAGAACCCAAGCTACAAACTACGCTCAACCCAGGAAGCTCGCTCGTCCTGCTCGATCATAATGATGAAGCACAATCAATTCCAAACAGAGACATCTACACTATCTCCTGACTCATTGATCACCATGCACTAGGGAAATGCACCACCAATGCACCGTTGATGATCAGAGTCGAACCAGTGTGATGTACCTGCACTGTTATCCATCAGATCTTTACCGAGCGTAACTATACACCAAGCAAACAAATAGCAATCCTCATGATTTCTGCAATCTTGTCAGACACGCTTTTTTTTCGCTCTCCTACCACAACCCACGCAGACAGAGACGCTGTCACTGCACTCAATACCATCGCTCACATACCAAATCTCGAAGAGTATGCAATCAAAATGTTTGATGCGAAATCTCAGCTTGATGGCTTGAGTCCTGACCAAATCATCACAACTGACTACAAAATCTTTTCGATGGGAACCAAAAAAATTGCAATTTGAGTGATTGAAACAACCAATCCCCGCTTTGCGTTGAACAAAAAAAAAGAGCTTCTGACTGCAATGGCAGAACGTAAAGTCAACGATGGTGTAGATGCAATCTTTATACATATCATTGATATTCTTACAGAAACCAATACCACACTCGTCCTTGGAAAAGAAGAAGAACAAGCAATCCAAGCAATCTATGGCGCACATACACAGGATCATCTCGCCAACCTAGGGGACAAAATCAGTAGAAAAAAACAACTGGTTCCTGCGTGCGAAAAGTATTTTGCTCGCTAAAAGGATACTACCCCGACCGTCTATCCTCATCATTCTTACCACGCAGACCAGGTACTCATCGTATTCTTTTATTCCACGAGAAATCAATGTCGATCTTTGCTTCAACACTTTTGCTCTTTTGGAGAAAACGCATTCTTGTTTTTGTCTTACTCGCAGTCATTCTCAGCAGTGTTGTTGCAGTCATCGCCCAGACACTCTCTATCGATACTTCCCAAAAAATCATGCGAGATAGTCTTTTTTCTTTTCAGGAATTGGTTAGTACACTCATCATCGTCTATTTTATAGTCCACGATATCCCCAACCACAAACGCACCAAAACGCTCATCGCACTGCGTACAAGAAAGGCATCTCTTACACAATTTGTCCTCCACCAACGATGAGCCTATAGCGTGATTTTGGTCAGTTTTTATTGTCTTTTTACGCTTGGTATAGGAGGAATGATGCTGTTTTCACCAAGCTCGGTAGAACCATCACAACGAATGCTGGCAACATTGGGAAGCTTTTTGACCAGTTGGACATTGATGAGTGCCTGATTGATGCTATCGACCTTTATGACCCCGATCATCACGATTTTTTGTGTCATTGCATTGTATATGTTGGGCATGGCAGGACAATTTCTTTACCGATATACTAGTCAGCAATGATTTGGACAATTTCTAGATAGTCTGATGATGATAATCTATTATATAACACCGCCCTTTGCCCATAGTGCTCGGAAAGAACATATTCTGACGCCATTCCTAACCATTTCATCTGGTGAAATTCTCTTACTGCTTGGAGAATATATACTCTATCAGTGTCTCTTTGTTGGTGTTGCATGTGTCCTGATCAATCATCAAAAAAACTATGATAGACGTGAAGACCAACGATAACACTCGCTCAACATCTAACCTTTTTTAGCCATCCTCCCATCAATGATCCTGCAATCGCTTCTTGCACTCATGACACTGACAATTTTTGGATCATGTCGATGGGAGCAACGTACACCACGTGCTTTAACCAAAAACAAACCACCATTGACAGTGATTATTCCCTGCTACAATGATGGCGAAAGCATTGCTGACACCATCCATTCTCTTTTTTTGTGCTACCCACATGACCTCCTCCACTGTATCGTCATCAATGACGCAAGTACGGACGACTCTGCTATCCAAATTGCAAACCTCCAAACTGACTATCCACTCACCGTCATCACCAATGAAACCAATCAAGGAAAAGTCGCAAGTGTCAATACTGCATGTAAACAAATCACCACTGACCTTGTTCTTTTTCTAGATGCCGACGTCACGATCAATCCTGAAGCGATAGACGACATGCTCGCAAGACTAAACAACCCTCGCGTATGAGCAGTCAGCTGTCCGTATCAACCCAGTAATGATGGCTTTTGGGCAAGGATGCAAGCAATCGAATATGATATGCTCAGATGGCTCCAATGATCCTACAATAACGTCTGAGCAATATCGCTATGGTGAGGGTGTCATATGGTAAAAACGCAAGCACTCAAACACGTCAACTACTATCGTCCAGAGGCAATCACCGAAGATATGGATCTTGCATTTAGACTAACCAAAGCAGGACGAATCGTCCATCAGTCCCTCATCCCTATCAAAACAATTGTCCCCGATACATTTGCCAAACGATGGAAACAAAAAAAAAGATGGAATAGCGGAGGAGCACAATGTTTTATAATTTATCGACGTATCTGGATCAAGCATCCTCTGCATCTGATTTTTATGCTCATCTTCCAATATATCGGCATCTCGCGTGTGTGGTGACTCATCCAAACAATGGCTTTGGTAACGCTCATTCATGAATTTTGGTGACTCATCACCCTCCTCCAGATATCACGATGAACCACACTCCTCTGGTGATGAATACGATTTCTTTGATCTCTGATTAACAAAATAGGATTTATGAGTTTTTCTGCTCCCTATGTCTGGTTTGCCAATCGTGATCAAGGATGGAAAAGACTACTGTGGATTATACCATACACCATCATCTATACACCACTGTTTTTTTGGGCTTGATGGCGATGATTATACCTTGGCATAAGAGTTGTCATCAACGAAAAACAAGGAATAAGGGGGTGGTAAATACACACTCAACTTACAATAAAACTATGCATACCGTGTTTCATATACTAACAATAACGAGCATCGAAATCACACAATACAACGTCTCTTTCTTTTCACACAAGAAAAACAACTATCACTGACCTCACGTTCCGTCAGTGACCGTTTTTTCTCTTGCAAAATCAGTCTATTTCTCTATAGTAGAAACAGTTTTATTGTACAATCGTTCTCTATGATCCTCACTGTCTGACTCGAGATCCACGTCAAACTCAAAACACCAACCAAGCTTTTTTGTCCCTGTCCAAACTCCCAAAACGATGATGATGAACCTATGACCCATATCTGTCCTATCTGCACCTGACAGCCTGGAGCACTCCCCGCTCTCCAACCTGATGCTGTCACGCAGGCTATCCGCCTCTGACATGTTCTTCATGCAATAATCAATCCCTGTTCCCAACGAGATCGCAAATCGTATTTTTATCCCGATCTGCCAATGGGTTATCAGATCACACAATTTTGGGAACCCATACTCAAACAAGGGTCAATATCGTATTTTTTGGATGCCAATTATACCCAAACAAAAACATCATCAATCAAAGAAGCACATCTAGAAACAGATACAGGCAAAATGATCCATATAGGAAACAAAACCTATATTGACTACAATCGTGCGGGTACTCCGCTCATCGAAATTGTCACATGACCAGATTTTTCGTCAGCAGATGAAGTACTCGCATTTCTCAAGCATCTCCAAAAAATTCTCCAACGAAACGATATTTCCGATGCTGATATGGAAAAAGGACAAATGAGAGTTGATGTCAATATTTCGGTACGCAAAAACGATACCGATCCGCTTGGGACGAGAGTCGAATACAAAAATATCAATAGTTTCCGTGCAATTGGACGTGCAATTACGTATGAATACGAACTCCAGTCATCTGCACTCACTGAAGGCACATCCTGGGATCAATGTACCAAAAGATGGGACGATCTAAGTGGAACTGCAAGTGTTTTGAGATCAAAAGAAAACGCTCTTGATTATCGTTATCAACCAGAACCTGATCTTCCCCCTCTCGTTCTGGATACGGCCACCATCGCACAACAGAAACACAATCTTGTGGATCTATATGAGATCATTACGTGCATGAAAGACATACGATGACTACACAAAGAATATATCAATCTCCTCCTCATTGATCGTGCAAGTTATGTATACGCCAAAGAGCTCATTGATCAAGGATATGAACCCAAAACTGTCCTCAAACGAATGGCTGGACCTCTTGCTGCATGGGCAAATACACACCATGCAACACCGTGAACAACACCAATCAGCCCAGCGATGCTTGCGCAATTTATTGACTTTATCAAAGAAAAAAAATTATCTGACTCGCTTGCCAAACCACTGCTTGATCAACGATGTGCCTGATGATCACGAGAATCACTAATAGCGACCCTCCCTCAATCAAAAACAATTGACTATACACAGCTTTGTCATGATATCATATCATCATTCCCCGATCAAGTTGCTCAATTTCGTTCGGGAAAAGAATCCGTCATTATGTTCCTGGTTTGACAAGGCATGAAACTATCTCAATGATGAGCAGATGCCACAATCCTCAAAGAACACTTGATCACTATCCTCCGTGCATCTTAATCATATCCATCAAAAAAAACATACTAAAAAACCACAGTCGTCTATGCTGTGGCTTTTTTTGTGTTATTTCATAAAAATTAGGATGATTTATCAAGATATTTACGTTTGAAGTTCTCTCCCAGAGGAAGCAGTGTTCCGATAATAACATTCGCCTTGAGATCTGTCAGATAATCAATCTGTCATTTCAACGATGCTCATACCATCACTCTAATCGTTTCCTGAAACGAAGCTGATGAAAGCCATGAATCAGTACTTTTTGCAATATTGGTCAGTCAGAGAGGAATCCTGATTCATTGTGCAGGTATTTTCCCTTCTGTCTCTAACGCAAGATTAACATGACAAAACTCTTCGTATTTGACAAACGATCAAGGAATAAAATTTGAATTGCCTGCATCAATAATAAAACATTTGGAAAAAAGTTGTTTGACAACGACTTCAAGATGTTTGTCATGAACATTTTGTCCTTGCGACTTATAGACATCTTGAACTTCATCAATAATATATTTTTGGGCAATCAAATCACCGACAATGTGCTGATACTCAACAATATCAACAGCTCCATTGGTCAAAATTTCACCTTTGAGAATAGAACGTTGTTGAACTTCTTGTTTCAAAATCAATCCTGCCAAAGGTTTTTTGATAAAAGTTTTGTACCCAAGAACGATATGATCAGGATGAACCTCAAGAACTATCCCGCCATCTTTTACTTGTAATTTTGATTTTCCTTTAATTGCATAAACTCATCATTTTGGAAGAGATTCACCTTTTTTGGTACAAATTGTATAACCCTCTTTGAGATAATAAACTTTTTTCTCATATTCCGACTCAAGAAGCAAATGCCTCAATTTCCCTTCTTCAATCAATGTTGCTACTCCATCAAAAGGAGAGACAATAGCACTGACTTTGGGCTTTCTTACTTCAAATAATTGTTTTATTCTTTCAACTCATTCAACCATCGCATCTCATTCCTTTCCTACCATACCTCATCATCCATGGAACGTTCTCATCGTCAACTGTGTTGCAGGTTCTCCAAGTGATTGCGCAGCAATGATTCACACAGGAGATCACAGGTCAACAAGCGAACGTGTCGACATATCCATACCATAACATTGTTGACAAACTCCACTCACCGTCATACATGTCAATGCAGATCTAACATCAATGGAATCTATTTCATGATCCATAAGTCCTTTGAGAACATCTTTTGTAATAAGTGTTCCCTGTGTGTACAAAATCGTCCCATCGTCATGAACCACATCGGTGGCGAGCACTCTCCCGTATACTGCTTGTGTGAAAGACTGTTTTGCAATCTTACATTCTTCTTGTGATATCGTCAAAAATTTGGCTGTATGACAATCATGCTCTTTAACAATCACTTCCTGACATGCATCACACAATTTTCTTGTCAAATATCATGATTCTGCTGTTTTGAGTGCAGTATCTGCTTTTCCTTTTCTCGATGCATGATTAGAAATAAAGTACTCGATAGGACTCAATCATTGGATATAATTTCCTTTGACAGGAAGCTCGATGACCTCACCTTGAGGATTGAGAACGAGTCATTTCATTCACGAAATCTGTGTCGTATTGGTATAACTTCCTTTCGCTCACGAATCAATCATCACAAACAAGTCATCATCTACGGTCATACTTGCTTTTACTTCTGCTTCAATACGATTTTTGATATCAGTCCACGATTGGATGATTGCAGTATGTTTTTCGAGAGGAGACATCAATCCTCTATGAAATGCGGTATATATTTTATTTGCACGTGCATCTCCTTCTTCAAGTAATGAACGCAATTTTTCTGGTTTTTTTATAGAAAAGAGATTGATAGATACTGCGGATTTTGTGGAATACGAAAATCCAAGGTTTTTGATATCATCAGCAATTCTTACCATTTCTTCTTTTCCAAACATATCAAAAATGGTATTCAAAAGCTCCTGAATCGGTTTTTTCGAGAACGTTTGATTCATAAAAGGAAGAGACGCAGGCAAATGACTATTGAAGATAACTCTTCCCACGGTTGTCTCCAATATCTCTCCTTGATGATACACACGAACACTATCATGAATACCGATATCTCCTGCTTCATAACGATGCAAAACATCGGCAAATGATGCAAACAATCACGCACGAGGAGATCATTCGATATATCTTGTCAAATGATAAATACCCAAAATCATATCTTGTGTATGAGCAATTGTGGGATTTCCTGATGCTGGATTAAGTACATTTTGAGTTGCAGCAATGAGATTTTTTGCTTCTTGCTGAGCTTCTTCAGACAAAGGCAGATGAATCGCCATTTGGTCACCATCAAAGTCAGCATTAAATGCACCACACACAAGAGGATGAAGTCTTATCGTTTTTCATGGCATCAATTTGATCTTAAAGGCTTGAATCGACAGTCTATGCAGTGTGGGGGCACGATTGAGTAAAACGTATCTGTCTTTGATGACTTCTTCAAGATACCTCAATGCAACAGGATCCCCATCTTTGATAATTTTTTCTGCTTGTTTGGGAGTATAAGCAATTTTTTTCTCAATCAACTTCCCGATGATAAATGGCATCATAATCCTCAATGCAATATACAAAGGAACACCACATTCATCCAACGAAAGATTTGGTCAAACAGTAATCACTGATCTTCCTGAATAATCAACTCTCTTCCCAAGAAGATTTTTCCTAAAAATTCCTTCTTTTCCTGAAAGCATATCAGACAGAGATTTGAAAAGCTTAACTCATGCTCCTGCTTTTGTAGCAGAGTTTTTTTCTCCTATAAAAAGATTGTTGACTGCCTCTTGTAACAATCTTACTTCATTTTTTTTGACGACATCAGGCATTCATACTTGGATCATTTTTTTCAATCTCAAGTTTCTCATCAATACACGTCTATAAAACAAATTGACGTCAGATGATGCATATTTTCACCCTTCGAGTTGGACAACAGGCCTCAAATCTGGTGGAATAACGGGCAACTTAGTCAAAACCATATTGTGAGGCTTTACTCATGACACGTACAGATTGATCAATAATTTGATCAGTTCAAACACTTTTTTCTTTTTTTCATTTGATTTGATAGAACGAAACTTTTCGAGTTGGTGTTTGACAGCAGCAAAAACATCAATTGCCTTGAGCATTTCATAGATTGCCTGTGATCAGGACATAAATGTCAAACAATCTGTATACATACAAAAAACATTTCTATAATCAGATTCGAAAATGGTTGATCAAAACTTGAAGTCATAAACAATCGATTTTAGTCTTGCATATTCTTGTTCCAATTGTTTTTTATTTTGGATATATTTTTCTTCCAAGTCCTTAAAAGATTGTGCTTTTTGTTTTTGTTGTTCATAGCTTGTTTTTTCTTGCAGATATACATCGTCAAGTTTTTTGAGTGCACTTTCCAAATCTTTGTGTATTTTGGATACGACAGCATCTTTAACATCATCACTTGGTGTCATGACAAGGACGTATTTGACGAAAGAAATAATTTTTTGGATTTCATGTCCTGAAATACCCAACAAATGATGAATTCCTCATGAAACAGAATTTTGATACCAAACATGCACAACAGGTGCCGCAAGTTCGATATGCCCCATTCTTTCTCTTCTGACTCTTGAAGACGTAACTTCGACACCACAACGTTCACAAATAATCCCTTTATATCTGACTCATTTATATTTTCCACAGCTACATTCATAATTTTTCTGTGGACCAAAAATAGCTTCACAAAACAATCATTTCTGTTTTGGTTTTCACGTTCTATAATTTATGGTATCAGCATGATCAATACTTCCATATGACCATTGCTCAATCGTTTCCGCTGATGCAAGTTTTACTATTAATCAATCAAATGCATAATTTGTCATTACGAAGAAAAAAAATAAAGATACTGAGATATACGATTATCTACGACAAACATACTGACAAAGATGGGATATTCCACAAGAAGAGAATCAACAACATACACTCTTTCGATTTCCCTTCGTGTGCTGTATTTATGCCTATACCCTAGTCTATATCTCAGTTTGTTTCCAAATCTTCGATTACTGTCGTCAAAATATCATCAATAGGAAGATCTTCTACCACATCACCTTCTCCCTCCAAATCACTCTGATCATAACTCGTAATCCCTGCCAATCCCAATCATTGAATTTTTGCTATTCTCTCTGCATTGATCGCATCAAGCTCCTCTTTTGAATGCATAGTAACATCGAGAGCAAGTCCTTTCATCAAATACACAAGGTAATTGAACGATTCTGGCAATCACAAAACCTTGGGTTTATTTCCTTTGATAATCGAATCATATGCTCTATTTCTTCACAAAATATCATCTGACTTGATTGTAATCATTTCTTGCAGTGTATGAACGGCAGAGTATGCTTCAAGTGCCCGGACCTCCATTTCTCCAAATCTTTGTCATCCATCTCTTGCTTTTCATCACAATGGTTGTTGCGTAATCAATGAATAAGGACCAACAGATCTGGCATGGATTTTATCTTCAACCATATGATTAAGTTTGAGAAAATGCATATATCAGACAGTCACTGGTTTACTATATTGCTCACCTGTTCTCCCATCATAAACAACAGTATGTTCAACACCCTGCAATCAAAATTTTTGTGCCAAATCCCTGATATCATCAATACCAAATCATGAAAACGTCGGCACAGCAAAATTAACTCCCAATAATTTAGCAATGTATCATAAATGCGTCTCAAAAATTTGTCCGATATTCATACGAGAAATAACTCATAGTGGATTGAGACACATATCAACTGACTTGCCATCTGCAGTAAATGGCATATCTTCCTCAGGAACAACAACAGAGATGATACCTTTATTCCCATGTTTTGCAGACAATTTGTCTCCTACCTCAATTTTTCTTGTTTGCGCAATATAGACTTTGATCTTTTTCCTAATTCATGCCATCAAATTATCTCCTTCACTTGCATCAAGAATAACAACATCAATAACTTTTCATCCACTTCCGGATGGAAGATAGAGAGAATTATCTTTGATACTCTTGGATCTATCTCCAAAAATTGCTTGAATCAACTTTTCTTCTGGCGTCAACTCGCCTTCTGACTTTGGTGTGATTTTCCCAACCAAGATATCTCATCACTGTACCATCGACCCAATTCTAATAATACCATTATCATCAAGATTTCTCAACTTATTCATCGAGATTCACGGAATATCATTGGTCGTTTCTTCTGGACCAATTTTTGTATCTAAGACTTCAATTTCAAAATGCTCAATATGAATAGAGGTCAGTTCATCTTCTTTTACCAATCTACTAGAAATCACAATCGCATCTTCAAAATTGAATCATTCCCATGGCAAAAATGCGACTCTCAGATTTTTTCCTAATGCAATTTCTCCATCAATCACACAGGGTCCCTCAAAAAGAATATCTCCTTGGGAGACTTTCTGCCCGAGTTTAACAACAACTTTTTGGTGCATACAGGTTTTTTGATTTGATTTTTGGAAAATAGAAGGATAGTATTCTTTGGTTCCCAATGACTTGGATGTGTAAGCAATTTTGACTCTTTTTGCATCGACATACACAACCTCTCCATCACCTTCTGCTTCACAAATATAATTTGTCCCACGAAGAACTTTGGATTCAAGTCCTGTTCCTACCAATGCTTTTTCTGCTTTGACAAGAGGAACTCACTGCTTATGCTGAGATGTCGCAACCATAGCACGAACCGCATCGTTATGATCAACAAAAGGGATTAAGCCAGTATTGGGTGAAAAAAGTTGATACGGATTCACATCAATATGGGTGATTTCGTTGACATGAAAAACTCTCATTCCATCATAATGTCTTGCAGCCACACGAACAGAAAGAATATTCCCATATTCATCCACCGGCGTTGACAAATCAGCAATCCATGTTTTCTCATCCATTTCTGGTGAAATATAGTCAATCTGATCAGACAAAAATGGTTTTACCTTAATACGATCTACCTTACCTTTGTAGGCTTTTTCAATTTTTTTTGCGATAGCCTCAGTCACCAAGGTGTCTTCATCAACTAACACTGATTCTGTCGGTCTTCCTTGCGCATCAAGTGTATACAATGTTCTCGATACAATCCTATTAACTAGTGCAGACGCTCTCGGCTCTACCTCTTGATAAACACGACGTGCAGGGAACTCTAAAAATCATTCGTCATTGATATTGACATACAATGATTGCGAAAGAACAAGTCAAATATTCTGTCCTTCTGGTGTCTGAATAGGACAGATTCTTCCATAGTGTGAGGGATGAAGATCACGGACATCAAATTTTGCTGTCTCTCTTTTCAGTCATCCTGGCCCCAAAGCAGTAATTCTTCTTTTGTGTTCAATATCAGACAGGGGGTTGATATGATCCAAAAATTGAGACAATTGCGATGTTGCAAAAAATGATTTGATTGCATTATCAATAATCTTGAAATTAACGATATCTGTAAGCTTTACTTGTTCGTCCGGATTGAGGACAGAAAGTTTTCCTTTGACTGATTTAACAAATTTCTTCATCACAGGCTGGAGATGAGAATATAAAACTTCTCCCATCGTCCTAATACGCTTGTTTGCCAAGTGATCAGCATCATCAAAATAGTATCCTCTATGCATATTTGCAAGATGAAACAAATATTTCATACTCGCTATAATATCTTCTTCATCAAAAATATTGGCTCTTTCTTTATCTTTGGGAGCAAGACCTAGTTTGGCATTGATCTTACGTCTTGCAATATTTCCAAGAAAAATTCTTGCAGGTGAAAGAAACTGTTCTTTGATATAATCAACAGCACTTTCTGGATCAATAATTTCTCCAGGTCTTATTTTGTTGTAAATAAACTCCGCTGCTGACTGAGCAGAGATTGTTCCATCTTTTGCAAGTGTATAATCAATAAACTGCGTATCTCATTCTTGAAATACATCAGAAAAAAGTGATCTAATACTATCATCAGATTCGAATCAAAATACTCTCAAAAATGCTGTAATAGGAAATTTTCTTGACTTGGAAATTCTTGCATTGACTACTCATGTTTTTTCGACAAAAATCTCTAACCACGGACCTTTTTCAGGCACGAGTTTACAGACATAAGACAAATCTTTTTTGGAATAAAAAATTCAGTATGATCTGACAATTTGGGAAATGACGACTCTTTCGACACCATTAATCACATAGGATGCATCAGGAGTCAAAAGAGGAAGAATCCCAATATTGGCACGTTTAGAGAATAAGGTTTTTTTCTTTACCGTATCAACAAGTTTGATTTTCCCAGAAATAATTCATCCATACGTAAGTTCTTTCTTTTTACAGTATTCAATAGAATACGTTGATGGTGCTACTTCGATATCTTCAATGATAACGCTATTTTTTTCTCCTCCAATATCTTGAATAGGATTGATTTCTTCAAAAATTCTTGGAAGATAGACAGAAATAAAATCATTAAATCATTTTTTTTGGAGATGAAGAAGATCAGGAAAAGGAACAGATTCGCTAGTACGCAAAAAAAACCTTCAATGATCATCCTTACGATAATCGCGGGACAATACATCATGAACGGTATGAGACGGTGTTGACATAGGGATGATAACTATGAAGTAAAAGTAAGGACAAACAATTATGGTCTAATACTTTTTTTCTGTGGCCTTTGTGGTGTAAGAACATGTCTTCACTTTAATCTCCTACGAGACAATACACGTCTTCATGTTACTGTCTGCATTCTTTCAAAAAATCAATGTTTTCTGAGTCTTTTTCATGTGACTCGTTGATATTGTCTTACTCTACGCAATTTTGATGCCATGATAAAATAGAGAAAAATAAAAAGAAACAATGGGATAAAGATGAAAGAAACGTCAACATTACTCCTTTTCATCTATCCTCTTTATCTATCTTGCAAAAGGAAGAAGTCACAATTCTCTTGCTCTAATAATATGACGTCTGAGAGATTTTTGAATTTTGACAGAATGTTTTGCGTATTTTCTTGGTTTAATAAAATCGAACCTTGAAACAAATTTTTTGAGCAATATACCAGCCTTCCATGATAAATAGGAATAGAGCTGATCATCAAGTAAAAGATCAGATTTTTTTTTGATCATAATCAACAAAGAAAAATAAAAAAAACTAAATATGAGTAATTTTTTCGTTCGCAAAATACGAATCAAGATATTTTTTTGTTTCCGCATACGTATAAAATTTGTCAGTGGCCGCCATTTGGAAAAATGATTTTCTAAGCAGTTCGGTATCGAATTGAATCTCTTGTTTAATTGAAGCAATTTTTGAAGGGGGGACATTAATATAGTAAGACACGAAATATGCTTGCAAATCTTTTGATTTCTTTTTCAAAGGATAATATGTAGTAAGAAGCCCTATATCATCTTTTTGACGAATATTATCAGCTCCAATAACTGTTTCGATACGATTCAAAATAGCAAGTCTTGCTTCTGTCGTTGATCTGGGATCAAAAACAAAAACACATTCATAAAAACGATTATGAACAGTAGGCATTGAGTACAAAGGAAAATAAAAAGAAAAACGAAAAATGGTGATTATCCAATCGAAAACCTTTCGTATGAAATAACTTTCATTCATCAGATAAGTTCAGCAACTGTTTTTGTTTGGTCTTTGATGGAAAGTTGATCAAGAAGAACATCGTCTTGGAAGAATTTACGCAATTTTCCTTGAATGATCTTTTCTTTGATATCAAGAGGCTTGGGATCGTTTACAAGTTCCTCAAGAAATTGTTGTTTTCTTTGCTCTACAAGATGTGAGGGGATAGAAGCGAAATCACGATAACTTGGATTCATTGCTGCAACTTGCAATGCAACTGCTTTTGCCAATTCTTCATTTCATCCTTCATAAAAAACGACTGATGAAAGCAAATTCCCCATATGATTATACGCATATCACTGACCAGTTTTTTTATACACAAGTCACAAGACAAGCCTTTCTCCAATAGTTGCTACATTTTCATCAAGTTTGGTTTGAAGGTAAGCAAAAAGATCGATTGTGTTGTCAGTATAAACGCCTTCAATCGAAGATTGCTTGATCATCTCAAGCAATGAACGAACCAAAGCAATAAATGTTTCATTTTTTGCAACAAAATCAGTTTCACACAATACTTTAATACCGACGATTGAGCCATTGTGCTGAGAGAAGAGAACAATACCATTGTGTGTTTCTCTATCTCCTTTTTTTGATGCTTTGGCAATTCATCTTTGCCTTAAGAGTTCTTTTGCTTGTTCAATATCTCCATGTGTTTCTTCGAGAACTTTTTTGCAATCTCACAAAGGAGCCATTGTTATTTCTCTCAATTGTTTAATGATATCAATAGAAATACTCATAGGAATCAGATAAAAATAAAAGATAAGAATTGTAAAGGAAATGTGACTACCCAAAAAACAGAATAACAATATCTACATCACTCATATTATGAAATCATACATGGTAATTGCTTGTCACTTATTCTCTCTCAACCAGAGCATCGTCACTCACATCAAGAGAAAAATCAACACCAAACAATGAAAAAATCCACCTTCCCAATCAATGAATAAAATCAGTTATAGGATTTGATCATACACCACGTCATTGATAGGCATTAAAAACTCATCGGCCATACAAAAAAAGATGCACACAATACAATAGTGAGGGGAAAATCCACAAAAAAGGCAGAAAAAGGAGAGGAGCACAAAAGACAAAAACAAGAAAAAATATTGTCCACCATCACAATGCATACGGTAAATGGAATGCCAAAAAAGGTGTTTTCTTTCCCGTATCATGAAGACGAACTGCCAATAAAAGTCAGATAAACAAATATCCAAGAATTGCTTGTTTTTTTTCCGTATCAGCAGGAATATAATCGTCACAAGACACAATATTTTTTATATTACTTGCATCATCATATGTTGATTTTTCATAAAACAATACCATATGCCAATCATACAAAATGAAAAGAGGAATAGAATGACATGAGATTACACAAATAGTGTATATAAAAAATATACATTTATGCACCATAATTGTCTATGGGTCGTAATCTCTATCATGACAATCCGTAGACCACGACATCTCTACTATTCCACTATGATGCAAAAAGCACACGCAAAACATATGTCAATGCATCGTAAGAAGAGACGTTCATGGTAATCAAGTTATTGGCAGGTCGTCGTTGTGAGAAATCAGAACTTGCCATCACGATATTATCAATACCAGTCAGTGCTAATTCCTTTACTACTGAGTGCATTTGTGCTCCATCAATCACAATTACCAAATCTGGCTTACTTTCCAATTTTGCAACTCATGCATAAACTCTTTCAACTTTACTAAACACTCTCCTTGCCTGTTCTTGTTCTTTTTTGGTAATAGAAGCAAAATTCTCCGACTGAAGAAACATTTTTTTTTCGTTCATGACTTGAATTTTTTTGATCAAGGTATTGAAATTTGTCAAAAAACCACCAGGTGTTTTATGAACCATGTAGTGAAGACCACGAGACTCACATAACGAAACGACTTCTTCTCTGATCATATCTTTTTGGGAGATGATCAAAATATTCTTTTTTTCATCGAGATATTTTTTGATTTTTTGGCGTGCAGCACTGATTTGTTGTACCACAAGTTCTGGATCAAAAGTAATAAACGAACCGGATACATCAGACCAGTATTTTCTTGTTGCTGGTTTCAGGACATTTGATAATGATCAAACACAAACATGATGCTTGATCAATGATTGAGTGTCGAGCGTCATAACAAAAAATAAATGAGAATAAAACGCAATGATATGCCTATCTGACAAACATGTGTTGTTTTTTTTTGGTCAGACAATAATAAGAAATAAAAAAGCAGGATACACATATCGCTTATCCTGAAAAACGCATCACTATTATTTGAAAGACACAGTAGCTCCTGCTTCTTCCAATTTTGCTTTGATTGCATCAGCTTCTTCTTGTTTGATTTTTTCTTTGATAATGCAAGGAGCAGTTTCAACTTTTTCTTTTGCTTCTTTAAGACCAAGATTAAGCAATTCCTTAACAACTTTGATAACAGCAATTTTTTGCTGACCAGCATCAGTCAATTCAACAGTAACAGAATCATCAGCAACAGTAGCACCAACATCATCTCCAGAAGGAGCAACTCATGCTACAGCGACAGCAGCAGCGGAAACACCAAACTCTTCTTCCATTTTTTTTACGAGAGCTACAAGTTCGATTGCAGAAAGTTCCTTAATAAGATCAAATACTTTTTGAGCATTAGTAGACAAATCCATGAGAATAAGAAGAAAAAAATAAAAATAAGAAGAAAAAAATAAAAAAGAATAATGAAAGGAAATGAAAACATGAGAGCTTATAGTACATATACCACCCAGACAGGAATATTAAGCTTGTTCTTTTTGTTTTGCATACTGATCCAAAACCATCGCAAGTCATTTGAGTGGATATTGAACCATAAAAAGAAATTTGCCAAGCAAGACCTCTCTTGATGGGATTGTTGCCAACTCCGTGACATATGCAGCATCTTGTCGCTGCTTATTGAACCATCAACCCAAAAATGACACATGCGCTTCACTTCCAGATTTTTTCAATTCTTTAGTAAAATCAATAATGTGTTTGAGATACGAATATTCATTATCTGGTGTACCATACAAAACATAGATATTACCTAATACAGTTTCAAGTCACGTTGTTTGAGAAAATCCTACTTGCGACGCGGCCATCAAAAAAATTCTTTTTCTAACAACCTTCATCAGAATTCACGCAGCACGAATTTTTTTTCTCAATAAGACAATGTCTTCTCCCGTACATCACTTTTCGACAAAGAGACAAACACTTGACGCCTGAGACAACGAGTCTTGATACTGTGCTATCACATCTTCTTTCTGTTTTCTTGTGAGAACCATAGCATCATGACAAAAAAATAAAAAAAGTGCTCTTGTTTGTTAGCAAGAAACGACACATGATACACAATAAAATATTCAGTATCCAAGATTAGGAATTTGACATTAACCAATCTCGTCTAGTATTTTTTTGTTATATCATACACAAACATTTGCGTGCGTTTCGGTAGGGAATTGGTTGATGATACTACCATGGACCACTGATAACATTACCCAATTACAAGTTAATGCGACATATACCAATGATACACCAACAAACAAATTGTTACGTCATGCAAATTGCTCGACACCCTACTGTCTTAAACAAAAGACATGGATTGTATAGGAATTATTTTTTGGATTGCAAGAGAAAATAATAAAAATGTGTTATAAACAAAAAATTGATTGCAATAACAAAAAAAAACTATACACGTAGTCAGATATCTTTTTTTTTATTTTAGTTTGTTAGCAACGATTATGCATTTTTTTGATGAAGTAAGCATCAGTGTCACCTCAGGAAAAGGAGGAAATGGCTGTGTCAGTGCAAGAAGAGAAAAAGGAATCCCTTATGGATGACCCAACGGTGGCAATGGAGGGAATGGTGGATCAGTGATTTTTGAAGCAAATCATAATATCTCCACACTCCAAAACTTTACACTCAAAAATCACTATACAGCCCAAGACGGCGAACATGGAAGAGGCAAAGATCAATATGGAGCCAATGGGAGCGATTTAATTCTCAGTGTCCCTTGTGGAACAATTATCCGTGATGCGCACACAATGGAGATCTATGCAGAGCTCATCCACCATCAAGATCAATGGCTTGCATGTCAAGGAGGACATGGAGGACAAGGGAATATGCATTTTGCCAATGCAGTGATGCAATATCCTCATTTTGCTCTCAATGGCGAACCATCCAGAACCAAACATCTTATTCTTGAAGTCCAGCTGCTCGCTGATGTGTGACTTATCGGTGCACCGAGTGTCGGGAAGACCACACTCATCAATACAATTTCAAACGCCAAAGCAAAAGTAGCAGATTATCCTTTTACGACCTTGGTACCCAACCTTGGTGTGGTTCGTCATGGTGGAAGTTCGTTTACGGTTGTAGATATTCCCTGATTGATCCAGGGGGCAAGTCAAGGAAAATGACTCGGAAATGCTTTTCTCAGACATGTATGCAAAACGTCCATAATGATGCTGATTACTGATGCATCAAGATATGAGTACGGCGTAGAGGAATTGATAACGATCTGGGATGAAATAATAACATATCTGACAGATCGCTTTCCACCAAAACAAAAATCCACACTGACCGAACGTGACGGACAGCTTGTATGGAATCATGGAAATCCTCATATTGGACCCAAAATCCTGTGTTTTGGGGTAAGTAAAACAGATCTCGTTGTCGATCAGGAGATTATCGCAGAGATCCGTATGCTCCTCATCAAACGTTTGCAAAAAAAACTCGCACTCTTCATCCCTACTCCTATTCCACAATCCACCCGACTCCAGTCTGTATACTCTTTCTCGTGTGGGACCAATGACGGGATAACTCCCCTCCTCGACAGATGGCAGACCCTCCTCCAACAGCCTCGTCTTCCTGAGGACATATCTCCCAACACTCAAAAAACAGTAAATCATAACAATTCTTCCCGTTCGCGTCGTCCATCACTTGATATCCAACGCGCAACCTGAGATGCTGTGACTGAACTGCGTCAGCTTGGCTATGCACTCCCTGAAGGAAAGACACTCTGGCACTGTGCTGATGACGACCTAGCAAGAGTCGTTGCGATGACGATGCGAGATCGTGACCAAGGAGTACAGTGGTTTTGGACAGTAGCAGAAAAAGAAGGGCGACTAAACGCGTGCGACCGTGCGGGTGTCCAGATTGGTGATCTCTTGCTTATTCATGGACCCTATACCAATCCTCTCCACGTTCTCGTCTATACCAAAGGTGGTACGACGGAGATGATGAGGTAGGAATTGTTTTTATTGTGTATTTTGTACGATAGAAATAACAGAACAACTAACACTAAAAGATCTAGCATATCAGAAACAATATACGTGTACTCTCTAGGATGATACATTGGCAATTATTGATCCAAACGAGATACCATGTTTTGCTTTCATATGCAAACACAATCATCCACAACGATGAGCAGTTAAAAAGGCACTAGCAAAGATTGTATTAGCACTCAACCTTGATCCGACAAAAAACTTCCACCAACATGGAATGGGTATACAAAAGCACAACGCAATGCTGTAATGAAAAGAAAATCATACGATATGATACATCGTGCAATTTCCCAACGAGCAACACCATGTGATCGCATATTTTTCGGTCGCATATATACATAGTCATTACATACGGTCTCATATATACAACTACAGCATTTATTCCCCCAACCACTATGTCCCTCTACCTCATCCTCCAATCTGCCCGCAC
The DNA here is from genome assembly GCA_025057375.1 of Candidatus Absconditabacterales bacterium. Lineage (GTDB taxonomy): Bacteria > Patescibacteriota > Gracilibacteria > Absconditabacterales > Absconditicoccaceae > JANWWO01. Next base: position 117,142 of record JANWWO010000002.1, on the reverse strand, counting down.
CAAAGAAAATGTCAAAAACACCTCCATCAAAGCCCTCGGACTCAAAGACACAGTCTCAATCTCATCGATATCCACACCAAAAAATCCGATTTGAAGCCAACGTATGAGGCAACATAAACACATACGCAATGTGTACCCAACTCTTACATTATATCCAAGACAACCTCAACAAAGACTTATCTCTCACGCCCTTCCTTTGTGTTATCGACAGAGAAAAATCGCCATCATGAAGACGTCGGATGCCTTGCCCTTGCTGGAGAAAAAGACTATCAAACAAAAAAAATCTGCCAGCGATGTCACCCATATATCCGTATTAGAGAATCGGATCTTTTTGTCGCTGATCCTACCTATCACCCAGACATTTCTGTAGAAACAATGACACCTCCTTCATCTCTTCGTAAGACATTAAGACATTGTATACATCAATTACTAAATGATCTATCCCTATTTTATCATCCTATCATCTTCTCGAACAGTTACCTAAACCAATTGACTTACTTTTATCTCATTATCTATATCCTATGGCATCATCACTCCTTAGCTTACCAAATAATCAATCCTAGAATACATCTACGAAAAACCAAAAAAATCGAAACTGACTGACCTGTTTGTATGTCCATGGATTCAAGTCCAGCGAGGACGTCAGGCACCAAATTATCACAAACCAAGTACGCCATGACAGATAATGGTATTGCGTTTTTGTGACGAAATTTTAGAGGAAACAATATTGAGCATCAGAATACATTACCGTATGAACAAATGGATTTTCAAACGATGGCAGATGATACGGATATATATTGACGGGGAATGGACAATATGTTTTGAAGATATTCAATGACATGGGTGCAGAATCGATGGTGATGTTTCGTATCGATAATACCAATCCAAATATTACGGGAAGTGGGATTGTGATCGTAAACGGAAATGTAGCACAGTATGATGTGGTTCTCAATAAATTTGGGTCAATTGCATATTCGTGAGCATGTGGGCAGGCGAGTGGGATGATGATTACCCCAAATCTGCTTCGTTTGAAATATTTGAATCTTGCAAATGCAACCTACAATGACTGTTCCGTAATGATTGTCGATTTGGTTGGAAATAAAAGTGATATTCTTCCTATTCCTTTGTTTGTCGTGAATTATAATCCGCCTGCACCGACACCTGTACCGACGCCAATTGTGTGTACAGTCTAAGTGTTGATAGATGGCAAATGTGTGATCCCAACACAACCTGTTCCTGTATACCATTGATCTGCTGATACACCTCCAGCAACGTGATCGACAAAACAATGAGATATTTCTCAATCTCCGTATGGAACAGAAACAAATAATGCATATCTGTGGGCTTATGAAAATGGTATTACTACCATACCAACTATTTTATGAGCAAACATAAAAGGTGATTTGATTAGGATGCATCGTGCAAAATGCTCGTAGAATATGCGACGAAAGTTCTCTGACGTACTGCAGAGCCTGTACAATGATGTGCATTTACTGATATTTCTCGTGAAAATGAAGAAATGTAATATTTTATTATGAAAGCATGTCGTATATGACTTATGGGATTGGATGCGATAGGGAAACCTACTACTCGTTTTAACACACGTGGAACTGTAACGAGAGCACAATTTGGGACTGCTTTTTCTAGATTATTGTATGGAGATGCAAACAATCTTGAGAGTAGGGAAAAAACAAAATACTTTGAAAAACATCTTGCTGCACTTGCACGTGATGGCGTGATGACGCAGATTTCTGGCAATCGACCACATCGTGTAGAGAAAAGAGAGTATGTAATGATTATAATGCAAAGAAGTGCAGAGAAATATCCTTCCATGCAATAGTATTTTGTTAGAAATTACAAATATTTTCACTGGCAGATGTGTCAGTGATTTTTTTTTGCTTGATAAATAAATAAAAAGAAAATGGTAAAGATGTTGCATACGTTTTTGTTTTTTCTTTTCTTATATTGTGTGTTTCTTGATCTGATGATCGACCAAGTGCTGCAGATTTGAATCCATCCTCATATACTGTAGATTTTTTTGGTAAAAAAAGTATTTCTATAAAAACCCGAATAATGAAATTATTTTTACATTTGGAATATCGTTGACTCATAAAAATAGGAAATCTGTGGAACATACTATTGCAGAAATTGTGGAAACACTCACCCTTGATACATCGAAAAATCTTCCACCAATACGAGAAAATGATATGAATGCAAAGCTTGTTGCGATAATGAAACAATAAATATCTTGTGCAAACTTATCCCTTACAGAAGAAAATTAAGGGTCTCATATGGTTGCATGATATATGGTTGGATCTGTATGCTATTACGCCTTTTGATAGGACTTACTTTTTTCAATGATCATCGTTGCAACTTCAGGAGATATTTTTCGATCATGGTTTGCAAATCATAGCTGAATCATTTCTTGTTTTCCAATATAATAATCATGAAAGTCTGATCATCAGGTACTCAACAAATTATATGTTTTTGCGAGTGCCTCTAATTCCATTTTATGGTTTACGAAAAATCCTCATCATTTATGTGGGACACATGATATCGTCTCGAGTTAATCAATGCCATATCAGACCATTCTCTTTACAAGTTCATCTAAATTGTCCCCATTCATCGCAATATATTCACTTGGATGTGCAAGTACTGCAACCCCTCATCATGCATGGATTGTTTGAATAATTTCTGCTGGGGTCGGAATATCAATATTTACATTTCCACATGGTTTTCATGGGATAATCCAATCTTCTATGAATTGTGAGATGAGTGGTTTGTTTGTGTTGGTAAGATGTTTTGCAATCATAGATGTATTGCGATCATCGTCAATAATGGTTTTTGCAATAATCAATTTGGTAATTACTGTATGTCTTAGAATACTATCTGTATTTACTACCCATCAATATTCCCTTAAGAGATCTGCTGTTTTTGTTGCAAAATCTATCCTTGCATGCTTCATACGTTCACACGCAGCAATTATCCTGGGATCTTGATGGAAATTTTCACTATATCACAAGATATGATATCTCCTATTTTGTGTATCCATAGTAGAAAATTCTACTCATGGAAGAAGTGTAATTCATAAATTCTTTGCATACGAAAATATTAGATTATCATTATATGCAGCAAGAGTATCATGATCAGTGATAGAAAGATGTGATACTTTGTTTTTTTTTGCTACTTCCAATAGCTCATATGGAGTCAATGCTCCATCAGACATTGTAGTGTGACAATGAAAATCTCCATACATGATCTTTGTATAAATAAAATTTATGATCGTGATTGTATTCTTTCCCTTCGAGCTTTTTGAGCCATTTTATCGGTATTTAGTAATCTTGCTCACCTCTGTGAATTCTTTATAATAAAATGCGTCAATCCTCCTTCTCAATAGTTTTTTCGTAATGATTGCTGAGTTAATATTCTTTGTTCCATAATTTTTGGTGTTTCTAAAATTGCTGACATAGAGAAAAGAAAATCAAAGGCAAAAGGTAGGTGGTGATTTTCTTGATTAGCATGAAGAGAACGAATACGCTTTTTTTCCGGATTTAGTCATCATAGTTTCTGCATAGCATTTGTATATTCATAGTACTGATTACTAGAAATAAGATGAATATCTAGAGGTGGCTTTCCATTTCCATTCAAAAAATCGTTTATTTTCCTGACCTTTGATGCAAAGTCTCTATCTGTTGTATAATATCATTGATTTCAGATAGTATCTAATATTTGTTTTTCGATTTGTTCTGTAGTATTGTCAGCGACAATAATAATATCCATATCAGGAAGTGCTTCAAAAAAAATTCTTGGTTTTATGGTATTTACATTGCAAGATCCACAGATAGTTTTTATGTTTTCTCATGTAGGTAGATGTGGCTCGCAGGATAAACAAGGTCGTATGTTACCAGTTAACATATTCGTGATTTTATCTTTTATTCAGGTAATAAAAGTATCAATTTCTGGTGAATAAAATGCAGTATCTGATAAAGGATAATAGTATGGAAATTATACTCCGTATATTCATTGGATTCAGTATATACTATCTGTAAGTGCTATAGAAAGCTCGTATCATAATTGACGTAACTTTCTATTTGTTGTTGGTTCTGATAAATAAAATTTTCTTGTTTTTTCTGGTATTTCAATCATATTGCTTTGATCATATAGATTATTAGGTGTATTTATTGCGTTTTCGTTTGTTGTAAATTCTTTTTCTTTATGCAGTGTACGTGTATGGAAAAAAATTAAAATAACTTCTCACTAAATGTTTTTATATACTGAAATATATTTTGATCTTTCCCATTATTTTTATAGACTGGTTTAGATAATAATTCCATTATTTTTTTTTTATCTAGTGAAATTAATGCAGATATAAAATCTTTATTCTGCAGATGTGTAAGGAGTAACTCTGTAATAAGTTTATCTGTTGGTATTTCTATATAATCTATAATATCTTTCACTGCTTTTTGTGTCTGTCAATCATAAATCTTTATCCATTCAGCAGCAAGAATATCATGATCTTTTTCGCCAAAAAATGGCGGTTGTGTAATGCTATTTGCTACTTGTAAAAGGAACAATTCATATAGTTGTTTTTTTACAAAGAGAAATTTGTTGTTTGTATCCACAATGCTATCAAGATATGCTTGCTCATTATCATGAATAGCAGTTGTTCAAGATTTTCTATACAAGTCTCACAATGATGCAATATGCATAAGAGATGATCATTGGACTCATCATGTTTCTTCTTCCCATTCTCTTATTGCTCACGATATAATTGAATTATTGTCGTGTAAAGGACCGTCTGTTTCTTCTCTTTTCCCATTTGGAAATAATCTTTTTCCTCAGGGTCAAGCATTCGTGACCAAAGATACAAAAATATCACCACTGACTGTGATACAGAGCACAATTGCTGTTGGAGACATTCTTGTACTATATCACGGAAAATTTTTATTAGCAAAAGGATCTACAAGCAATCTAGACATAGACATAAAAAAAATAAAGTTGTAGTACAACACAATACCTAAATTAAATATACAACACAATACCTAATTAAATAACTGTCCGCTTGCAATAGAAATGATCTTTTCTTGTAATCATGTAATTGAAGTTTTTTCTTTTCACTCTATCATTTCAAGAAAAAGTTTATGTGTGGTATAATCTAATAGCTGTTGTAAAACGATTTTATCTGTTTCTATGTCAAAATAATTTAAGACATTATGAAGAAATTCCTGTGTATTGGTATCAAATATTTTTACCATTTTGCTGATTCTATTACTTTATCTCTTGGAGCATTGGTAAAATTCGGCAAAGTCTGTGATTGAGTAACTACAAACAGCTCATATAATTGTTTTTTGATCAAGAGAAACTTTTGATCTTTATCAGTGATGCTATCTAATTGTTCTTTCTCTTCATCATCTCTTGCAATAAGTCATGATTTCCTATAAAAATCTCCAATTGTCATGATATGTTTGATTTTTCATTCCGTCAATCATCATGTTTCTTCGGTACATTCTCTCATACATGCGTCAACAATCGTAGCATCAGTATCTTCTACTTTCCCATTTGGAAACAATCTCATTCAATTTGGTCATTGGTTTTTAACCATAGCAACATAAAGGTTTTCATCTTTTGTCTTTTGCGACAACAACTATTGTTGCTGCGGGCCTAAATTTTCTAAATGGATATACTTCATTATAAAACGGATTATCTATACATCTCCTATCGACTTACATTTTTATTTGATTTTAGATGAAATAGACTGTTATATACAATCTACACCATAACTTGTAAGAGTACGAATAAAAAAGTCAAGTCTTTTTTGTGTTTTTGTGAATAAAATTCTCACAAATAAAGTTATACTAATCAAATGAGATTTTTATTTGAATTGCATCAGCTGTGTCTTTGGTTTCCGATTTGGTCAAAGATATCAAATAATTTTCTACAAGACAGATTAATAAACAAGTATTTTTGGGCTGAAAAATTTGTCTGATAATCATGATACGGTGCATTTTCATATGCAAAATCACAAGTTGATACTCTATGCAAGTAGCTTGCCAACCAACAAGAACATCATAAAATTGCTGATTTTCACAATAACTACAAAGAATTACTCGAAAAATTTGGTATTGATTATAAAAATATATTTTCCATTTTGATGACTACTAAACATTTAGTCCCTTACGAGACAACGAAACTTTGGACAAATATTTTTCTACAAACCTTACACTATGCTGTGGCGATTCCGATTTATCGCGTAGGGACTCCATGTTTATAAAAGACATCCTCTTTGTAAAAATCCCTCATCTATCCCACACGACACCGAACCAGCCTGCCCTACAGTCAACACAAACCGTGTCATTGAATAGATCGTTTTTTGAGTTGTATCTATACGGATTGAGGGTAGGACCTCATACATGAGACCGAACACACAATTCTCATGCACATGACATTGTGATTAGAATTGTAAATAATCCAACACAACAAGACATATAAGAAAGCACATTACCACACGACAATAACACACTCTTCCTCTAAATGACCAAAAAGGTCAAAAAATCTCTTGCTTTTTTTGATGGCATCAATATACTCTAGGTGCTATCAATGACAAACAAAACAGTCAACCCTTGTCAGTGAAGATATTTCTTTTATTTTTTATGTTATGCCAATGGGAAAAATTATCGGTATCGATTTAGGAACGACCAATTCCTGTGTCGCTCATATGCTGGGTGACAAATATGAAATTATTGCAAATGCAGAAGGAAACAGAACCACGCCTTCGGTTGTCTATATCAAAGGTGATGAACTCCTTGTCTGAGACCTCGCAAAACGCAAAGCTATTCTCGAACCCAAAAACGTAATTTTTGAGGTAAAAAGATTTATTGGAATGAAGTATGATGAAGTGAAAGACATCTGTAAGGCAATGCCCTACGAAACCAAAAAAGGAAAAGATGGTGGTGTTCTTATTGTCGTCGATGGCAAGGAATACAAACCAGAACAAATTTCTGCTTTTGTTCTTCAAAAACTAAAAGACGATGCAGAAAAATACCTTGGGACCACAATTACCCAAGCCGTCATCACTGTTCCTGCCTACTTCAACGATTCCCAGCGTAATGCTACCAAAGCTGCTGGAGAAATTGCTGGCCTCAAAGTCGAACGTATCATCAACGAACCAACTGCCGCTTCTCTCTGTTACGGAACCAAAACAAAAGACAAAAAAGTTCTTGTCTATGATCTTGGGTGAGGAACATTTGATGTTACCATTTTGGAAATTGCGTCAGAAGGAACATTCCAAGTATTAGCTACGTCTGGCGACACTCACCTTGGATGAGCTGATTTTGATGCAAAAATTATCGCAGAACTCCTCGCTGACTTCAAAAAGAAAGAAAATATTGATCTCAGCACCAACGCAATGGCGATGCAACGCATCAAAGATGAAGCAGAAAACGCAAAAAAACAACTCTCCCAGACAGAAAAAGTTGATATTATGATCCCTTTCATTACCGTTGCAAGCGATGGAACACCACGCAATCTCGAATATTCTCTCACCAGAGCACATTTCGAAAAGATCTGTGATGATTTGATCAAAAAATGTAAAACACCTATCAAACAAGCAATTGATGATGCAAAAATAGATATTGACGAGATTGATGAAGTCCTCCTTGTGTGAGGATCGACTCGTATGCCATGGGTCAAAAGCACCATCAAAGATATTTTGGGCAAAGAAGCAAAGGCAACAGTCAATCCTGATGAAGCAGTCGCAGCCTGAGCAGCAGTTCAAGCGGGAATTATCCAAGGAGATGTCAAAAATATTTTGTTGCTTGACGTCACTCCCCTATCACTTGCTGTGGAAGTAGAAGGATGAATTGCCAATGTCATGATCCCAAGAAATACAACTATTCCTGTCAAAAAAACACAAACCTATACGACCGCAGTCGATGGACAGTCAGCTGTCACGATTCATGTGACGCAAGGAGAAAGAAAATTTGCCAGAGACAATAAGTCACTCGGTCAATTCAATCTCGAAGGAATCCCAACCAACATGAGAAGGGGAGAACCACAAATTGAAGTGACCTTTGATATTGATGCCAATGGGATTCTCCATGTTTCAGCAAAAGAAAAATCAACAGGCGTCGAACAAAAAGTGACGATTCAAGGAGCAACATGACTCAGTGATGAAGAAATCGCAAGAGCAAGAGAAGAAGCAGAAAAATTTGCTGAAGAAGACAAAAAAAGAGCAGAAATCGTCGAAGCAAAAAACACCCTCGAATCCACTATCAACCAAGTCGAAAGAATGATCGAAGAAAATGCAGACAAAATCCCTCAAGACCAAAAAGATTCCATCAAAGCAGTTCTTGATGATGCCAAAAAAGTCAAAGATGATGCTGATGCAAATACTGATGATCTCAAAGCACAAACCGAAAAAGTCCAAAAAACAATCCAAGACCTTGCGTGATCAATACAAAGATGACAAGCTTCTTCGGGACAACAAACAAAAGAATGACCAGTCGATGGTGAAGTTATTGAAGGATAACCATCGCCATACATGACACACGAACCAGTTTCTTCGTGAAACTGGTTTTTTATTTTTGTCAAGAGAAATAGTAAGGATGAGATAAAAAAAAATTTGCATTCAACTCACCTCATCATTATACTAGAGATACTCTTTTATTTCTCGTATCTATCAATGGCATTTTTCCAAACAGACCCTACTCAGGCACAATCATGAACACAAGGACAACAAATCACAAGTAATAAAATTGTTATTCCTACATTGGACATCAATTTTTGAGATCCATCATGATTTGATCCTAGTATTGCACCATCATTGGATACAATGGTAACAATGCCCCTGTTTCCATGATCTGCTCCACAACCACAGGGACAGCAACCCGCATCACAAGCACCAATCCAAACACAACAACCAACCTATACACAACCAACAGTACAACAACCATATCAAAATCAATCATATCCCCAACCCGAACCAATACAGCCTCAGCTCGATATCTCCTTTGATCCTATCCCTCAACCCACAACTCAACAACCACCTATCCAACAACCACAGCCTACACAGCCTCAGCTCGATATCTCCTTTGATCCTATCCCTCAACCAGCTTATACCGAACCAACAGTCGACCAACACTCATATCAAGAACAATCATATACCCAACTTGAACCCGTACAAACCGAGGAACAACAAGAAAATGCATCGACATATGATGAAACATACACCCCCTACCAATCCTCACAGCCAACAGATTTTTATACTGAAGAACCATTCCCACAAAATACTGATGATCTAGATACAATTGTGAGAGATCTCTTCGTAACTGATATTGACGATGTAACTGATATGATGACAGGCATACGCTATATCAGATTCAAAGATGATGATACCACAATCAGACTGGCCAAAGTACATGATGATGGTATGATCGAACAACTGATTATCACTTACATAGATACACGTTATTATTATTATTTGGGAGAGATGACTGATGACAATGAGATCATGGGAACAGAGGAAGAAGGCTCAGAAGTCAGAACATTATTGACAGAAAAACTTCGTTTGATCCGTGATATCTTTCTCCAAGAATCAGAAAGGCGTTATCATGAACAACAAGCTCAATCACAACGTACCAAACAACAAGAACTTCTCAACCGTCTCAGAGCATTCTAACGATCTAAACATACAAATCCCAAAAAAAACGTCACCATTACGGATGACGTTTTTCTTATGTATGAGAGCAGCACAATAAACGCTAAAATAGACAACACACGATAAATGAACTAGTATATTCAACGAATACGAACAGATCAAACGGGCAAAAACAATCAGATGATTATCTCTGTAGTGATCTTCTTTCAAACGCTGGTCTATCTCTATCTGGTTCATCTTTGATACGATCGAGGAAATCATCCTGTGATTCCTTACTAAAGTCTCTTTTGGTAAATCATGAAGAGTCCCTTGCCTCATCTCTTCTTCTTCCAAGGATGTCTCTATCAATCTGTTTGAGAACTGGTTCTGAACTTTGCTGTTCAAATCAGGTTGCAATAATGGTCACTTTGACCTCATCTTCATAACTTGGATCAATTTTGAGTCCCCAAATCATATTAACATTTTCATCAAGAATTTCACGGACCACATCGGCAGCTTCTTGGACTTCGATCGGTGTAAGATCATCTCATCATGTCACAGCAAAAATAACACCTTTTGCACCGTCAAGATTAGTTTCAAGGAGTGGGTTTTCGATTGCTTTACGAGCGGCATCAATTGCTCTTTTTTCTCATTTTCCATACCCAATTCCAAGCAATGCATTACCACTATTTTTCATGATGGCTTTGACATCGGCAAAGTCGATATTGATATCAGAATTATTGACAAGCAATTCTGTCATTCCTGAGACGCCAAGATACAAAATTTTATCAATCATGATAAATGCTTGCTTGAAGGTCGTTTTTTTATCTGCAATCGTAAAAATTTTGTCATTGGGGATGACGATGAGGGTATCAACTGCATCTTTCATTCTTTTGAGTCATTCTGCTGCATTTGCCTCTCTCTTTTTTCCTTCAAAGCTAAACGGTTTCGTCACAATACCTACTGTCAAAATACCCATCTCACGAGCAATTGAAGCAACAACCGGTGCAGCACCTGTTCCTGTTCCTCACCCCATTCCAGCTGTCACAAAAACCATATCTGTATTTTGGAGCATTTTTTTGATATCTTCCGCACTTTCCTCAGCGGCTTTACGACCTACTTCAGGCTCAGCTCCAGCACCCAACCCTTTCGTCGAATTAAGTCAGATATTGAGTTTTTTTCCTGCCATATTACTTGCAAGATCTTGAGCATCGGTATTGATAGCGATAAAATCAACACCATCAAGTCATTCGACAATCATTCTATTAATGGCTTTATTTCCAGCACCACCCACACCAATAATTTTGATTTTGGCACCAATTACAAACTCAGGAGTCATATCAACAACAGGCATAATAATAACAAAAAAGATAAAAAAAGAATAATGACGGACTAAAATCACGGACTACACCGTTTATTGACGAACGCGGCCAATAGTTTTGTTTAGTACCCACCATGCCCCAAACACAACACTCAATGCGGAACATGCTTGTCATATCACGGCAGGCAATCATACCAATCACGATACAACACCTGTACCAAAAGACAAAAGGGACTTTTTTCAGGGATTGGAAAGAAAAGACATACGATCAATAAAGAGATATAAAATAGGCTTACATTTCCTCTTCAGGATTGTGTTTCTCTTTAGGATTCTCTTCAGGATTGTGTTCCTCTTCAGGATTCTCTTCAGGATTGTGTGCCTCTCCAGAATTCTCTTCAGGATTGTGTTTATTGTTTTGCGTAGTAAGTCTGTTGAGCATTTCCATCTGTTCCTTAAGTGAGGGAGCTTCTGCTACTGCCTTCATTTTGTTCATAAAGAGATAAGCATCACTGAGTATGTTGTTTCGTTCTTCAACAGCAATCCTAAATTTTTCCTGAGCACGTGCTAATGCCGAATTATTCTTCTCCGAACCAGTGTTAAGTTTATTAGTCATTAGAAAAAAAATATAAAATATAAAATATTACACTACATTATAAATCACAATGTATAACATGTTTGACCATGCGCAGCAAAGCCCAACAGAATAAAACACTTCTTCTAAAACAAATCCTTAAAAAATCACCAAATTTTGTTCATCCATCCCATACTAAGGCCAAATCCAAGTCCGCCTCCCCTGCTTGCTCCATATGTCGTATACCAGAGATACAGTCACAAACAGTTTAGAAATTGCTTATTTTTCGAGAGATCTGGAACATGGAGTCTTTTTTCTTTAGCTTCAAAGCATGCGAGGGTAAAGACTTTTTTGGCTAGATCGAGGATTCACGGAATCTTAGTTGCTCATCAGGTGATATACACTCATCACGCCAATCTTCCATCACGATCGAGAGCAACAAGACGTTGTTGGATTAGCTCAAAGATTTCTGCATACCTCGCACTGACGATTTGTGTAAGAAAAAGTGAATCCACCGGCGAATCGTCTGTATGAGACACAGGATTATCAGGATCATCGCTTACTATTGCATGAGAAACTTTGAGATCCTCTGCTTCAATAATATCGACTTTCATCCCAATAGAAATATCTTTGGTCACATCCTCTCATCCATATGGGAACAATCCAAATTCGAGGGGATAGCCATCTTCAAAGACAACATAACTTGTTTGATTGGTCCCGATATCGATAACGAGCGATCCAAGATCTTTTTGATCAAAATCAAGAGCTGCTTCTGCTGTGGCAAGGATATTGGGGACGATATCAACAACTTTGATATGAAGTTTTTGGAATGTTTCAAGAATTTGATTATAAAAATTTTTCGGAATTCTAAAAACATCCGCCATCAGTCACAATCTCTTCGCTTGCAATCAGATAGGATCTTTTTCTTTTCTTGTTTCATCAATAATTCGGTAGATAGGAAGAATTTTGACAGTTTCGTAGTTTTCGGAATGTGATATCTCTGTCATGAGCTTGCTAAGATGATTGACATCAGCATTAGTGATAGTAGGATTGAGCACTCTTTTGTGTTCAGTAATACGTTCAATTTGCATCTCAGGATGAGAAATACCCACGATCACCTCATCCACAAAATCGCCACCCATTTTTCTAACAAATTTTTCCATCACATCACCTATATTTTTTGCAAATTTTGCAATATCGAGAATTTTTGATTTGCGCATACCATCAATTTTGACAATATCTTTGGCAAGGACAGAAACATTATCATCTTCTTGAACAAAAACAGCACCTTTGATGTAGCCATTCCCAATATCAAACACTGCTTTTATATCTTGCATTGACTCTCAATAAATTAAAACGAACACAAAACGAAATACGTGTTTGTCTTTGAACGGCAAAACACAGCATGATTGGTTGTAAGATTTTTCGAACAAAAAGGAAGCGTTCAGACTATCTTTGTGATAACAATTAGTTAGAAATCTTTGCGAAAATGCAGTCCCAAGGCTGTATTATAGACCTGTCTCTGATCACGATAGGTTCTCACAACAGTGTCAGACACAATGGTATATTTTTCTTTTCTGAACCAACGTTTAACTATCATCAAAAAGATTTGGGAGATACGAAGAAACCAACGGAGAGGTCCCAATCGTTTGGAACCAAAAAGTTTGGGAAGGAAAGCAAAAAAACGAACTGACCCAATACGAGGCAAAAGGTTTGGGATTGTATGAACATATCATACCGTTCAGGGAAGCCAACGATCAATCCAACTATTTGCACGTCTCAGCAATCAGACATCCTGCTCACCATCACGCAGATAGATCGGGACACAATGAGCAATCCAGTAGATCAAATAATAATCCAAGGGAGAAAGAGAGAGCGGAAACAAGTTAAGCGAAGAACTATCAAGCCAAAAACTCAAACAGACCTTACCTGCACTTGATCATCCAAACATCCTTTTTTGCCCTGTAACCAATAGTATTATCGTCAACCATGCTCTCGCGACCCATAAGTATCACGGATCCACAACACAGACAACATCAATATCACTCGTCTCTTTCCCAGCTTCAAACGACAATGAATTGCATACATACACCGCACGGAGAAAAGGCGTTGATGCACAATAGAGTTTGAGCTTTTCGATACGAGCACAATGAGTAGCCATCACATCCTTATTGATGGATGGATAATCTGATGGTTGAGGCTCTGCTTGATCACCACATCGAGCGAAACGATGAGGATCACTAGAAGGCAACGGGTAGCCCATCACACGGTAAAATCATCGTGGATCACGACGCATCGATCAAAAATTTGCAAAATAAAATAACATTAACTATACTAGTAGTATGCAGTATACCGACTTTTTATTCTTTTACAAGAGAAGATGTGGATGCAAGAACTGACCAACGATAACGCCCACACATTATTTGATGGGAAAGAAGATCAAGACACAAAAAATCTCAAAGACATGAGCGAAAGAATCGATGCAGAAAAACAACAAATTATTACAGAACTCAAAAAACTCAAAGATAAGGATCACTAGAAGGCAACGGGTAGCCCATCACACGGTAAAATCATCGTGGATCACGACGCATCGATCAAAAATTTGCAAAATAGAATAATATCCATCAAAAATTTGCAAAATAAAATAACATTAACTATACTAGTAGCATGCAGTATACCAGCTTTTTATTCTTTTACAAGAGAAGATATAAATGCAAGAACTGACCAACGATAACGCCCACACATTATTTGATGGGAAAGAAGATCAAGACACAAAAAATCTCAAAGACATGAGCGAAAGAATCGATGCAGAAAAACAACAAATTATTACAAAACTCAAAGAACTCAAAAATGATCTATTGGGAGAAGATTGATCATACCCAGACTTCATCAAAACCCTTGCACAGCAAAAAAGAAAAGCAACACCATGAAATCCACGAGGATGAATACCAGCAGAAATCGTCAAGATTTGGGCAGATACCAAAAATCCCAAAACACCAAATCTGCTGCTTACCAAAATTGATACCTATATGCAAACGAACGCATTCAAACAAGAGTGCATCAAGGATTTTCTTACATACGCCAATCCATCAATAACAGATTTTATCTACCTCATCAAAAGTATTGGAATAGAGAGCCTCGCCAATCTTGATATTTTGTGATGATCATGACTTTCTGACCGTCTCAAAAAACACTTCTCCACACCAGCCGTCAAACAAAATCTTACATTGCGATGATCTAACGAGCCACACAAAACAATTCTTCAACGATTGGAAGGAACATTGCCAGCACAACCAGCAAAGAAAGAAGTAAATCAAACAACTGAGACAAACGTCACAGAAGAGGTCAAAAACGAACTATCATTTGACGAAAAGATAAAACAATGACTCAATGCAATGCGTGGACCAACACGATGATGATGACTCCCCTACATCAAACCATCAGATATGTCCAAAACTATTTTTGATGAAAAAAACAAGATCGTTCGCATTCTCATCACCGACCCAAGCCAAAACAATTCTTCATACACCATTTCTCTTAAACTTGATGACAATAGTGCAAAATTCGGGTCCATTCCGAGCCAATATGTCAAAATTGGAAATAAAGAATTTGTGTGGACAGGAGAAAAATTTGTATCATATTATCAAGAAAACTATCATCTATCTAATACTTCCAATTTTCCCAACACAAAAACCACACTTTCACAATTTCAATGACAATGATGATACGCTCGACTAAAATATGATAATATTGCTTGAATCAAGCGAAGAACGGAACAAGAAATAGAAAATCATAACAATCCATTGGAAAAAATTGATGATATTAACAGATCTCCCTCCCTGAAACAAACAATGATTATTCCAGATGATACACGAACCAAATGAGATTGAGTAAGAGAAGTTGGAAAAAATAAGTCATACCGAACTGATCCAACCCTTCGTGGTGTATCAAGCCTATGAATTGGGATTGACATAAGCAAAACACCAACAATCTACAAACAAATCTCCATAGATGGGAAAAACTACACACCCATCACAGTCACACTAAGACACATTGCAAGCAATCAAACCATCAATAACAAAGACGCAGAACTCACTACAACACTTCTCATGGCCCCCAATGGAGACATCCTACAAGGACAAAATTTGCAATATAAAACCATCGTCCAATCATGATGACATTGACAGGAACGAAACCCATCACCTGATGATTTAGCACAGTATGGACAAATTCGTACAGACGAAAACACTCTCATCGCACTCGTACCAAGCTGAGATGGGAAAACACTAGCACGAAAAAAACAAAAAAGCTAAAATAACCACTGACATCATCACATCGCGTCAGTGGTCTCTTTTTTTTAGGGAAACACAGATTATTTGGTCTCCACAACTTCTTCATCTGCTTGTTTAGGTTCTTCGTCCTTGGTGATGCCTGGGGCATTTTTTTTGTGCCACCACAACCAGGCACCAGCTCACACTCACACAATCAATAATCCAATCCCGATCAGTGGCCTAAATCTCACCCACGCAATCGCAATCATGATAAATGAAAGTGAGAATCATAAGACTCAGGCAACAAGACTTATCCCTGCACCGACAATTCGTCCAAAAAGAGGAAGGATAGAGGCAATGGTAGGAAGGATAGAAAAGATCATGTTGAATCAGATGATACAAAACACAATTCCCACAATTCTGATTAGCCACGCAATCATGGTATTACTACTTTGTTCGTCAGCAATCATGACGTCAGCAGATTTGCGTCCTTCGTGCAAAAGAAAAAACGACTTACCATGATTGGTTTGGAACTCTTGGAGTCTATCGTTATTCTGCTGAGCAATAATAGAAACATCAGTAGCAGGGACATATTCCCACGAAATACGGATATCTCAAATAGTCGGTGTCAATCATGGCTTGCTTGTTTGTCCAATCATCAGGTAGCCATCACGAACAATCGCACGATTTTGGGTTACAAAGTCAAGAGCAACCAACACATCATCAGTTGGCATAAGTTTTACTCATCACGGCACTTGCTGGATTTGGTCAGGAGAAAGAACAAATGCTCCTACC
Source organism: Candidatus Absconditabacterales bacterium (assembly GCA_025057375.1). GTDB lineage: Bacteria > Patescibacteriota > Gracilibacteria > Absconditabacterales > Absconditicoccaceae > JANWWO01. The sequence continues at coordinate 100,550 of JANWWO010000002.1, read as the reverse complement.
GTCGCAGACGAAACTGTTTTCTCAAAAGCAGCATACGGCATTGATCATGGATTTGATGGTGTTTGAGGTTGTTTGAAAGAAGACGAATCAATCACATCACTCCTCCATTCTTTGGTATACTCATAGGTCATCTTTTCTGTCTGTGATCCACCAGCATTATCTGTAGTTTCTGTTTTTGTGGTTTCTACTCGTTGGTACATCTCAACTGTTCTCATCACACGCAATGCACCTGTGGGCGCCATAAGAAAAAATTGCTCATCTCCTATGATTTCTGTCGTTTGGACAGAACCTTGGATATGAATAGGCAACCCATTGTTTGCAACATCCACAGCATCAGCAGATACAGCAACAATATTGCTACCGAGCTCTTCAAGAGATTCTTTTGTTTGGATATAGTTTGCTTCATTCCATCGAAGGGCAACCAATGATGCCCCAATAAGAAAAAATCATCATCAAATTTGTTTAATACTCGCCTTTATCCTATCAAACCAGGCAATGGTTTTTGTTTCTGTATACACCATAACACAAAAAAAATAAACACATGAACCATCTCTGACCGTCAACACTACCTTATGTATCCAAAGCAAAAATGCAAGAGAAAATACAGACAACAAAAGGAATAATGAAAAACAGTCAATGTATAAATGTCAAAAGAAAATACAAATTTGTCCTTGCTTTTTAAGAGAAAGTGACTATATAATGTAGTCGTTGTTTTGGTCTGTTTCCGTAGTTCAATGGATAGAACAAAGGACTCCTAAGCCTTAGATGTAGGTTCGATTCCTACCGGAGACAAAAAACAATGACTGACCGCATATGTCTCGTTTATGAGTCAGTATGTCATGTTCGTAACGCTACGAGATAGCTATGGTTGATGATAATGTCTCTCGATCTCCTTTCGCTCTCCATCACATACGAGGTGTGCCACACTTCGTATCTCGTGGCAATGTGGTATATTTACCCCCTTTTTATTTTCTTTCTATTTTTTATGGCAAAAACATCAGAAACAGGAGACGTCAAAGCTCCAAAAACTGCAAAAAAACCAGCAGCAAAAAAAGAAGTATCATCATCCTCATGGTACCAAAGACACGAAAAAGACACAGGATCTCCCGAATTTCAGATTATGATTATTGGAGAAAAAATTAATGCTCTCCAAACTCATCTTGCAAGCAATAAAAAAGATTACGATGCTCAAAGAAGATTGTTGAGACTTGTCGCATTGAGAAGAAATCATCTCAAATATCTCAAAAACAATAACCTTGAGAGATACCTGATTGTCAGTGCTGAAACAGGACTCAAAGTCTAAACAATAATGATAATGTTTATGTGATGTCGTGCGCATAGACGAGCAATATACATATGATTTTGTCACCATATACACGTCATCTCCTACACACATTTTCATACTTTTTTTTATTTTTCATAGTTTTTTTTTTATTTCTTAACATTTTATTTTATGACACAAACTGCACTCCCTCTCATTCGTGAGTGACAAAAAATAACTGGTATCGTTCGCAAACATACATCCATTTGAGCATTTGTTGATTGTGCATGAGGAGTATTTACTGCTATCATTCTCAACAAAGAGGTAAAAGATCTTCAAAAAAACGGTGTTGAACTTCTACCAGGATCTGAAATCGAAGCAGAACTCATCTCTACCGATATCAAACATTCACAAGGATATTTTATCATCTCTGTCACCAAGCTTCTCCAAGTGGATATTTGGAACTGATTGATTGCAAAAGCAGAATCAGAAGAACTGATGACTGTAATCCCTACTGAAGCAAATCTTGGATGACTCATGGTGGATATGCATGGTATCAAATGATTTATTCCCCTCTCACAACTTGCACCCATTCATTATCCAAGAGTGGAAGATGGAGACCAAGAAATGATCTTCCAAAAACTTCTCGATCTCCTTGGAAAGGAGTTCAAAGTCAAGATTGTGTCAATTGATGAAGATGAAAGAAGAGTGATCCTTTCTGAAAGAGAAGCATTGAGACCTGAAACAGAAAAAATCATGCAAACAATTGCTGTTGATAATGTTTATGATGGTATCATCAGTGGCATCTCATCATATTGATTCTTTGTAACAATTGGTGGATGTGTTGAGTGATTGGTTCATATTTCTGAACTCACCTACGGACACGTCAATAATATTGATGAACTTGGCAAAATCGGTGACCCCATGAGAGTCAAAGTCATCGGCCTTGAAGGAGGAAAAATCTCCCTCTCTGCAAAAAAACTCAAAGAAGATCCCTGGGTAGTGATCGCAAAAACATTCAAAATGGGTGACATTATCGAATGAGAAATCGTCAGATATGTTCCTTACTGAGTCTTTATGAGAATCTTTGATGACATTAACGGATTAATCCATTTAGGGGAAATCTCTGATAAAGGAATCGATAATCCATCGCAAGCAGTAAAAATCTGACAAATTGTCAAAGCAAAAATTATTCTCTTAGATATCAAAAATAGAAGAATTGGACTCTCGATGAGAGCGTTGTACGAAACACCAGAAGAATCAGAAGCAAGAAAACAAAAAAAAACTGCAAGGAAACCATTTATACCCAAACAAACATCTGACCAACAAGAAACACACGTAATTCCTGAAGTAGCAAACGAATAAATACCATACTTCTTAATCATAGTGAAGTCCCCACTGATCTGTGGGGCTTTTCTCTTGCAACAACAAAAAAAATCATTAGCATAGTGGCAATATACTCGTTGCCATCTCTTACTTCTCATTCTATCATACACAAGACATATCCATACTCTCAACTCTCTCATTTATACATATCATCCTTCAGGCAAGGACCATTCTCATTATACAAAAAAATATATCATCCATCATCATTTATTTCTTCCTGCTCATGATCCATCGTCCTCTTCTTCGTCTCATCATTCATAGCATTGTGTTAATTCTTATTTTTGCTGTTGTCAGTTATTTGAGGTTTACATCATGACGACGACAGAGGTTTTTTTTAGGTACAGGAGTTTATTTTGATGAGCTTGTTATTTTTGCTTGCTTAGGGATTGGATGATTTATAAGTTTAGGGATGATGTATGGTTTCTACCAATTATCACCATACACATATGATCATGATGCGCACATCTTTAGTAAAGTATGGACCTTGCGATCTATCTCACTCACCTGTCTTGCATTTTTTGGTCAATGATGGCTCTGGAATGGAATATCAAGGTTTATTCTACTTGTTGTAATCTTTTTGACACTCATCATTCTTCCTAGTATTGATCGTCTATATCTCCTCTTTATTCGTAAACGAAACCCTCAATCATTATCCTTTGCAGTCCTAACAGGAGATAATATCTCCCTTGATGATGTGCGTCCACTCCTCCCGTCTCATACACAGTTTGTTACTCACTACGATGATATCCCTCCAACCTGTCAATCCCTTATTTTTCTCTGAGATCTCCCTCCCGCAACGATTGAACAACGACTCAATCGTGGCAGATGAACAATGATGAGCTTTTATCATATCCCATCAACAGTATTCTTATCTGACTGTCGTGTCATTCCCTCATATTTTCTCTGACTCCCTGTCCAAAAATACCAACTAACAAAAATTGAAGGCTGGAGTTTGATTATGAAAAGAATCATTGATATTGTGTGAGCCTTGCTATGACTCCTCCTCCTCAGCCCTCTCCTCCTCATTGTTGCTATCATAATCAAGTGCACCTCTCCCTGACCAATCCTCTATCGACAAACAAGAATATGACTCTGATGAAAACCTTTTCAGTTTGTGAAGTTTAGAAGTATGTATTACGATGACTGTGTCGGTGACGCATATGGTGGAAGCGCTGCATGGCAAAAGCGACAATCACTTATTAACTCAGCCAAAAATGTCAGACCATGAATTCTCCAAAAAATCGCGGATGATCCAAGAGTGACACCGATTGGCAAATGGATAAGAAAATTATCAATAGATGAGCTTCCTAGTCTACGATGCGTACTCCGTGGTGATATGTCTCTCATTTGACCACGTCCCCATATGCCTCATGAAGTTGCACGCTACGAAGAATGGCAAAAAAAACTTTTTACGGTCAAGCCTGGTATTACCTGATATGCTCAAATTCATGGTAGAGATACACAAGATTTTGCTATCGAAGCAAGATATGATATTTGGTATATTACCAATCGATCCCTGTGGCTTGATATCGTTATCTTGATGAAGACGATGGGCGTTTTGATTGGAAAATAATTCTCAAATCATCCAATAAACGTCTTTACATCTATCACCATGTCTCATTACGTTGAGATCCTTTATCATCATTCTTTTGTATGATCTGACTTATTAGCCTTGGGATTAATTCGCTTTCACTCCTTCCTCCACTTCGCTATGGCAATAAACAACTTATCACCTTACTTGATATGACGATGAGTAACCATGACGAATATCATTATGATGCTATAGGCCAACGTCTCCATCAGCATTGCACATGGCTTATCAATCAGGGATGTACCCATCTCATCCTACCTCCCCTGCGAGAACTCATCTGGCAATCATATGATCCATCAACTGCAGCATCGATTATGCCTCTCTTTCATAGCTATACTCGTTATGCATTGACGTATTCTCTGGTAGGGAAAATAGGACGAATAATGAGTACGATAGATAGTCAACTCTGGACTAGATATACCATACAAAATACTTTCCTGTCTCACCCTATGACTGATCAACAAAAACAGACTAAGCGCTTTGCGCATCCACGACAGCATCGATCCATCTCCGTCCCTCATCGATGTCCTCTCTTACGTTATCTACCCACGAGAGATATGATGCTCACCAAGCAGATTAAACACGATGTGCGTCCTCTAAAAGATGCGGGAGTCGATACCATCATCCCATGTCAGTGGTGATTTTTTTCTTTCCATAGATCATTTCGTACTATTTTCCAATCTAAGCAGTACCGTCTTCATCCAATAACGATTGCCACTAACATCATCTCTTCATTCTCTCATCCTCAATCCTTCCCAAACACCTATACCCTTGCTATCTTAGGCAACGACAGCATTCTTTCCCATCCGCACTGGAAATTTGTTACCTGATGTCATCGTGACACTACCAAACCAACCATCCATTATCTTTCCTAATCGAGAAATACAGATATCTCATACAGCAATGGTATTTTATTGCTCATACTATCATGTCTCGTCGAATTATTTGCGAAAATATCCGTAGTGCCTATAATGTAGGTAATATTATTCGTACTGCTGATGCTTTGGGTCGAGGAGTTGTCATTTCTGGCTATACACCATCCCCCCACACGCAACCCAAAGTACACAAATCAGCACTATGAGCAGAAAATAGTATCCCTCTTATTGATTTTGGGGACATGGTATGGGATACTCAACCAGCAATCCAGCGAGCTCGTGACAAGCATCTGCTCTGTGTCGCAGCAGAAATTACGCAAACCAGCCGTCCCTTATCTCATGATTGCTTTGTATCTCAGGATAGCATTTTTTTGTATGATAAAAAAAAATATAACTGACTGGCAGTCTGGGTTGGAAATGAAGTGACGGGCGTCGAACAGTCAACGCTGGCAGCCATGGATCTCGTCGTTCATATCCCTATGCAGGGCATCAAAGCAAGTCTCAATGTCTGACAAGCAGCAGCTATCTTTATGCGAGAACGACGTTGACTATAGCTGATCAGATTTATCATCAGAAACATAATAAATCACATGATGTTCGTCAATGTCTGTGATATCATGATAAGAAATCTGTGCAGTCTGTTGATGATACAAACAAATAATAGAAACATTTGTCCCTAAATACTTTTTTTTTATCAGCCAACGTCTTACCATACCATAATGATTGTAAAGGAAAACTATATAATTCGTTCCCCTCATCATATGACAAAAGATCACGAAGCACAATATCTACATCATCACTCATACTTCTTGTGAGAAGTTGATAATGAAATGTATTAATGTCAAGTAGTTTTGTTGCGTAACTTTTCAGAAAAATTTTGTGGTATTTTACATAATCAATGATCATTTCATGAATGAGGAGATCATACACAATCAAGTTAAAATAAATTAAGATAAATCACAACATCTCCATAGCCAACTGTCGTTGTCGTGACACATGCCCACCAAATGATTATGATACAAAGTACCAAAATAGATACTGCTATCATATAATCTTTTCTTCTTATACCTCGTTTGACTAGGTCATAAAAATAAAACAAACATTCTCCATCTACAAATAAAACGTTCCATAATAAATATTATGATACCAAGACCCTAGTCGTTGTAAACGTATAGACATTTATCCCTCATGTAAGAGTATGATATTTTGTTTTCATTGCATTGATAGCAATTTTGATATCACTCACACCCAAAGTCTGAGGAAGAAGACAAGCACTCGCTTTCCCATCCAAAGTTGCAACACATACACCATACTGCGTTAAATCAATATCAAGAATGTCATTGAGCGATAGTTGCTGTTTTCGATCCATCACTACATCAATACAGCCAATATCTGCTATTTTTGCATGATCTTCCCATACTCACACATACATAGTCTCAGCGACAGACCCAATAGGTTTGTCTGTAAATAAAACCCCTTGAGAAATCAAAAGTTGATTACCACGAAACAGACTACAAAAAATACCACGACGATCATCAAGAGAACACACTCAACGAAGAGCTTTGGTAATCGTATTCAGCGTAATCATACAAGAAAAGAAATCCTAAAAAACAAAGGACGAAACCCTTGTGTGTCTACGGCTATGCTCTGATTTTACGATATCATTGATAGCCCACATATACCAAAACTGAAAGAAACAATAGCATCATTACATCTTCTTTTGGTCAAACATTAGGGACGACAGGAATAGGTGTTCATGGATTGGTCGGAGTTACAGATGCTCATCATGCAAGCACACGAATTGTCTGAGCAATAGCAGTTCCTGCCTGCGCATTATCATCCCTGAGTGGTTGAAGATTAACAATGTACGTGTCTGGTCTTGGAACAGTAAACGTAAATGTCCCGTCTGCCATATTGGCAACACCCAATACCTGAGCCACAGTCACCCCTGGTGTTGTGTACGAAAATTGTATTTTTGTTGCTCCACCAATAGGTGTTCGTCTCATCGTGACTGCTAATCAATTGGTTGTGTATGTCACATTCGCAAGATTCATATTTGCTGCTGATCATTGTTGGTTTGTAATTCATGTATTTGATGGCATTTGTGTTGTTGCTGTCGCTGGATTGTACACCACTTCACGAGATGGTGTCCCATTTTCACCATTTGGTCATCTAGGCGTGACAGTAAAATAATAGGTGGTTCATGGATTGAGTCCTGTAACGAGAATTCTTCCTACTCTAGCAGTAACTTGATCCTGCGGAATAGTTGAGTCTTGAGATACAGTCAATGAAGAATCAACCAAATCGATATTATCAACATTCTGCATCGACACATTATATCCATCTACTTTATAACGAGTGATTGGAGTACTTCCACTCATCACGACAGGAAATGATATCTCCACACTTGTATCAGTTTGCCTCACCACAGTTACTGTATCACTTGCACCAAAGCCAAATGATGACGATGTCCCAATCGATGATAAAATTTCTTGCAAAAATGCATTAATATCTGTTTGTGCCATCACCAATCAAGTAGACAAAACACATAATACAAGAATAAAAATGATAAAACGTTTCATACACAAAAAAAGGAAAGTAAAGAAAAAAACAAAAATACTTGACCAATTTCTCTTACTACAAAGTATAGAGATTATAAAATAATACACAAATATTTTTATCAATAAAGAACGTTAAATATTTGACATTATTATCTATTATTATTTTTTCGCTGACGATAATGTTCCATCAAAAGCTCATCACTCACAGGGAAAGTAGTAAGAAGAGATGTAGACCTTGTCTGTACGCCAGTAACTGACTGAGAATCAATACGAAACAAAGACGGCAATGTCGTTGTACCTGACATTCCAGTCAGCTGTCATGAAGGATACTGTTCCAATCATGAGATGATGAGAGATCCTGACTGCCCAACAGAAAAAACTCATACCAAAGACGATCATGATCAGCTATTTCATCATTCAGTTTGTCATGACAATACTCACGATCATGAAGTAGGTGACGTTGATGATATTAACGTACCTGATAATATGCCGTTCATCGATCATGATAAATTCTCTTGTCATGAAAAAGATACATTTACAAGTAATTGATCAAAAACATCTTCTACGGTCACTTCCCCTGTTCATCACACTATCTCATCTCATGATCCTATCGTCTCTCATGAGTCAGCACTCATTTCTCACGATCATACGATAATATTGGACACTACTTCACCTTCTCTTGCAATCGTCCCTCAACTTCCTCCCACTAATCACGTCTGCAAGGCTGATGGTGTTAATCATGAAACAGTAGCTGCTCATGTCTGCGATGCCAAAAAATCATCAAGATTATCTCGTTCTTCCCAATCCTGGGTAACGACATCTTCTGACGATGAGCTTGTCATTATATCATACGCAAAATATCATCACACTGCCAATGCAAAAACAAGGACAATTGCTCATCATCGTTTGATCATTTGTTGCATTACCTCGGGAGCCATAGTAGAGAGCAAAAAAAATAAAACCATGATTGCTACTATATAGTTATAATCATATACATCAAAAAAAACAAAAATACTATCATCTTCCTACGCTTATCGATTGACAAATAATATAATTTTTGATTTTCTATCTTCTGTGCACAAAACACATTTTCTCTTTCCTCTTGCAAAAAAAAATCGTTTCTCTATAGAAACAGGAACAATGTTTTATTTTTCCTTCCGGCATGCATTGCTCCTATTTCTCTGATGATTTTCTCGTCAAGCTTCGCCAACGAGACGATCATGCACGGAAACAACTCTATGATGACATGAGTCAGTCAGTATATCCTTTTCTTGTTCGTCGCTGCACTGTTGCTTCCGATGCTGATGATATCTATGCACGCGTCCTCGAAAAAGTCGTTACGCATAGCAAGAGAAAAACATTTGCCTGAGCTGCTGAATTGCGTGCACGAATCTATCGTATTGCTCATACTACACTTATTGATTGGTACAAAAAAGACATTGCCTGGCTCGATACCCATATCAGTGATGCAACACACACCCATCGTGATCCAGAACCTGATCACATCGCTCAAATAAATACACTCCATGATGCTATCCAAAAAGCCATTGAGTCACTCCCTCCCCTCACTGCAGAAATGATAAGATTAAGACTTATTGATGGATTGTCATTTGATGATATCTGATCGTTGATGAATAAATCTGGTGACACAGTCAAACAAACGATCTATAATGGCATCAAAAAAATCAAACAACGAACACAGTATCTTCTGCTCCTGTGCATTATGATTATTCTCTAAATCTTCGATCGCTTTTATTTTCTATACTTTGGATGAATATTGCCGAATTTCGCGACCAATTCCCTGACATCAATCGAACAGATCAACAATGGGAAAACGTCCTTAATGCACTTACAAACCATAAACAACCACGCCAACCCCTAGATACGAATATGAGGCAACGACAAAAAATCCAACATCTTCTCAACGCACAACGTGCTATCGATGAAAAACAAAAACTCACAGACAGAGGATTAGGTATTGTAGTTCGTTGATCATGGACAGTATGGGCAAGATATGTTGCAAGTTTTGCTTTGGGGGTTGCCATCGTCCTGATATGGGATGCTCGTTGGAGTATACTCTGAACGTCTTGATCAGTGTCATACTCACAGTCTCATGATACAGATCGTTGAGTTCATGAGGTAGAACAACTGTATACACTCATGGCCTATGGTGTATCAGCAGACTGATCAGCCACCACCAGAACACAATCGTCACCGATTACACTACACGTATCCGAAAAAAAAGACATTTCCGAACCTGTTCCTCAAAGAGCAACGATGACAATACTGACACAACCTTCAGACACATGACAAACACAAACTCCTCACCATCAACAAAGCACACAGCCCACACGAGATCACAAGTTTCTTACATCATTCCCTGCAAGTGGTCAGACTCTTATCAGTCGCCCTCTCATCCCACCAACCATCACATCATTTCTTCATCCTCAATGGACTCGTCTTGCACGACAAGAATCAGGACGACAGTATGAATTCGATTTTTTGGGTAATCTTACAGCGAATGCTCACAATGATGAGCAATGAGTATGATGACCAACCTACGATTTTTTGGTAGAAAAAAGGATGATATCGCTCTCAGGACAAGAAGCAACCACATACGAAGGGATCCCACTTCGATGGGAAGGTGGTGTACCCTATCAAAGGCAAACAGTTCGTGATGAGCAAGGGAATATGCGTTTTTTTACGACATATCTACAAACCTTTGAACAAACAGCAGATTATGTCTATATCCCCTCTCAAGAGCGCATCAATCAAGCAATTAACAGCATCTCACGATCATGTCCATCACTCACGGGAGAATTTGTATACAGCACAAATAACTGATCACATTTTATTCCTGCTATTCGTCTGTGGTGCAATACAGAACCTGCTCATACCACCTTTCTCATCATTCCTTACGAAAACTAAAAACACCATTCCATCACTACAAAAAATAATCTGCCTCTTATCAAACACAAACCATACAAGCACCATAATGTATATATTTTCCAAATTCTCACAGGAGAACAGTATTTCTTTCTATAAAAAATGTCTTCTTGTATGCATCATCCTCAACACTACCCCCTCCCCATCATGACAACATCATACATTAGGAAAAGATCAAAAGTATCAATAGATAATTTTCTCTTGAAAATAAAAAAAAAATTATCATCATCTGCAATGATCGATACTTACACCAAGTCTCGTCAATTCTACTTTTTTATTTTACTTTAGCTTTTCATGAAAAAACTCTTTTTTCATTGATATCTTCTTATATTTTTCCTTAGCTCTTTTGTCTATGGACAAACTCTGGATACTACATTCCGATCAACATCGCCTACGGATAGCGAGATTATCGATACCGTTATTGCTAGCATGCCAGCACTTGCTTCCTGTGACAAAAACGCTATGAACGTTGTTCGTGTCATCACAAATGTACCTGTTGTCCAAACATGAGAATCCAATACAATCTATGTATTTGAAGCATGAACACATACTCTCCCCTTCACCAGCAATGCAGGCACATGGGCATTGGTTAAAGGAATGACCATCATGGGAAAAAATTGTGTGTGACTTGTATGAGATACCTCATGATGAGAGGTGATTCTCACAACAACATCATTTATGCAGCAATGATACCCAACACATCCAGATCGACCTCACGGAATCAATTATTTTACCAGATGATGAATGATAGAAATAGAAAATAGTCAACGTATTTGAATCCATGGAATCACCATACAATGACTTGTATGATGAGAAAAAAATCATATTGGTATTGCCTTCAAAAATGTTAGTAATTTTCATGCAGAAAATCTCCTCATTGAAAACAATCTCTTAGCATGAATGTTTTTTTATGATACAAAATTTGGAACAATACGCAATGTGACATCACGTCATCATGGAAACAACAATGTATATCGATCATCTGTTCATGCAAGAAATATGTTATGGAATCGATGATTTTGAATACAGATGCAAGACTCTCATACCATAACACTCACCAATGTCATCACATCACACTCAACTGTCTGATTTGAAATTTGGGGACGATATGCAAAACCACATACTATTGTATGGTCATGATGAGCGTCCCATTCAAATAGGCGACTAGGAATATGGCTCGATGACGCAATCAATGGCGTCAACTTACATAATTTGGATATTTACAATAACAATAATACAATCACTGATCGAATGTGATGAGGAATTCATTTCAAATCACGAGAATTTGATACAGTAAGACCAGAGAATATTACCATCTCTAATACAAGAATTTTTGGTCATGATGGATTTGGGATCCAAATCAATGGAGGATCATGAGTTGTCATCAATAATAGCATGATCTTCAATAACTGATTGTGATTGACATTTGCTCATGATCATCCTGATCAATTGAGACCATGACACAAAGGATATGTCACATTTGCAAATTCGGTTATGACAAACAATACTACATGAATCAATGCGCCTGCTCCCTACAATCATGAATTACTCATCCAAAACTCACTCATATCTCATAATACGGTCTGACTCGTATCATGAAATCCACAAACTCGTACAAATGGTTCAGTCTTCCTCAATAATTGATCTGCGATTATCGCAACAGCATCTCTTACGCTGTGATCATGAACTACTCTTGTCAATAATACAACAAGTATAGTCAATGCTCATCTCATCATTGGATCTGTATCTCAAATCCTTACAGGACTAACTGATCTGTGTGCTCTTTCAGTGAGACCATATGAATCATTTAATGCGTCATGTATCCAACAATGACGTATCACAACTGATCCAAACCTTGTATGATCGACACAATATCGTATAGGTCTCCATGCTCCTATACAAAAAGCTGTCACAAACTATACACAAACAACAACATTGATCCCCGCTCCAACTCAATTAACATATATCGTTGGATCACTCCTTTTGCCATCACCTACTGTTGCGTTTAGTCTTCTCTGATGAGGCATCGAATCTCTCATGACTACTATTCCTCACGACTCATGTAACGATCTCATTCTTGATGCAACAGCTACTCTTTCATTCCCATCTACTTGACCGATCTATCCTCTAGGAGATGTTCGTGTTCAAGCATGATTTTGACCACGTATACTCTTTTCTCGCACCTCATCATTTGTATGAGAATCTCTCACAGAATCATTTACAACAACACAACCTGCAAACACACTTGGCAATGGCCTATATACGACATACCTATCTCTTACGTATACCTATGATCCACACTGACTCAGCATCAGCCAATCATGAGTTATCAATGTTGCAAATGGACTATGTGCACCACCAACACCAACACAATTCTACGGTTGTCGCCTTACTGATGGCAACAAACCATCGTCTTATGTACCTGTTCTTCACGGTTCAAGACCAAATAGTGCATTTATTCTTACCGCTATCAATGGAGACTCCTCACTAGCAAGAGTCTTTAACTACCCCTTTCTTAATCAACCACGATGACACATACACACTCTCCGAACAACAAATCCAACCGCAACAACGTTTTCTATTATTGATCTTGCTCAATGACCCAGTGCCCCTATACAAACAGTCACAGTCACGCCAACCACGCAGCGCTGTCTCGTAAACACCAATGTCATTACCAATCCTGATTTTACACAACCGCCATTTTCAGTATCAGGACAAGCAACGATTGCTGAACTTTCTACACTTCACACAATTACTCATACCATCTGTAAAACACCAGAAAATTACTTTCGTGTTGTCTTTGACTATCCAGCAGATTATGTCGTTTATACCAGGATACAAAAAAACACAGGATGAGGATTTGTCGATCTCCTACCAAGTGAATACCTTATAACAGGCCACTCCATAACCATTACTGGGGTACCATTAGGGTGATCTCGACCAAGAATAAGAGTTCAATACAAAAATCGTCCATGAGGAACTACAATCTCTGCATTATCTCATAGTGGAGGGTTGCCGATTTCTACGCCATGTCCATAAAAATTCGTTGGTCTTTTACTTTGTATCCCTTATCTATGTTCCTTCTTCTTCTTCTTATCATTCCTCTCATTCCAAGCATGATTTATGGAATGGATCTTAGTGCTCAATTTGCATGATGATGAACGATTACAATTACAACACCAGGAACATATACTCTTGCTGCCTGATCATATACTATTGACTCTCTCATAATTGCAGCAGACAATGTTTCCTTAATTGGAGAACCCGCTACGATTATCGAAGTAGTTGGATGATGAACTGGCGTAAACATAGCATGACGTCAATCAATTCGTCTTGAATGAATAAATTTTTATGATTCAAGAGCATGAGCAACTCCTTTTATATGAATATCATCAAGTCGTAACATTATCTTGTCAGGAATCATGATGTCAAGTATGACTGCACCTCATGCTCTGACGATAGTATGATCATCGTTTATATCGATAATCAATAGCCAATTCATTGACTATCTGGACACAGCTATCTTCATCCAATCTCGTGAGGGAATCAATGGTCCTTCCTCCAATAATATTATTTTTGACTCACTCATCATCAATTGTAATAGTTCGTGTACTGCAATACGCTTGGTCCCAACCAATGGATGAAACATCACCGGTATTCAATTTTTGTGAACAACACGCATTCTCAATGCTCGTCATGGGATTGTAATCGATAACGGCTCCCTAGGAAGTGTGACGGTCAATGGAGTCTGATGATACTGAGCACCGATCAATGGTGGATTGCCAGCACTAGATCTATGAACAATCGACTTTGAAACTATTGAATGATATTTTCTTATCAATGGCTCTCGCACTACGTATCTTCTTGCAACGGATGTTAATTTTGATGGCATCACTGATGTTGATGACATTGAAAATCAACTTGCTCATGGATGTACAGACAATACACATCCCTTTTGATTTCAAGGCAGCTGTAATAACTGATTCCCTCTTGCGACAGTAATCGCTGCCTATGAAACACCAGGACAATGAGGGCTATCATTTGACTACCTCAATCATCCATCATGACCGATATGATCTATCAATTATACATCCGTATCCACAAAAACACTGACTATCTGTGTCTATCGTATGCATTGATCAGGAGGCACCATAACCGGAACATTAGGACCCATCATGTGATGATGACCTCTGCCCATCATGATGTATCCCCAAACAATCAAGACTGTCAATGACCAAGGATGTATGAGTTTTGATGGAATTCCATGATCTGTGACACAAGCGGAACTCCTTCTCACGGTCTGATCATGAGTAACATTATCATCGCAACCATCGCCCTGATTCCCCCTCAATATGACAGCACTCACAACACTCAATCAACTTGTGAGTTTAGCATCACATACAACAACAGTTGGTCTTATACTTTCCTGATCACCATCGATACTATCAACACCGCCATCCATCTCCTGACTATCAACGCCAGTGATATCAATACCATGATGATGAGGAGGATGAGGAGGAGGATTAATACAAGATCACTGTCCTCAATGAGACACCTCATCAAGCTATTATGACGGTCGCTGTAGCAATACACCGCTCCCATTATCAATGATACAGACTGGCAAAATATCATCATGATCATCATGATCACAACACTCTCTCCTCGATCTCATGACGAATGAACTCTCATCTCTCAAGCAATCACGCAGCACCTGCCATAAGAGACTCCCTCATTTTTCTGATTTAATCTTTACTGATACACAAGGACATCCATATGCAACACACATTGCAAGTCTTGTAGCAAGATGTGCTATATGGGGACAATGACCACACAAATCACCTAATATGCCCAACAAATTCCGTCCCGATGATACAGTTCGTCTATGAGAATTCATCAAAATCCTTGTCAACACAATCAGAAATCGTGAAGGGAAAGAAAGTCTAACTGACTTTGCTCCAATACCACATACGTTTGTATGATATATTAATATTCCAAGAACGCATCGATCACTACCTTACCTCGCTGAAGCTGCATATCGTTGACTTCTCAAAAACCGAGAAATACAGAATAAAAGATGACTCTCGATTGATATTGATCGTCCACTAACTGATCGTGACATTGTATGATTCATCAGACTTGCAGACCCTCGTATCTGATCCTGATCTCTTCCTACCCAATCATGAACGGTTGCAACAAGAGGATATGCTGTCTATCTAACAACTACGCTATTAGGTATGACAGATGATGCAGCATTACTTGCAAATAACTCACACAACCTTCGTCTTTGGGCTCGTCTCAATACTCGTCTCGCTACTATGACTCCTGAACAGCAAACACGTTTTATGATGCAGATTATAGAACTATTTACTACCACACACCCATCACAACGAAGAAAATTTCGTATTGACAACCGTGCACTTGCAAACAAATTTTCTACTATTCTCACTATCTACAACAATCAATAAAAAAAACAACCACACATTGGATGTGGTTTTTTTTATTAATGATAAAAAAACTATATGACTCATATACTACTCCTCGTTGTATTAATCATTGATAGGACTAGGTGAAGCGCCATATCGGTCACGAAGAGATTTAGTGAGATCATACACTGCACGAGAATTATACTGCGATGGCGTTAATGTGTGTACCCCCCATTACCTGCATTTCTAATGAGCCTTTATACATCGCCAACATGGCATCAAATACCTTTGCTTCTTTATATTATATTGATCATGAGATTGATCATGATAAGATTGCGCTGAAAAAAGCTGATAAAGATACCTCATATAAGCTTTTTGTTCTTTTCAAGGCATACATATATAACGATCGACAGACATTGGTTGCCCCTGCCACGATATCAAGCTAAATGGTGTCATATATGTATACGCAACTATACAAGTTTTTTTTTTATCAACAAATTGCACACCACCAGGGCATATCTCAACATAATACGTCTTATTTCACACCATTATATCAGGGAGGTCTCCATGCTCATTTATCCACAATACCAAACGGAGAAGCAACCTGATGTGATCAATGTCTCGTTCCTTGAGCAGCTCCATCAGATACAGACAACACAGTCAACAGTAATCAGAAGATCGTTGCACGAATGCTACGTCATCAAAAACACAGAGATCAAGAAAAAAAATGGAGAAAGATATAACATATTACATATGGGACAAAAAATAAGAGACTCTAGCGTTGACTCCCATAACGGAACCTATCATTTAGCAACGAAAACATAGACAAGATATCGCCTTCCCTGAATAATCACCACACATGGATAAACAATAGTTGATTGGCTACTATGCAAGGAGACAACCTTTTTCTGATCATCAGAAAGATAGATCGATCACGCTGATGGCTCACCCACAAGAGGAATCATATACACTTTGGTCAGCATTAATGAGGAGAAAAGAGAAGTCATCATATAATTGATCTGAGGAGGAAGTGTAATGATAACAGGATAGTCTTGTGCCTGAATGAGTTTCGATGATTCAAGATGAGGCATCAAACGAATCAAATCATGATACAAAGCAAAATGGGTAGCCACATTGACATCATTATGTTTTTCACACCATCCTAGCAGATAATCTTCCCATAATGACATATTTTTTTTGATCAACCGAGAAAAAGGTGACTGCGATATGGAAGAAGGATGCTGCATACCTGTAATATTACCAGCCGAAATATCATACAACGGGGGAATCGTGAACACCAATATCATTAAGGATTTTCTTCACACTTCACGATCTAACACAAGCATCTGCGATAACGACATTCACAAAATACGATAGATAAATTATTCCTCCTGCCCAGATACACAGAGTACGCTGCAATCGAGATATATTAACTGTCCTGAGGATTTGCATACCATAATAGATAGAACATAAGAATACAGGACAGTTTCTCATACTTTGTTCTCAATTCCAAAAGTTCTCATTGATTCAAAGAGGATCATACTATAAATGTTTGCAGGCGACGATCTTTTGTATACAATTCTAGAAGCTTTGTCTTGACATCCTCTAACACAATTAGATATTTCTGATCAAGAAAATCAGGATCGTTCAAAACCCTATACACACTATCCCTAGCTGTTTGGAAAGTTTTTGTTCTTTATAGAGTTCAAGAAGCAGTGCATATCTTTGCATATAGGCATGTTACTGTTCACGACTATATGGTTTATTATACGGCTTTTCTTGAAGCTGCTTAGATGCTTTGCCATAAAGACCTATCTACTAGATTTCATTCCGCACGACTCTCAGGAACATTATCACCATTGACAGACGTGGAATCAATCGCAGCAGAGTTCAATCATCACTGAAAATACGTACTATCCACAGGCACAACACCTGATGTATCTGATGAAAGAACAGCCAGTGTATCATATAATACAATTGTTGTCGTGCCTCATCAGGAACAATCATTTTCTTCATAGAGATGAAGTTGAATAGCAAAAACCACACAACCGTAGTAAGAAAAAACTCCTACATAGTGGGTGGGTGTCTGGTACGGTAAACGGATTATCCTGCAGAGTATCTAAGCGATATATCTACGCTTGGAGACTACAAATGATAAACATCATCAAGAGAGATCCACATAGTATTTTCTTATTCATATATTATGTTTGTTTTTATTCACGCAAATACTATTGTTTCACAAAAAAAATGCAAGTCAATGCGATTACTTTCTCTTGCAAGAGGAAGAAAAATAGCTATACTGACGTCCAATGACGTCAATCATCAGAGTTTTTTATTTTTTGTTTATGCTGATGGGATTCGATAGGTTATTCACACGAAAAAATGGAGGGATTGCAGTGATTGTCCTCCTTGGATTACTGTTTATAAAATCTGCATATTTTGTTATCAATGAATGAGAAAGAGGTATTTTGTTACGTGTATGACAACTCCAAGATGAGATCTACACGCCAGGCATCCATTTCAAGCTTCCACTCCTTGATACAATCAAAACCCTCAATATCCAAACACAAAAAATCGAGATCAATGCAGATGCTGCCTCAAGAGATCAACAAACTGTCCTGATTACACTCGCTCTCAATTATCGTCTCAATCCTAACGCAGTAGGGACCATCTATCAAACGATTGGACTCAATGAAGCTGTCGAATTTAGAATCATCGGTCCAGCGATGCAAGACTCTGTCAAAGGATGAACGGCCCAATTTACTGCAGAGCAACTCATTACCAGAAGAAGAGAAGTCAGTGACACCATCTCCAAATCATTGAGAGATAGACTTGAAAGGCAAGGCATAGAGGTTGTGGATGTGAATATCGTCAATTATTCATTTTCGGAAGAATTTAATAAAGCAATCGAAGCAAAAGTAAAAGCAGAACAAGAAGCACTCGCAGAAAAAAATCGTTTGGAAAGAACAAAATACGAGGCACAACAAGCAATCGAAAGAGCAAAAGCCCAGGCAGAATCAATCAGAATCCAAGCAGAGGCAATCAGAGCGCAATGAGGAGCCGAATACGTCCAGCTCCAATGGATCAACAAACGAGATGGTAAACTCCCCCAAACAATGCTTGATGATGGAAATGGTGTTATTCTCAATCTTTCACCTAATCAATAACATTTTTTATTCTGGCGTACTCCTCGATGCAGTATATCATTATCATCATTTTATCTCTTTCTCCTCTCTTTCTTTTTGCCCAAACACAAAGCAACTGTTTTGTGATAGATGGATCAGATATCTGTCTCTCACTGACTCGTCAAGGGACAAGATACGATCTTGGTGCCACTCTTGCATGACGCAGCATCCCCCTTCACTGTCATATCAGAACACCAGAATGAAACACTATCATCGATTTTTTGCGCGCGTGTAATGATTCCTTTACGCACGAAGGAAGCGTCAATGGCGTCTTCACCATCTATGCTACCGCCAACAATCAAATTTTTACCTTTACATACGATCTTGTCAATAATCGCTGGACCTATCTAGGACGCAATAGTACAGAATGACTCCCCCAAGCGACCCAACGCACGCCTTTTTCATCCTTCTGATCAACAAGCTGATCTCCAACGCTTTGACCAGTCACCTCTCGTGCAGCAAGGCTAAATCTTGATGTATCACCGCTCAGTCCTCGTCGCAATGAGCGCATGACCATGACCATTAGAGCCACCACAAGTTCGCGCCAAACCATTCCTACCTACGAAAATCGCCTCGCTCTTGCAGTCTCATATAGGACCTCAGCAAATGGGGCACGAATTGTAGATCGCTCCCAACAATTCTATACGCTCCATGGCATCACCAACTCATTCCGTATCGAGAGAAACGATTTTGGGACCAAACAACTCATCAATGCGATAAGCTTTTCTCAGGCATGGGACTATAGAATTTCGCTCACCGATGGGAATGTTCGCAACGACTATCTCATCAGAGTCCAACCCTAAGACAATCCGTGAAGATCGTCAGTGATCTTTTTTATCTTTTTTTTGTTGCTCATGACACCACTTATCGATTCCCTCAATCGACGCTACGCAACCAAAGTCTTTGATCCAACACGCATCGTTTCTGACACTGATATCCACACATTGCTAGAAGTATTTCGTCTGACCCCATCCTCATTTGGGCTCCAACCATGGAAATTGCTTGTGATCACGAACAACAAACTTAAAAATGATCTCCTTCCTCACTCACGAAACCAACGCCAAGTCGTAGATTGTTCGCATCTTCTCGTTTTGTGTGCCAATACTGAGTGTGGACCACGCGATATCAATCATTTTGCTGATAGGATCTGCCAGGCTCGTGGCGTAACTAGGGACCACATCCAAGGCTATGTTGATATGATGATGGAGCGAAACAACGCGATTGACTCACAAACCAAAGCCACACGAGCTCACAAACAAGTCTATATCGCTCAATGATTTTTGCTGATGGCGTGTGCGATGATGAAAATTGATAGCTGTCCAATGGAAGGATTTATACCTGCAGAATACAACAGGATTTTGGGACTCGAGCATCCGTGGACAGCGAGTGTTGTAATACCGATTGGTTACAGAGCAAGCGATGACAAATATGCTACGCTCCCCAAAGTGAGATTTGGACAGGAGGAAGTGGTGGAGTGGAGGAAATAACTTTTCTTATTTTTGTAGAGAGTAAAGATGAAAAAAGTAGCTATCATTACATGATTTAAAGAAACATATCATAGGAAGTCAATATACCAAAATGCAGGATTTGTTCTTTATAATATTTTTTTACAACAATGAATGCATTTGGTAACAGTCTCGTATCATCACTATGATTCACACACAAAGACATTTTCTCAATACGTTGATTATACAAATAAATGAGATTTTGTTGTGATCGAAGAACCATATAAGCCCGACATACTCTATGTCAAATCAAAACTATGATTATGATATATCCGCCATATTGCTAATTCTTTTCCAACCATATCATCGCTTGAAACCATAACAATCACATCAAATAAATACGAAACATCCTTATTTATTTGAGATTTACAACCACCAACATACTTGCTATCAGAAGTACTTTCGTCATCTTTCAATAACCATCATTTATTATGAAACAAAGTTGTAATTAAACCTACTATTGGGAATTGATGAAAATGAATACATTTTTCAGAGTTAAATATTTTATTAGAAGAAAAACATAAATGGTATGAATATAGAAATTTTTTTATCGTTCAATCATTCAAAGATTTCTCACAATGATATCAAAATATTATATCAGGCAACCATGATATAAGATTGGTTTTTATTGGAACAAAATTTTCTTTTTGCATTATAAGAAAGCCACAACAATGATCACTCAAATCAAATATTGCACAATGATGAACGCAATATAGTGTGTGAGAAAAAGATGTTCCACTAGAATTGTTTACTATAGCAACAGAGGTTCAAAAACGCATATCTGTACAACCACATGATATTTACTCTATCGATTTTGCATATTGTCACAATGACGAAAGACGATATATTTTGGAGCTCAACCCATTTCCCTGAATACGATTCCCTATAGAAGATAGATCCTATCAAATACAATATTTCAAAGATCTTGCTATTTTATTTCTCACAACTTAATGTTTGATACATTACATAATGAATGATGGTCTATGTCATCATTATTAATTATGAAAGAAGCACATTCTCTATGATACTTTATTGAAAAAATCAATTCGAAAAGAAATCTTTTTTTAATAACAGGAAAATGAAAAACATATTTGTGGAAAAATATAGATTGTTGACTCAATACTGCACTCAGCATGAAATTATGTCAAGACAAAGAACTCACACAAATCATCCTAAAAGATTATCCATTCCCACAATCAACCATCATAACAAAAAGTGAATCTATATCGTCATGATTAACATCAAAAACGTGGCCTCTTCCAAAAATGTTTCCTCTTGTAGTAAAACCAGCAGATAAATCACACTGAATAGGTATCTCAATAGGAATATCAAGCTATAAAGATTTGGAACAGGCAATTGCTTATGCATTTGAATATAGTACAAAAGTAATTATACAAGAATATATTTCATGAAACGACTATAGAATCCTTGTTGTATGAGATAAAATATCTGCTATTGCGATGAGAAAACCTCCATATATTATTGGAGATGGGCAACATACAATACACGAACTGATTAATCAAGAAAACCATAATCCCATGAGGTGAGAGTGACATGATAAACCCCTAACAAAAATTAAAATCGACACTACAATGATATCATTTTTAGAAAAACAATGATACACCATCTCTTCCATTCCTCGTGTCAATGAAGAAGTTTTGTTAAGACAAAATGCAAATCTATCAACATGATGAATTTCTTTTGATGTAACAGATATCGTTCACCCATCAACCAAACAAATGGCTCTTGATATAACAAAAAAATTATGAATATGTATAGCAGGTATTGATATTATTTCTGTAGACATAACAAAACCACTACAAGAAACCAATGGAAAAATTATTGAAGTCAATTCTACTCCATGATTAAGAATGCATCATTTCCCTCATACATGAATAGCAAGAAATTGTGCAAAAGATATTTTACAATTAAGATTTGAATAATTTTTTTGCATTATGAACCAATATCCAGTATACTTATCGTGCTAGTATTTTGATACTCATGCTCTTTATGCTCAACAATCTTCGGGAAAAAACAAAAAATTTTGTGACCAAGCCTTTTTCTAGGCTTTTTTCTTCGGAAGTAAACAAAACACAAAAAAAACTCTACGAAACGCTCAAATGAGATATCAAACCCATCATTGATGATCTAGAAAAAATCAATGACTCGTATGCCTCTCTCATATGATGAGAAATCACCTATATTATTGATGGCAACTACAAAATCGCACAACAATTCTTTCCTGATGTCAAAAAGTGACCAATCACACAAGAACATATCGATACTTTTCTCACAAACCTTAAAATCGCACAAAATACACTTACAGTGCATATTGACTCTCTCAAAAAATCACCTCTCCCCCCATACACAAAACAACTTTTTCTCAACCGCTGTGAAGAAATCCAAGAAAATATGACTATGCTGAGCTATAGCGTCTATATAGAGGCAGAAAAATGATGATATAGCATTGATCCAGCAGAGAGAGAGAATATCATCAAAAATACACAAGACAAACTGTGGACAGCGTTTTGACCATCTGTATCGTCAAACAAAGAAGAAAGTCAGCAATGCGTTGATAAAATGGTTTTATATTTCAACAAAAACGGAAACAGGCTCACTGAGGAAGAAAAAACACTTTTTCAATGATTTCTCGATGCCTGTTGTCAAAAATATTCACTCACACAAAAGAAAAAAAGTACCACTGACTCTGATGAGGAAGAAAAATCTGATAATGCGTCAGAATCTATACTTCTCAAAACCATCACAAGGCAAAAACAACAAGAATTATTTGAAATATTACAGCAGACAGAACGGTCAGATCCGATAAACACCAAACCACAAAGAACCATGAAACCACGAAAGATTGAGCTTGATAAAATCCAAAAAAATGTCACAGTTTGTTCAGAAAAAGAGAAAATCTATCTCCCCGATGATGCAAAAACAATTTCATTGGAAAGTGCCTTGGTCAATTATCAGCATGAAATTGGGAAACATGCAACATCCTGATACAATGCAAACCATTTTTTTGTAAAAGGACGGAAAGGAGCATGATACCTATGATTGGAAGAATGACTTGCCAAACTCTTTGAAGCGATCGTCAAAGGGAAAGTCAAAACATTGGCAGATATTCCATCAATCACGGAGAAACCCTCGATTGGCATGCTTGCGACATTTATCTGCGAACAATGTAACTATGACGAAGCAGTAAAAATTATAACAATCTATAATAAACTCACAAGAAAACCAGAATGACAGACCAAAAAAACCAAAACTCCAGAAGAAGAAGCACATAATATAGTTACAAGAAGGAAAAGATTTGTTCCCTACGATCGTCCCTGAGCAAGTACAAAAGACTGCCTGTATACGAGGTGACTCAGAGATGTGGCGGCAATGTTTAATAAATGCACAAATATCAAAGAAGCATACAAACTCCTTCATACGATCAACTTCGCAAAACTCTGACCCAAAGATATTCCTCATACAGAGGCAATCAAAAAAGAATTGTGAATCAATGATGACGATATTTTCACAACAACCTTTCTCCCAAGACGCATCATTCAAGATATCCAAGACCAGGAATGAACCAAAAAATATCCCTCAAGGATAGAAGCAATCCGAGACAGAATACTCAAAAAAGTGTGATTGCGCAAAAAAACCTTTGATGATATGCATAATGCCAATAAAGATCAAAGAAAGTTTTGGTGACCATACAAACATCATCCCATTACCAACATTACCAAGAAGATACTCGAACAAAATCCCAAAAAATAAGGAAAAAAGTATCAGATTCATAGCTCGCATCAAATTAAGCATCAGAACAAACATATTTTTTATTTGTCTTGTGTGTATGCCATTGACAATCATAAAAGGAACGCATGACGACCGACCGTATCTTCAAGCAATCAGGATCATGATGCATGAACTCTATCCAGACCTTTTCCCCTGACCCAGTCCTCATCGCTATCCAGACTCCAAACGACAAAAAATCATGACTGACAAACATTTCTTTTTCCTCTGTGACGAAAACGGACAATGTCGAGGCAAAGTCCATATCACTCCATGGCTCAAAACCAATGAGATCAAAGATTACTCACAATGAATAATCTTTGGATTGTTTGTGCATCCAGATTATCAAAGACAATGACGAGGCAAAAAACTCTTGCAAACAGCAATGGATTACGCACGCAACCACATACCCATCAAGACACTCCACCTCACCGTCAAAGCATCAAATAGTAAAGCAATCGGATTGTATCAATCACTGTGATGGATAAGGACTAACGATGATGACAAATGACCAATAAAAATGATCTATAAGTTTTTCTAACACCAAAAAAAACTATTTGTCAAGACCATGCCTTTATATCTCCGGTGGGGATTTTTTTTTTGAATAAAAAATCGTATACTTATGATGCAGATCGTCTGCATGTTTTTTCTACTGATCACCAAAAAGTCTTTTAATAAATCTCCCAATCTATGAATTCACTCAAAGCGTATCTTCGCTCACTCACACTCGATCCACTCCAAAAAAAAACTATCCTGACTCTCTTGCAGTCAGAACTAGATTTTTGACTGTCTACAGAGTGATTGGAAGCGATATCTACAAATCAGATCGATGAACTACGAAATTGGCTGATTGTACGAGATGATGATCAACGCATAAAGCACATGCAAGCAATCAGAAAAAAAATTGCAACATACAAAAAGACCATTGCACAGCTCAACAACACTATAGCAGTAAGAATGGTTTATTTTGATGAAGCTATTGATCGTGCATGAGAGTATGATGTCGAACATGTACTACAGGATCTCTAGATTTTTTATTTCGGTATCAGTGATGTAAACGAGATGACTGAACTACTGAAACATACCGATCTCCAACTTGACCAACAATCACTCAGAAATGAGTTAGAGAATTTTGACGATGACCGAAATCTTTGATCAGATGCACAAGAAATTGTCGCACAAGCAACACAAATCGCATGACATGCAGAACAAAAAATAGCAACACAACTCAAAAAACTCTGATACGATCCCAAAACATTTGGACACATAGGTCAGAGTCTGGATGGACGTGTCACCTGACTCCATCAAGCACGGAATTCACTAGAACAAACAATCACAGAGCTCACCAATGAAATCAAAAAGCTTACTGACCCACATACACAATCAATCTTTGAGACCAAAGGAAAATTACGATGAACCAACGAACTCTCTGAATGAGAGATTATCTCGATCGTCACCAAAAAACTTGACGATTCACTCAATAAACCACATGAGTGACTAATCGCAAAAATTAACACACTCCTCACACAACAACAAAACATTAAAACAACACCGAGAGCACCAACAGACAAACAATCGTCATCAACACCGAGTGAAACCCTCAAAAAAAAAACAATAGCACAAGAATCACTAACTGCCCGTTATGCATCGCTTGATCTTGCAAGCCTCAATCGCAGCTTGAAGACAAAATTGAGCAATGAAGAGATGACACAATTAGCACAAGTGATGAGTATAAGAATGCAAGAACTTGAATCATTTCTCATCAATACCAACGCAACCAAACCAATATGAGAAACACTCAGCAAAAACCGAACAATATGATCATGAGTTTTACTGGATGTTGAATATATTTGATCTGATGGATCCGCACAAAATATTCCTTTTTTGACACAAGATGCACTAGGGACATCTCTATATGAAAAATTTACTGGCTGACGAAATAAATTTGCAAGTCAAGAAGATCAGTTCCTCCAACGAGCACATGAACACATGCTCAAACTCTGGGACACAATCAGTCACAAAAGAGCCAATCCAGAATGATGATCAAATGTTGCCAAAATCGAGCAAGTCCAACAAACAAAAAAAAACGTCATCACTGGCAAAGAAATCAAACAAGGGCAAGAAACACAAAAAGAAACACTTGATATTATACGACCTGAAAAATGGATGAAAGAAGTGATGGAATCACGAATTCAAAGCGAAATCCAAAACATCATCAAACAACTCAAAACTTCGTGAGCAACTCCGTGATCAGCCAATCCGTTTCACGATGCTCGAGGAGGAGATCATATTCTCGAATTTGATATCACTGGTTCCATGGACGATATCAACGTCTTTGATTTTCTCAATCCCAACAACGAAAAAGCAAACCAACTCTCTCCGGACCAAAAAAAACTCCTCAAACAAACACTCGAAAAATCTTGAAACAATGACAAGCTCGTCGCATGGATGAATCAGCAATTTGATATCGCATGGACCAAAGCACACAGAGAATCAGGAAATAACAACCGACACACCGAGCTTACTACATACAAACAACAACCACTCACACAGCTCCTTGCATCCTGATGACCGATTGCAACACTGACCAACCAAATGAAAACACTGTATACAAATGAAAGTGGAGCATTTGGTGGGATTGATAATACCCAAAAAATGGCAATGAGAAAAACAGAATTTTTGATCACCGAACTCCTTGCCTATTGTAAAACACAGATTGAACAGGTATCAACTCAAAAAGAAAAAAATACATTTCTGACGCAATATCACGCCCTCAATCGTGATTTTGTGGCAATCATATCAGGAACAGGAAACGAAACGATGAAGGATGCTGACACACTGGAAGGAGCTCTGGCTGAATGAGAAGCAGATCGTCGTCTCGACTATGCAATTGCAAACATTGATTCAGAATTATATGGAAAGTCTCCCACACAAATGGTGGACCTATATAAAAACAAAATGCTTGCAATTGCGATGAATTTCAGTCAATCAGACTCATTTAAAAAAGCAGTCTCCTATATCCATGCGTTGGGTGCAAAAATTACAGAACATATCAAATGAGAGATACTCAATCCGGAGAATGCATGAAACAAAAAAACATACACTGACCAGCTCTTTCGTTTGGTTCAAATGATGAGAGATAGATGAGAAATTAATGTCCACAACGATTTCAAAAATCTTGAGCATGCACAAAAGACAATGCATCGATTGATGATTGAGTGAGGCAAAGCACAAGAGATTATGCAAGACAAACTACCTCAAGGAAAATGACAAGAACAATGGGAAACGTCGTCCAATAAGTCAGAGCATATTTTTTCTCTGCTTGGTTTTACTGAGAGCACACAGCCAGACGCTGATGTCCAAGAAACAATACTAACGCAGATGTTTGGTAAAGAGTATAACAAAACTCTTACACAAAAATATTCTCAGCTCTCCCTTGAACATCGTGCCTTGCTTGATGGTTTACATACAATCAAAGAAAGAAACCTATCGCTCCAAACGATGATTGATGCACACGGTCCAGAACAATGAGTACAAAACTATATGACCATGATGCAAACAATTATGGCAGAATCTCGTGATAAAATGATGCAACAATTTGCTGACACATTGGGAGCAAGGTCGTCTGCCTGATTGCAATGACTGAACAAAGAGATGTATGAAGCCTTTGTGGATATGCATGGGACAGGATGATGGTTTGATGTATCTGATGCACAATATCACAAAAACTTGTGATACGCTGACATGGGTGGATGAATGGTCGTTGCAATGGTGGCGACTCTTCTTGCTCTCAAAACTCTCGGTGCATGAACCTGAGTAGCGGCTGCTGCACGAAGTGCGTTGATTTCTTCACTCGCTTGATCAAGTGCCTGACTTGCGTATGAAATGGCAAGAGGAAGATGATTTGAGGATATTACTGACTTTGGGATGGAAGCAGGATCAACAATTCTTGCTGATGCTGGAGTGACGATGCTAACCTTGGGAATTGGGAAGTGAGTAAGTGCATGATTTGCAAAATTTGGTCAAGGAACCAAAAATCTTCTCAAATGATGATCTGCATCCCAAAAAATACTTGCACAAGCAGACGATCTCGCCAAGGGCATCACCATGAACAAAGAATACGCCAAACGAATGGCAGAAACAGGACGTGATTTGGGCATGGAAATGCCACTCGGTCTCTACGTCGAACAACAAAGGCAAAAAATGCTGACAGGACAAACAGTATCTCTTGAAGCAATGATCAGCGAAATGTGACCCTTGATGGGAATTATGGCAGCAATGAAACTCAATGACATCCCCACACTGAAAGGAAAACTATGAGATATTGATAGACAGAAAAAACACCTGATCTGACAAATTGATAAAGAACTTAAGAGAATTCAACAACAAATTGATGCGGAAGGGGCCAAACAAAATGGACACGCAGATACAAAACGATTGGATGCAGAAAAACAAATACTACAAGATGCAAAAAACAAACTACTAGAAGGAAAACAAAAAACTGATTGATGAAAGGAATGATGAAAAGCAGCACAGACACAATCAGACAAGACGTGAGTCAATGAAGATGTAAACCAATCATCACAATCAATGACATTGTCAGACGCACAAGCCAAAACCATTGACACACACCTTACCAAAGCACAAACTGCACTTGAAGTACAAA
Source organism: Candidatus Absconditabacterales bacterium (assembly GCA_025057375.1). Taxonomy (GTDB): domain Bacteria; phylum Patescibacteriota; class Gracilibacteria; order Absconditabacterales; family Absconditicoccaceae; genus JANWWO01. The sequence goes on along the minus strand of JANWWO010000002.1, from coordinate 71,365 downwards.
CCTGACCAAACAAACACGTCAGTGAGCTTTTTTCTCTGATGAAAGACTGCCTTATCAATCCCACAAAAGAGCAATTAAGCAAGATCAAAACAACACTCCTGGAAATCCACACACAATTCCCCCATACCAAACACATTCTCGAACACATAACCAAACGATTTAATGATACACTCACTACCCTCTCATCACGCCAAGACTCACAGCGTCTTAAATTTCAAAACAATATTAATACCAAACTTTCTCCAGATAAAGCACAACTTCCGCTCAAAGACGGACATCACGAATACATCCACTATCAAGACGGGAAATCATACTATCTCGTCAAAAATGAACAGTGAGAATGGATAATGAAAAATACCAAAGATAAAACAGATATAAGAAAAACAGAGTTTACTGATAAATCACTCAAACAACGCACGATTGAGACCTACAAAGCAAGTGCAGTAGATGATATGAAACTCTTTATCGATGCTGGCATCAATCCACAAGATGTGGTCAATAAAACAAGCTTTGCGTTTTCCAAAGATCAAAAAGTACCCTGAGATTTGGATTGGGCAGTGAAACAAGATGGAAAATGAGAAAATGGAGCAATGTTCAAAATCATTTCCAAACTTATAGCATGATCAATGAATCTTGATGGGAAGGTAAAAATTACCAGTAAATTTGATGCAAATACAGTACTTTTTGAGCTTGATGCAGATGCCTTGAAAAATCCAGACACCAAAGCACAGATACTCACTATGATCAATAATGGGACGATAAGAGTCGAGTACGATGCCAAAGTGACATATCAAGATGGAACTTCTATGAGCGTGAATAGAGAAATTTTTGTGGAAGATGGGAAAGGGTGATTTGAAGTTGATATAAGCAAACAACACATGATGAACATCAATGGCGTCGATGTGCCTTTTCTTTCACCTGATGGATACAAAAAATATGTCACCGATCTCATTGTCGCTGATCTAGCCAAAGATATCAATCCAGACAAAACAAGTAAACTCAAAATCGCAAAAAGAATTGATGATTATATGGACACCTTGTCGCATATTGAATGACCAAAAGATTCACGTACTATTCTTATGCAGCTCATTGAAGCATTACAGAAGTTTTTGAGCAATGCAAAAAAAAATACGGCAAAATGACTACAGATGATGATCACCATTTTGGAAGCAGATGTGTCAGAAGCTGATGGCACACGCAAACCAGAAAAGCAAGCATTCATCGATCATTTCAAGACAGTGATTGATGATTACAAAAAAATCGCATCATGATGACCAGGAAACAAGGTGTATGAAGGCAATCTCAATCAGTTTATGAACCAAACATCTCAACTCAAATCAGCGATCAAAAATCTCAAAAAAGACATTGCAGAGTGAAAAAAATCCCCTGACGAGATTGCATATGCAAGAGCCAATATTGATAAACAGATCGCAGACATAAGTCAGTATGATTTTTCTGATCCAGCAAACTTTGCTTTGTATCATGAATGGCATCTGGTGACCAAGCACGAAACATATGCTCTCCCCCCAGTAGGCAACACAAACACCACTCCTTCTTCTGTCCCCGGGCTATTGTCCCACAATACTAACTAACAGCATCTCAATCCTCTCCCCCTTGCATTTGGTCCAAAAATCTTTATAAAGAAAAAAATCTTATTTGTCTCTCTCATTCCTATGTCCAAACTCTCCTTCACTATCCATGCCACACAAGGGAAAGCAAGAGCCTGAACGATCCGTCTCAATGGCGTTGAGGTCCCTACTCCCGTTTTTATGCCCGTTGGAACCAAAGCAACCATCAAAGGACTCATCTTAGACATGCTTCGTGATCCCCAGTACATTGGCGACCTCCCCACTATCAATCTCATCCTTGCCAATACCTATCACCTCTACCTTCGCCCCTGAACAGAGACAGTCAAACAAGCAGGGTGACTCCATACCTTCGAACGCCGACCCTGACTCATCCTCACGGATAGTGGTGGATTTCAAGTTTTTTCGCTCGGACTTGGGAAAAGTGACGCAAGTTCCATCGCAGGTAAAAACAGAAATAGAGGTCAGTCCAATACTTCCCTCTGCAAAATCCTCCCTGAGTGAGTAAAATTTCGCAGTATCCACGATGGATCTCGTCACTTTTTTTCGCCTGCGGGATGTGTCGATGTCCAATGCGCTTTGGGATCGGATATCATGATGATGCTTGATGTCTGTTCTCCACCTAGCTGCAGTGATCGTACATTTGCTCAGCATCTCATCCTCACGCATCAATGGGCTCGTGAGCAATTTGAACATCACCAAAAAAAATATACCGACTGCCGTGGGGTCTTGTTCCCTATCGTGCAAGGTGGAACCAATCTCGATCTGAGAAAACATTCGATCGAAGTATTATCTCCTTTTGCTCCTGATGGGATTGCAGTTGGAGGCGTGAGTGTAGGAGAACCTGTCCACGAAATCCAAAAAGTCGTCTCCTTTTGTGGAGAACATCTTCCTGAGGACAAACCCAGATATTTGATGGGAGTAGGGAATCCTGAAGGAATTCGTTATGCTATTGAGCAAGGATTTGATATGTTTGATTGTGTCTTACCCACCAGACTAGGACGTCATGGAGTGTTTTTTTCTGACGATGGCTACCAAAAAATTTCCAATGCATGTTTCAAAAATGACCACACTCCACTCGCCCCACAATATTCCTGGCTTCCTGCACAGTATACCAAAGCATATCTACATCACCTATGGAGAGAAAAAGAGATGTTGGGAGGTATTTTGCTCAGTCTGCACAATATTTGCTACTTGCATCAGATGGTAACACAGATCAGAAAAGAGATTGTGGGATAACAAATCCTCTCTTGCAAAAAAACCAAAAATCTCTTGCAAAAAAACCAAAAATCACTATAGTCACTGACACAAACACGTCGGTAATGTTTTTTTATTTGCTTTACACCTAGCTATGTCCGCTTTATTTGTTCTTCTTCTGAGTCTTCTCATCCCTCTCCTCACAATTGCCTGATGAAGTGGCGACTCAATTACCCACGAATCTATTCGTGCTTCCCTCTCACCTCGTGACCAAATCATGTTTGATCGTATTATTACCAGACTCAACAACCGTGCCTCAAAAATGGGGAATGATCAAGTTATCGGGTTAGCTCCCTGACTTAGACAACTAGCAAACCGTCCTCGTACACCAAACCGCCTCAAACCTCTTATCCGTGCTGTAGCACAAGCTATCGAGCACCAAACATTTATATCCACACATCAGCAACCAACCATCATGACAACAACTTCGTGATGATGAAACTCTGAAACTACACCAACTCACACACCCACACCCCACAGATCGTTTAGCTTTGATGGATGATTTACTCAGGTTTCCAACGATAACCAAGACCCTCGAGTAACCAAGATCTGACCTGATGGGAAAGAAATTTGGAAAATCGTCCACGAAACATCACCAGTTGATACAAGAGCTGAAATCGTCATGACTGATGCCCAAGGCAATCCCTGGGTTGTATTCACCCTTGATGGGTGATCACATGACGCCTGATATATCACCAGGAAGCATGTCATGCCCTGAGCATTTGATGGCGTTGTGTTCCCAAGCTTTGGGAGAGCACAAGGAGCATTCAAATGATCCTTCCTTGCCAAACTTGATCCAGAAACGGGGAAAATCGTTAGAGGAACATTCCTCATGTCTCGCACCACCGAAGGCGACATCAACGCCAACCCAAAAGCAAACTCGCTAAGCGTCAGTGCCATATCGTTTGAATCAAATGGCAATGTTATCATTATGGCTACATCATGGTTTCGTCCGTTTGCAGCATGATCAACAGCACAAAACTATCGTTTCCATCCAGACGCCATCGATAGCACCAAAAATAACTGATCCTGGAATATGCGCATTACGCTCGACCCCACACTCTCTCGCATCCTCGATGCTCAAATCATCCATCCATCACTCACATCTCGTACTCAATCAACCCCTACACCATCCACAACATCACAAGAAAGACAAGAATCAATATCTTCACCAGTCCAATCTCGACAGCAAGAGATGCTCACTGCAGTCAATGAACAGAGATCTCAAGCCCAAGTGTCGACACTGACACTCAATAATACGCTTTCTCGTGTCGCACAGGCTCACGCAGAAGACATGCTCGCACAATGATATTTTTCTCACATATCTCAGGATGGAAGAACAATGTCTCAAAGGGTGACCAACGCTGGCTATGCCTGGTCATTTGTCGGGGAAAATATTGCCAACTGACAAACAACGGTGAGCGAAGCAATGCAATCACGGATGAACAGTGATTGACATAGAGCAAACATTCTCAGTCCAAACTTTTGTGAGGTTTGATTTGGACGTGCAGGAAACTATCGAGTCCAAGTCTTTGCAGCGCCAAAGTAATATCATCTCTCATGAGTCTCCTCCCACGGAGGCTTTTTCTTTGCTGAAGACATCACAACGCAGCAACAAACAGAGAGAATCACATTTGATCACATACTGTGCAACCATGGAAGCAGAAAAATGATAATTTTCTCCAATTTTTTATTGACTTTTTTTTGAAAAGTCTTATCATCATAGTGCAAAAAGCAATTTTTTATCTGTATACAACATCAATGACACCATATACACCATGACAACAATATAAGGAAAAAAACTGAGTTTTTGTTCCTGCAAACTGAGTTTTTGTTCCTGCAAACTGAGTTTTTGTTCCTGCAAACTGAGTTTTTGATCCTGCACGAATAGGCAATCCTCATCTCATTGATACTCCATGAGACCTGCGAAAAGCTCTCAATCTCACCACAACATCAATGACACCATATACACTATTATTACCATGAGAAGAATATCCATGACAACAATATGAGCAAAAAAACTGAGTTTTTGTTCGTGCAAAAAAAGGCAATCCTCATCTCATTGATACTCCATGACACCTACAATGAGCTCTCAATCTCATAACATCATGACTATGACCTGTAAAAACAGGATGTCCTCCAATTTTGCACACAATTCTTGAAGGATACAACGTTCCTCTCTTGCTGCCAAGTCTATCAGAAATAACAACCTATCTTCTCAACACATACCAACCGAAAGACGATACCCAATTGCAAATACTTCTCAACACACTCATCGCCCAATGACATCTCAGTCATGAACATGCGACCACAATTTATCATTATGCTCTTGAGAATTATGCTCAAAAAGAGGAAAGCGTCGTATTAGAGTCTCATATGAATGAGGATATCGCATTTGCGATACACATGCTTAATCAACAACTAGCACAAGCATACGTCCAATGACTCGATCCTTCTTTTTCTGAGCAAGAAAAAATCATCATGGCAATTGCAATAGTCTTGACAACAAAAGGAATCATTGACTTTGATCAAATCTCCCAAGATGATTTTGTTGCTATTTGTAAAACTTTGGAACACTATGGAATTAAAGCAGAAGATTATGCTAGATTATCAGATCAAATCGAAAACAAAATTGCTGAACTCATAACCACAGATGCGGCGGCAGAACTATGAGAAGAAAACGCACCCAAAATAGTCAGTCTCTGATTTTTTGCCAACATCGCAGCAATTGTGATTTTGATTGCGAATCTTATGACAGCACATCCAACAGAAGCAACCCAAAGAAAAAATAATGATGATTGACTTGTAAAAACTCCCATAGAAACAAGCAACAAAACACAAGATCAATGATATGATAACGAACATTTTCATGTTGCAGAAGATACAACGACCAGATCCAAAACGACAAAATACACTTTTGTATATTGATGAATATCCTGATGACCACATATTTATTCATGAAACACAACAGGACCACTATGACCATCAAATATAGGCGCATGAATATCGTTGGGAGTATGACAATGAATTGCTGATAACAGAATAAGATTGCAATATGGAATCAATGTAGAATGATGAATACAAAAGCACAATACACGTAATGAGTATGTAGCTTCACAGTTTAACCTCACAACTGTTTGATGAAGAATTTATGTAGCGCTCAGGACATGAAAATGGCGAACTATATGACTACATATCTGATGAGGACGAGCACAATCATGACAAAGAACGTTTAGAGAACTGGTACCATGAGCATGACAAGACAGACTGTATATAACTGATCCATCAGGAGCACCGTATGCTGTATGGTGAATCAAGATAACAAGAATCTTGGGAGCAAGTTCCAATAAGAAACTACCAGAGGAATGAGACTACGAAGTATCATGATGATTCTATCCTTGAATATATTTTCTTCCAGATCGAAAAGGAATGAGCATTGACTGAGGAGTAAATAACCGATGACAACTATGAACACAATGATGGTTGCCATGAGCACAGAGGGAAGCGTGAAACCCATTCAGACTCACATCGAGAGTAGTAGCAATGCGTGTTGCTGGAGATCTTTGGTATACCTTCTCTGTACAAAATCCACCAACTACACCCATGAGCACTCCTTATTCTCGATCACAGCTCTGACTAAGTACTGATGAAGTAAGAGTCATGGATGCAATACAATCAAATCTAGATGATCTAGCCAACATGACATGAGATGATGAAGCTACAAAAAACGTAAAAACAGAAAAAATTAAGGAAATTACCAATGCAATAGCCATCATTCGTCAACGTATTCAAGCACATGACTTTAATCAAAAAAATGCACGCATGATTGAACAAACATTGAAGCTATATGAAGCAAAAATACAAAATAAATTAAAAAAATAGCCTCTTGTTGGGCTATTCTTTTTTTTTAGATTGAGCATATGCATTATTTGATCATGACTCAGGAATAATAATGTCTTTTGGCTTTGCAAGGAATCAAATGCCAAGAAGTGCTTTTGCTAGCTCCTCATAATTACCTTGTGCTCATCCTATTCACGTTTTCTGAAAAAACTCAGCAACTGCAATTTTGGCGTCTTCCATATTGCTTTTTTCGAGAGCTGTGGGTATCAGTTGTATCTTCCATCATTTTATTGTGTGCTTATGTGCAGAGTTAATAGTAAACGATGACTGTTGAACGTTGGATGCATCTAAAAAACTAAATGTGAGATAAGGAGCTACCTTATTCATCGCTTGTGCTACTTCACCAGTGAAATAATCAGTATAGCTACTCAATCATGGCAGCTGTGATTGAACCACTAAACCAAACGATCATCTCAAAACAGGTTTTTGTTGTAGGTCAGTATTCAATCATGATGGAATAGCAACTTCTTTACCATTGATATATATCTTTTTACCCTGATATGATGAAAGATCGACTGCTTTGTCTGTTCATCCTGCATACAACGAAAAAGACGATGCTAAAAGAGACTGAGGAAGTCATATGAGCGATGTAGGAAACGTATTTCATACTGTCATCCATGTCAATGATGTAATCTTTCATTGATCATCAAGAGTTATTTTTTGCTGATTAATTCATAGTTTATTGGTACTGATCCAGTCTTGTACGCTTTTGATCGTCTGTGTTGATTGTGCTAGTTTTTTCAAAGACATTGATTCCATCCAATCAGATGTTGGCGTTCATCCATCATTCTCTCATGCGTATGACGTAAGCTCTGGTTTTACATTTTCTCAGTCTATCTCAAACACAACACCATCAATAGTTCCTTTTTTTCAAGAAGCGTCGATAACGACGTCTTTCCCATCAATCGTTCATTGTTTTGTTCCATCAGGTTGTTGTTGAAAGATTATTCATCATATTATTTCATATTGAGAAACCTCAAATGATGAGTTATCAGTACTACTTGATGAAGAAGGCGCATTACATTTCTCAAAAATCGCTTTGATCAATGCCCACGTCGGCTTCCCATTCTCAAAAGCATTTACAACCTGAAGCTCTTTTGCCAACTTTATCAGTCATTCCAAGGTTCCCCATCCTACTTTACCATCGACTGGAACCCTGAGTTCAACAAGCCCTAACGTGTTTGCTACTGTTCATGCTCACCTCTTGACTTCATTTAGTTTGGAACCACAGTCAATCATCGCGGCTTGGAGTAGAGCAATATCATAGTGACCTTGTTTTTGTTTTCGCTTTCCCGAGTTGAATGCTCTGAGTCAGTCAGTATTGTTTCATGTTCTTGAAAGAAATCCATCGCGTGCATTGATGAGAGACGTATATTCTTCAGAATTGGTACTCAATTGAGAAAAGACATGCTCTCTTTGCTCATTGATCATCTGATTTTCTAGATTTTTTGCATTTTTTCTTACATCATCTACAATACTATTACCATATCCCTCAATCGCTGTATAAATCTGTTCCGCCGCACTATTTTGCCACAAAGCCATCGTTTCTTTCCCAAAAATAAATAAAAGTACAATTTCTTACTTCGAGTATAGTCAAAAATCTTTTTTTTGCAAATTTTGGGAGCAGATTGTGATTACTATCTTGACAAAAAAGAAAAAATAACAAAACTAATCAGTGGTGATGGTTTTTTCTCTTGTAAAATCATAGACAATTCCTATATATACAACCACAGCAATACGTTGTTTTATTTCTCATTGTTCTGTATGAGACTCGATCAATACATGGGACGCATGGGCTGGGTGTCGAGAACACAAGCAACCAAAATACTCAAAAAACATCCCATGACAATCAATACAGATTCAACCACCGATCCATCTCTTCTTGTCTCACACAATGATATTATCGACCGACCATACATGGGTATCACTCAGCACATCGTCCGCCTGTCAGTAACAATTCTTCTCCACAAACCTAGTGGCTATGTCTGCAGTGATCGTCACGAAGGACAACGACGTAGCTGGCGTGATTTGATTGAAGATTGTCCCCTCCATAAAGACCTTCGCTGTGCCTGACGTCTGGATGTTGATACAACTGGACTCCTCATTGCGAGCACGGACGGACAGTTCATCCACCGCATCATCTCCCCCAAATTCCTCTGCCCCAAAACGTATACTGTCACCCTCAAAAAAACCATCACTGACGAGGATTGTAGACAGCTTGAAGCATGAGTCATGCTTGATGATGGTCTAACCAAACCTGCACAAGTCCAAAGACTCAGTGACAGCAGCATCAATCTCACCTTGACCGAAGGCAAATACCACCAAGTCAAACGTATGTGTCTGGCAATACACAACGAATGTATCTGACTCCATCGTTGGCGTGTGGGAAAACGAAACCTATGAGACATTCCTCCATGACAACGACGTCTTGTTCCATAACATGAAACTTTCCCCAAACGTCACATTGATGATAATCTTCTGCATCATATTTTTAGTTTGTATCTTTTATTTCTCCTTTTCCTATGCATATCACTATTATCACCGACTGCTGTGATGCAAACGCAACCGCACGTCAAGTCATCAGAGCAAATACCCTTTTTTTAGCACCTGCAACTGTAATTGGTATTGATCCATCCTTTGAAACACTCAGTGATTTGGAGGCAGGAGGACATCTTGTTGACTGTCTTGATGCAAGCTGTGGTGAACCCTCTGTCATCCTCGTCAACAAAGCACCACGCTCCTGACCAGCAAAAAAACGACCAAACGGCACGCCATTTGGATATTTTTGGGTTGGAAAAACGCTCGTATGTACAAGTATCGATGGATATGTCTTAAGTTTGATAAAAAAATGTGGCATCAGCGACCATATTACTATCTGGGATATCCCAACAGTCATGAATCGATGTTGTGAAAATGGACTGTGTGACAAAACCCTTGCTGATCATATTATTGCAACACAATTTAGAAGTTTTGAGTTTTTACCTCGTGTAGCGAAATGGGTACGAGATGGTCGTGATGTCCCTGCTACCGAGACGTCGTTGGATTATGTTCCTGACGCATGATCGAGGGTTTGGTTTGTGGATATTTTTGGGAATTGTAAGACGACCATCGCGCCACAAGACTGCTGACGACAAGCAGGGAAACAATATCGCCTCTGACAGACAATTCTGACAGCAACCACAAGACTCAAAGATCTGCCCAATGGTGAGATAGGACTCGTAATTGGCTCATCAGGGTATGGGCAGCATCGTCGATGTGAGATTATGATCCAGGGATGATCTGCTGCAGCACATCTGTGAATTGGACTGTGATCAGAGATTGTCCTTGAGCCAGTTATGTAAGGAAGTGATTGGATTTGTGTGCATCCATACTCCGCATGTCAGGTTCTTCCCCTTGAAGGGAAATGATAATGTTTTAGCTCCTCACACCATGTTATGCCCAAACGACGATTGTTTCTGTGGTGCATCCTTCTTGTGAGCATCACAGTTGCATCCACCCTCCACTCATCACCGACCGATCCAAACCAAGCCTTTCTCATCACAACCATAGGAAACCTCGTAGCCAGTCAACCACCTGACCAGCGTCAGTCTTATCTTCTTACCCTCAGACAAGCCATCAAACAGATGCAATCCAGACCCAGTATCTCTCCTGCAAGACGTCGCCTCCTTGCTTTGATGCTTGTCGCTACCCACCATCACCTTGCTCTGACTACTTCTCCTCCCTGAACATGACAAACGCCACCGATCAGCCCTCCTCCCGAATCACCACTTCCTCCTCATATCCTTACGATGATGTGATTGGTCAATGAACGTAGACGTGCAGCCTGAGCACCTACCCTTGTTCTCAATCCTCTTTTGACAAGCGTTGCTCAATCCTATGCCGAAACCTTGGTCACAGCACAAATTTTTTCTCATACCTGACCAGATGGAAAAAAAGTGACCGACAGAGTGCGTGATGCAGGATATCGTTTCCAAAGAGTAGCAGAAAATCTTGCCAATACACGTGATCCCGAAGAAGCCTTTGACTTACTCCGAAACAGTCCCTGACATAGAGCAAATATGCTCAATCCATCCATGACCCACCGATGAGTTGCGAGACATGATACCATCCGAGTCCAAGTCTTTGCACTTCCTGCACACTAGCGTTTTTATTTTCTTTTTTTTCTCATGAAAATCCTCTCACGAAACGTCAACGGTATCAGAAGTATTGTAAAAAAAGGCTTTGCACAAACCATACTCGCACTTGACCCCGATGTCATCTGTCTCCAAGAACCCAAAGCCTTCCTCGATCAAGCGCCACTAGAACTCCTCGATCTTGGCTATCATATCACCTGGCATGCAGGGACCAGACCTGGTTATGCCGGCACCGTCATTATGACCAAAAAACAGCCATCTCAGACCAAAAACACTTTTGACCACACAATGTTTCATGAGGATGGAAGACTGACACAAATTGATCTAGATGGATTGGTGATTATCAATGGATATTTTCCCAATGGCTGATCAAGGGCAGATGGGACGGAAATGCTAAGCTACAAACTCGCTTTTTATGATCATCTCATGGACTATACCAAACAACTCCACCATACACCTCATCTTATCATCGGAGATCTCAATATCTGTCACCAAGAAATCGATATCGCTCGCCCCAAAGAAAATCAAACAAGCATCGGATTTTTGCCAGTCGAAAGATCAAAACTGACACAATTTTTCGAGTCCTGATATGTTGATACCTTTAGAGCTCACTATCCTGAGAGACGTGATGCCTATACCTGGCGATCTCCTCGTGCCTGAGCCAGAGAAAGAAATATCGGACGAAGAATCGACTATGCCTGTGCATCTACCCTCCTCATGCCTCATGTGAGAGCCATTGACCATTTTGACCATATCACTTGATCTGACCACTGCCCGATTATGCTCGAGATTGAAGGGTAAAAAAAAGAGGGGCATACCCTCTTTTTTTATTTAACCTGACGAAGCGCCTCTTGCCAGATCTCTTTTTGTCTTGCTGTCAAACGACGTGACGTGTGAACTCTTGCAACAAATGATTGATGAAAACGTTTCCATTGTGCTGGTTGCATACGGTTTTTTCTTTGTCTTAAAAGAGCAACAAGTGTCGCGATCTGTTGTCTCTCTTGGACATTTTGTGCTTGTGATGACGGTTGTAACGACTGATATATCTGTGGAAGCAACGTCGTCTCTTGGGAAGTCATCTGATCTTGCGGAGTCGTTGTTGGTGGGACTACCTGATTTGTTTGTGTCAACGATGTTCTCACTAACGTTACATCATTCCCTTCTGGAAAAAGAACACGACCATTCGTATGCTGATCAGGACGTCACACAGTATTCCCCTCAAAAATTGTGTCAGTCAGTATTACTTTCCCATACAACCCCAATGCAGCACCCCTAGATTTGAGGACATGATTTGCCACAAAACGGGTAGAATCTATCATCAAGCGTGCATCGCGGAGATACATATAGATTGCTCAACCATCCATTTGTGCTCTATTTCACTCAAAATGTGAACGAACAATTTTGGAAGGTCATCTATTTGATGTATCAGCATAAATCGCTCATCATCAACGAGTTTCATTCATTGTAGGATCATCAACAAGTCATGGTTGATTATGTAACACAATCCTCCCTGGTAGTGATTCATTGAAAAAAAAATGAGAATCCTGAATATCAAATCATGCTTGCAAAATATTGATTGCTCCTCCAAGATTTGCCTTATTTCAAGAAAAAAGCGATTGTCTGACTGTCAGTGTTCATCATGCCCATATACGAAGTGCTCATCCACGTTCTCCTTTGAGGCAATCCACTGTTTTACATTGAGAAATATTCCCATGGAACTCTGAAGAATCAACAGTGAGATTACTCACTTGTTGGCTAGCAACAACAGATCCTCACCCACCTGCTGTATTGCCCTCAAAGCGTGAATTTTTTATTGTCAATGTTCCACTATCTCATCCATGAATATAAATCACTCATCCATCAGTTGGGGTCGAATTACCACGTGCAATAATTCTATCAAGTGTTGCATGTCACCATATACCAACATACAATGCAGATCAGTCTGTCGTCGTTTCTGGTTTCGCTGTTTTGTCCGCAAAACGAAAAGGAGCTCCATGAGCATGTTGTCGTGTCATATGACGAAATGTCACATGAATTCATGCACCTCATTGCTGTGGCGTTGGATTGAGTCTTCCATCGATAAGCCATCAAATCTGTTTTACAATGACAAAAAGACGTGACTTACCTCATCCATCAAGGACAGCTCCTTGCCCCTCAATCGTCAAAGGTTTGTCGATGATAAGAGGAGATGATATACTCACTGGATCTGGACAATCAAGTGTGATAGTAGTATTGGGTTCTGCCTGACTAATAGCCGCACGCAGTCATTCTTCAGTACACAATGGTCAAGACACAAGATTTGCATTGACACCAAAACCAACCAACAAAAACATCACAAAGAAAAAGAAAGACAACATCATAAAGAAAAAATAAAAAAACGTCATTAGAGAAAAAACCATCTAACTCTAGAGTAAGAATAATGATTTTTTGGACACATGCAAGACTACTTTTTTCACCTTGGTCACGTTTCTCAAAACCTCAACGATCAAGACACACAACTATCATGCTACCATCAACCATACAATCAATCCAAACCACACACATCCTATTGCATAAAAACGCCAGAGAAATGACGTTTTGATCGTTTTGTGACGAAAAAGAGTGATACCCAAAAAAATCCCTAACCAACCACCACACAGAGATAAAAGAAGCAGACGACGTTCACTAATACGACGTGGTTTGTGGGTTGGGTCAGTAGATAATCACGCACGACGAGCCTGCCATTTATCCCATCCCATAGTAAGCACAGCAAGGATATTGATACAACACAATAAGAGAAACACACCCATTAGTAGTTTTTTGACATACTAAAACGTCGTATTTTATCAATTGTCAAAAGGATATCTAACATAAAAGAAAAATGCAAGCACAGTATCATCCTAAAAGCTCGTAATCTTTTCTAGTTGCTCAAGAGTCGTTACCGCTTTTTGTGTATATCATAACGACGTTGCAAATCGTGACAGGAATGCTTTTTGATCACTCTTGTTATTGATACCATTCACAAAATCTGACAAGGTTTTATCTTTATTGGTATCATAAAGATTTTTATATTTATTGCCCCGTTTCAACTCTGTATTCACCAAGTCATAAAAATATTGTTGTTTATAAATCGTCTCCAAAAGTTTTGTTTGCCCAATAGGTGTTCCTCATAAAAAAGAAAAATCAGTAATATTCATGTTTTGTTTGAGACTATTTGTATTGCTCGATCAATTTATAGTTCTCTCAAGATTAGACACAGCAACTCTGTCCAATGTTCATCCCAATTCTATACCAAATTTGTCATTCAAAAACTTTTTTACCTCTTTCTCTCACGCTGTCATCTGTTTATCAACAAGATTTTTTGTAAATCTCATTTGTTGGTCATACAACTGTCCTGGCAACTTCAATGCGGATCACGCTGTCAATCATCATCAGATCGGGATATTGCCTAGTGCAGTCATTGCTATTGTACGAGCTTTTGCTGCAACATCAACGATAAATTGTGGTCATCGACTCGTTGCCAAATAAACAAGTCCATACATCAAAAGCAGAGTAAAAATCATCAATAAGAGATCGGTAATGGTTGATTTTGCATCCTCTCAGGCATTGGGCCATAGCTCTCCCTCTAGGGTAAAGGAACTTCCTGCAAATCAGACTCTATCTCCCTCTACAAAAACGGATCAATTATTGAACGCATATCATTCGTTAGTCACCATCATTCTCTGCATCGTGACAATCATCACCAACATCAATCCTAAATAGGCCACAAACACAACAGGCATAAAAATTGCTTTGAGCGCCTCTCCTCGATCGAGAAATTTTTTGAAACTTTCTCACACAGATATCTCCATCATCGATATCCCAGCATAAAGGACAATAAATGGCGAAATCGCTATCAAAAGCCAAATATACAAAGTCCTCATCACATTGATCACCACCAAAAGAAAAAGGGCTACCGTATACAAAATCAATAATCATGCTTTGATCATAATCGTGACAATTGCGTCAGTCACATCATTTTTTGTCATGTTGGGTGTCCATGCAAGATAATTCTGAGCATGGATAACAGACAATCAGATATACAAGAGTGGTCATCAGGCATTTCAGGCATTGGGGATCAATCTATCGATAAACTCTGTCATACCAAGCTCTTGCATGTCTGAACCATCAGCTGTCGTTTGTCCATCTTTGGGAAATATAAAATCTGACAAAGGTTGATCGAGTGATCTATCAAGATTAATAACCATTTTTTTGGGGATTTTGATGGTTTGTTGGGCAAGATACTGCTGCATAGGGCCATCGTTGGTGATCACCAGTGTTGGTAAAGCCCCCATCGCAACTGTCAAAATCGTTGCAATATCAATCAATACACCCATCAAAAACCGACTAAACTGAACTCCTATCCCTCCCACAACCACTCATCCAATGCTTTTAGTAATATCAATGGGACTGCTCTGGGTAGGATCAGAGAAGATATAACGAAGAATCTTATACAAAATGACCAAACCCAAAGCATAGTTTGCAAATGTTCTAGTAATATTCCACAATTGGAACAAGGCAGCATCAAGATTGATAAACTCACCATAAACGATGGTATTGGTCAGCATTTTCCCAGCAAGCGAGGCAAGAATAATCCATATCCACGAGCAGAGTGAAATTATTATATGGAAAAAGTGAATGACATTGGTAGTCATCGAGGGTGTAATCGTCGCCTGATCCTCCGCAAACGAGAATGTAGGAAATAAATATATTATCCACAGCAATATTATCCATACAAGTTTCATACGAGGGGGAAAAATAAAATACCGACAGAGGTCTGATCTGATTACTTGAAGAGGTGACTGCTACGAGGGAGGACTAATACGGACTTGTCAATTCTGATCAATCGTTAGTCATTTCTTTTCTAGCTCAGTCTTCATCACTGTATAATCAGCAAGCTGCAAAGATTGTAGTCAGAGCACAGTACCAAGTGTTGAAGACTTATTTGTTCCTTGCGTCTCAATCTTCCCAAATTGATGTTTATTCACAAAATCAACAAAATCTTGTTTTGCAGTTCATATTCATGGCAACTGAGCAAACTTTCCCTTGAGAAACGCAATATATGCATCAATCAGTAGTTTTTTGTTGACAGGATTAGTAATCTGTTTGGTCTCGTTTGCATCGAGAACAGTATTCCATCACGCATAGTCAGCTATATTAGCGAGATCATCTTTGGTATATGCTTTCTGTCCTATCGTAACAATTGGCCGAGTAGATGTTCAACCATATTTGGCAAGAAGATAATCAATATCTGCCTTTTTCGCAGGATTTCCTCCATAGATAAACTGATTCATAATCGTTTCAATATCTTGGTTATTTTTTAATTGGAGTAAATCCAAATCTCTTCCACTAACACCACGTGCTTGTGCTTTTTGGAACCCGGCACTCGCTGACGATGCAATGATATCACGTATTTGCTGAAGCTTTTGTGCAGCTGCTTTCTTATCTGCCTGAGACGACGATGTATCCTCAAGTTTTTTGATGAGTTCATCAACATTTGACGCTTGAGCCAAACGCTTGACTGCGTCACCATTGAGCCTATCTCAACGTCCAGAAAAATGTTGAGTCAATAATAATGACAGATCAGTATCGGGATTATATGCTCTGCCATGTTTGTTGGCTTTTTTCAACGCATTAATCATAGCACTATTAGGATTCATACCACGATTGAGGTTTTCGATTGCAGTCTCTACCTCATTAGTATCCATCCAATCTTCGACAATGTCTCGTCCTGCTCTCGCTGCCCTATCAGCCGGATCTTTAATATATTTCTGATACAAAGATGATGATCATGTACCAATCAATGGTTGTGCTGCGCCTTGCAATTTTGCCAAACTCCAATTGGTCCCAAAATCAAAGGTACTTGCGACAGTCTTGGCACTCTCCATCGCGGCACTAGCTGCACCACCGATCAAACCTGAAGAACTCACCGCAGTTTTGAGTAATGCATACACAATCGCAATCCCAAAAATATTCATAATCAACCATGAAAACAGATTGAGAAAAATATCTCATCCTCCACTAAATTCACCGACATTGATACAAATATCAGTGAGTCATCGAATAGAAAAACAATCCTCTGCTGGACCTTGTCATGGATTGAGTGCGATATTCATAGACTGATAAATCCTGACATTATTGCTTTCATTGAATGCTATTTGGAGTGTTTGAAGAAAGAGAAGAGAGATGCCCAATGCAGCAACAACAATCACAGGACTAAAAATCAATCCGAGAATAGATGAAACATCAAGTTTATTTATAGGGAACCACGTCTCTGATCATCATATCTGACTCCATCCTCCTTGCATTCCTTCTCACCATCACCCACCAAATTTCATAAAAATAAACAAAGGAGAAAATGCTATCACAATCCATAAAAGCAATACCCTAATCACCAAAGCAACACAAAATCCAATCAAGGGAATAAAAAGCAGAAGCCCTACGACAGCCTTAAGAAAAAACTGAAGAAAAAGAGCGTAATTGGTTCCTCACGCTCCTCATCAAACACTTGCTTGATGCAAATCAGCAAAATTGAGCAAAGAAACATACATCGTCACCAATGGTCATACAAATCCTCTTGATTTTTCGAGAAGATCTTTGAGAAACAAACCACATCATCAATTATTAACATTCGGATTTGGACAGACATCCTCAACAAACGCTTCCCGTGATTTAACAACTCACCCAACACTCTCCTGCCCAAAATGGTACCATCATGACGGCAACGCTCTTCCATTCACTTGGTTGGTAAAGCGTGTATAGACAATTCACTGAATACTTTCATTTCATTTTCAGGCCAAAAATGACTCAACAGCCTCTTGTGCCTTTTGATTCCTTGTGATCCAGGTATTATTTTGTGCATCAACTTTTGCTCATGCAGATTTTTTTATCTCTTCAATGTTGACCATACTATGCATATTGTATAAGCATCGATTGTCATCAAAAACGATTTTTTTCTTTGTCGCTGCATCGTTTATTCTTGCCCCAATCACAAATCATTTGTAAACTTCACACGCTGGATAGTTTTTTTCTCCTCGTGAATAATAATACATAAAGGACGATTTCATCTCCGTTGTGCGATTTGCACCTCCTAGATCAATAACTGACTGGATACCAATGATGGGTTTGTCTCCCATCGCAGATTGCTGAATCAATGTCATCGGCAATCATCACAATCCATACGTCAAAATAGTTGAAATATCAATCAATGCACCCATCAAAAACCAACTAAACTGGACAGCAACACCAACTCACACCACTTTCCCAATTTCAGAAACAATTGATCACGCACTCCCCGACATATCAGTAAAATAATATTTAAGAATCACATACAACACATACGCACCCAAGGCATAATTGACAAAGGTCCTCGTAATCAATCGTAATTGAAACAAGGGAGCATCAAGATTAATAAACTCACCATACACAAAAGTATTGTCCAATGCATTCCCTGCAATGACGAGCATAGGTCGCATAAGGATATAGATAATCTTGAGGATACTTTGCAACAGCGTCATCCACTCATTGGCAAATGTTTCCATTGATTGGGATGAGACATTGATCGCAAAAACAGGATCAGCGAGAAAAATCAGTGCACACAAACCACATATTATTCGATGAATCAGTCATAATCTAGGCATCCACATAGACCAAACTAAAATATACTCCCTGTGAGTATAAAAAAAACCAAGACCCAATGCAAATTTTGAGTGAAGAAGAAAACAAAAAACTTTGACATTGCAAAGAGAAAAAAAAATTGTATACTGACCATATGATTGATGCACTCCATCATTATTTTAATTTTAACTCTTTTCGTCCTGGTCAAGAAGATGTCATCAGGGCGATTTTGTCATGACGTGATTGTTTAGTGACAATGCCGACCTGAGCAGGCAAGTCACTGTGTTTTCAACTTCCTGCATTGATACAAGGAGGATTATGTGTTGTCATTTCTCCCCTTATTTCCCTCATCAATGATCATGTCATATCGCTCCGTCAGTATGGTATTCGTGCGACCTGTCTCACCTCCCAGCAAGACATCCATACTCAAACTATCATCAAACACCATATCAGACAAGAGTCAGTATCATTTTTGTATATTTCTCCAGAAAAGTTTGCAACCAATGAGATATTTACCCTCCTGCGTAACGTCACGATCCATTCCTTTGTGATCGATGAGGCGCACTGTGCATCCCATCGATGACATGACTTCCGTCCAGAATATCATCAAATCACCGTCTACAAAAAATTTTTTCCTTCTGTCCCCTTTATTGCGATGACGGCTACTGCAGATGCTATGACGCGTGCTGATATCATCAAACAACTTGGACTGACAAATGTCTGGGAATACCATGCGCCTGCCATCAGACCACATCTAAGCCTCGATATCATTACAGGAGAAAAAAAAAACGCACACCTCCTAACCTTTCTTTCTCAAGTCACAGACTCAGGGATTGTCTATTGTGGAAGTCGTGCGCGCGTCAATTCTCTCCTTGCGCTTGCACATCATCATGGGATATCCTGTCTTGGGTACCATGCTGGGATGGATACTCAGACTCGTCAACGTAATGATGAACGTTTTCGTCGCAATGAATGTTTGGTGATGATTGCAACGATTGCCTACGGAATGGGTATTGATAAACATGATATCAGACGAGTCTATCACTATACCATGCCTAGATCAATTGAGGCATACTACCAAGAGACAGGGAGAGCAGGAAGAGACGGACAGCCTGCTCGTGCCGTCATGACAGCAAACCAAGGCGATGTTTCCCTCCACGCACATATGATCCGCCGCACCTGATGACCCATGCAAGAGTATCGACTGACCAAACTTGCTCGTATGTGGGACTTTGTCAAGATCCCCGCCCATGAACGTGCTGATTTTTTGTGTCAGTATTTTAGGTAAGAAAGATAGAGGAGAGAAGCATTATTTTCTCTTGACTTTCGTCTAAAAAAAGCTTCCTACGAAGCAATAAGTAGTGTTGCGAAACCGCACAACAAATAAACATGTATAATCAATTCATTTTCGTGCTTGCCATTAATGGTACCCGATTTATTGGTGATCAAACAATCACCATATGGCAATTCAATCGTCTTCATCTACGCTCACGAGCGGACGACGAACGTGGTAGTACTGATCTTCAATCAGGAAAACAATAATTGACCTAATAGCATTGGCACACGACCTATTCCCCAATGTTGATGTACTGACAGTAAACATATCGCACATGACAGCACAACAGGCAATTAACTGCTATAGGCATGATACATATCCCTTTGTAGACCAAAGAGTTCAAAAAACCATAGATCGTTGTAGTTATGTACACTTTGTGATGGTTGTTTCTGTTGTCCTCTCGCCCTTCTCCATCCCATCATTTTTTCCCAAAAAGGCAAACCAGAAACAAAAATTTATTTCCTCTTGTTTGCTTTTGGTATTGTCTTTCCCTATACTCAAACTACAACAGAAAAAATCTTTTTATTTTCTCATCTCGCATCATATGACTTCTCATCAAGCACACAATCTCCTGATTTCTGCCCAAGACCTCACCTGGGGTTATCCCAATGCACCTACCATGGTCTTCCATAGATTTTCTTTTTGATTGTACAAAAATGACTTTTGTTTGGTGACAGGTGCCTCATGATCAGGAAAATCAACACTTGCAAAACTCATCCTTAGACAATACGCAATCCCCAAAAAAATGCTCTATCACAAACAAGAAGATATGGCAAAATACACTGATGCAGAAGTCCAACTTTTTAGGAGAAAAGTAGGAGTCGTCTTCCAGGACTACAAACTCATCGAACGGAAAACTGTCCTCGAAAACATCATGTACCCCCTTGCAATCATTAACTCGCCCCTGGGATTCAAAAAATCCAGACTCAACCAAATTCTCGATATCGTCTGACTGCATGGCTATGACAACAGAATCGTCCAGTATCTCAGTGGATGAGAAAAACAAAAGGTCGCAATCGCAAGAGCCCTCATCCACAATCCTGACTTTATTATCGCCGACGAACCCACGGGAAATCTCGACCCGACCAATGCAAAAAAAATCGCTGATATTTTTATCCAACTTAACACAATGGGGCATACCATTCTCATGATTACACACAATATGGATATCAAAGACTACATCAGCAACAAAACTCAAACCAGAGAGTGGACCCTCTAAATTATTGTACTTCCTGACTTCTTTTTTTTTAGTTTTTTTGCTATGGTATGTCGTGTCCTAAGCAGTTATTTCTTCATTATATTGACCGCTTTGGTCCTCGATATCGATTACAAAATGATATCTCAGAATTTGTTGCCTGACTCAATGATGACAAAATGATTATTTTGCATCGTAGGCAAAAACTCTTTCGCGAATTCCTAGAAGAACTCCGTGATCAGATGCATACAGGCGACAGTATCGATATCATTTCTCAGAATATGGCATTGAGAGGGATGTTTTGGCTTCGTGCAAGCGAATTTATCCACGCGAGGGAGACCAGACTATCCCTCAGGACCTTGGAGAAACGTCTTGATAAACTCAAAGCTCATCGCAAACCTCGCAAATCTGGGAGAAAAAAAATCACTGACGCTGACAAGATATAATCATTGATTGTTTGTTTGTCCCCTTACGAAGGTGCATACGAATCAAACGAACAAGCTGACCACGACGTCACTCACCGATTTCATCCTGATAACGAAGAACCAATGTTTCGATCAAGGATGGATCAATTCCTTTGGGTTTGAGTTTTCCATATAAGAGGGAGGGGTTCTTCCCTTTTTTGATACAGTCAGAATAGATCCATGCCTGAACATACGCCTCATCATCAAGGTATTTTTTTTTAATCAATTGCTCAATAATCTCGTTCATATAGGCTTCATCGCATCACCACTCGATGAGTTTATAACGAGTCTGCATAACGGTTTTAGGTCTTGTTGCCAACCAGCGAAGAATTTTGGGGAACAAATCCATACACAAACACAAACAAATAAAAAATTACTCATCGCATCTACTATAGCAGAACACAAGACAAATGCAAGAGATAAAAAAGATATTATCATCAATTATTCACAAACTGCTAGCATTTGGTTTGCAAGCTTATAATCATCTATCCTTGCATTATGATTGAAAAGTCCTATAGTCAGTAATGTACTACTGTTTTATTTTTTTTGTGGATCGAATGATTGTGCAGCCAAGCATCGACATCGCACCTGACCGCATCGACATCCTGGTCACAATGCGAGGAGATGTCATCTCACGCCTCGCAAACAATCATGACCCAAAAAAGATTATCTCTTTTTTTTCGTATGCATGTTTACTTGATTGTGACATTGACAAACATCACTGTACGATCTGAGTCAGCAATGAATTTATCCTCACCCAAATAAAAAAATTTTTTGCTACTGATCTCAGCACGATTATTAAAGAGATCCTAGACCCCAAAGCAACACTGACGTTTGAAATCTTCCCCCCCCTCCAAAAAAAGAACCATCCCCTCGCCCTCAATATCACCAAATTTTTGTCATGAACCTCCAAACCTTCTTCCCACCCCAAAAAAAAACAATCACTCCCAGAACTTCTTGCTCAACCTGTCCTTCCCGTCTCCACTTCATCTCCAACAACAATAGATTCTATGTCACTTAGACCAGAATATGATTTTTCTCGTCTTATTTGCGGTGCACATAATGAATTTGCCGTCAACGCAGCCAAAGCTGTTGCAGAATCGCCAGGCACACTATATTCTCCGCTCTTCGTGTATGGTGGCGTATGACTAGGAAAAACACATATCCTTCATGCAGTTGGTCGAGATATTGCTCGCCATGATCCAAAGAAACGCATTCTTTGTCTTCCGGCAACCTCACTAGTTGATCTCATTGTCCATGGGATTAGAAAAAATAAACTGACTGCTATCAAAGCACAATTGTGCCAGGCTGATGTCCTCCTCATTGACGATATCCAATTTTTGGCAAATAAAGAAAAAACCCAAGAAGTATTTCTCGACATCTTCAATGACTATAGTGCAAAAGACAAACAAGTTGTTCTCACATCAGATAAAGCACCCAAAGACCTGAAAAATATTGAATCCAGACTGACATCACGTTTTGGGAAAGGTTTGGTCGTCGATGTGCAATTACCCGACTACGAAACTAGACTCGCAATCTTGACCCAAAAATGTTTGCGAAAAGGAGAAGTCATTGATTTTGACTTGTTGACCATTGTCGCACACCATGTTGCAAGCAATGTCAGAGAACTTGAAGGAGCTCTCAATACACTCCTCACCAGAAAAAAATTGACCTGACAGGATATTACAGAACAAACAATTGTCGAGACACTTGCTACCCTTGGATATACAGGTCCTAGAGACGATATTGCCAAACGCGATATGTCAATCATGACCCAAAGATCACAACTCTCTTTTGCAAAACTCGTTGATTTTGTCGTGATGTATTATAATTTAACGCTCGAAGATCTCAAAGGACCCAAAAGAGCAAAAGAAATCACGACTGCCAGACAATTACTAATGTATTGTGCAAAAGAATACTATCATCGAACATTCGAAAAAATTGCTGATTGGTTTGGTGGGAAACACCATGGCACAGTCATCTATGCTCACAATAATATCGCAAAAAGACTCAAAAAAGACTCCGCACTTGCTCACGATTTTCATATCTTTATCGAAAAATTGAAAGGGTAACACAACAATCATCGATATTTTATTGTTTCATTAACGCATGGGTTATCCATTGCATATACTGCATCAAACTGGAGAATATAGCATAACACAAGGGAAGAAATTCTTTGCAATATTATTGATAGACTATTTCATCTCCAACAATACAACAGGTAGCATCCTAAACGAAAAAACAAAAAAGGGTATTGGCATTCCTCCTCTCTGAACGATCGCCATGGGTCATGAACGATGTAACAATAACACAACGAGCGGAAAAACTAGCATACCTAGATATTCATACCATCCCCAAATGAGCGCTCATCAACAATACCCAGTAACATACTCCCGTACCCCAATTCCCAAACACTCCTTCTTCAAAAAGGAAAATGAAAACGAGCAAACACGTAGGAATGCCCCATGAGGATGACGAAGAGAACGACCATCAAACACAACAGAACGTCTTACCCAGTACCTTGCAAGAGAATTCCAAGAAGAATGGAACATCCCCGGAGACACTATCAATACATTCTTACCACTCTCAACACGCTGTATCAACACACCTTTATGACTATTATTTTTCCCTCTCTATTGTGTCATAGCTACTCTATCCAATGAACATACACATTCTGACGAGCACAAAAACTCTGTATCTATGCCTTATCTGATCTGTTTGGCGTATGAAAAAACGCAATCGAAGATGCAACATTCCCTTTTGACTTAACGCCAGTGAGTCAACATTTGTATAACATACTCACAAATCTCCCACATCATCTCTGGCAAAAAAACCATAACTCCCATATCACAAAATAGACTCTATGTTCTCAACATTGTCTGCGAGGAAATGACCCTATCAACATACAACATACTACCAATATTTCTCTCTTCACGTAGTTTATATCTAACCTTTTACACGTCATACATTTTTTTTATTTCTTTTACTCCCATGCGTATCCCACTCCGAACAGGATCTCAGTATGAAACTGCTATGAAACAACCCTTTGCATGATATACAACAGATTGGACACCAATTGATGATTTTGCACGTCTCCTCACACCACACTATCTCCAACAATTTGCTGATGTAGATGTCCGTTCGATGGCGCATCTCTCCAGTCAAGATCAAAAACACAAACGCGCTATGCCGACTTCACGAAATAGCCCCTATTTTTTTTGGCGTGTCGGCCAAGGAACACATCATGGTGTCGATTTTATGATGCCACGTGGGACACCCATTACCTGTCTTGAGTGATGAATAGTCGTCCGTACCAAAACACGAGACGGCGTCACCAAAAATGAAGGAAACTGTATCGTTATCAAAACAGATCGTTGCTATCGATCCTACTGTCATTTGGACACTATCACCGTCAAACAATGACAAACAGTCACAGCTGGGACACAAATTGGCACCTGTGGCAATACGGGTATGTCAACTCAGTTCCATCTCCATCTCCAGTGCGACAAACTCACCTCTCCCTTCCAACCATATTTTGATCCACAAGGAAGAGCAAGTATGATCCAAGCGCACACACTCGATCCTCTTGAAATGATCAAGACCATACCATCATTACCACAATCTCCATCAGAGTCAAAATGAATTTTTTCTGACCTTCCCTGAGATCCTCTTCTTTCTCATGCAATTCTCACCCTCCATCGTCGTGGCTTTATTCGCGGACATCAAGGAAAGATCTTTCCTGACAAACCACTAGAAAGATATCATCTTGTCTTACTCGTTGCAAGATTTGCATCGATCCTCAAGCTTCCTCTTGGAAGTATTGTCGATCCAAATCCAAGATTTGAAGACTGTTTTGGTCTCGATGATGAAGCTCAAGAAGCAATTATTATGCTAGCGCGTCATGGTATCGTTCGTGGTCATGAAGGAAAGTTTTCCCCTCATGGCAAAGTACGTGGCGAAGAAGTTCTCGCTATTTTTTGAAGATTGCTGCGATGAATCAACAATGCACCTACAGGAAACTGGTATGATTCGTATGTTGAAGAGTTCTCTCGTCGTAAACTCATCAGTACGCCATGGCCATGGATTGGCGTTTCCATCTCCAGAGCAGAGATTTTTCGCCTCATGGCAACCATACTTCCGACAGCATAACACATTGTATCGTTTTTTCTTAATCAGACAAACATCATTACTCTCAGCTAGCGTATGACAAATCATGGGGGCAATCAGACAATATATCTCACATCACCATTGCGCATTAATGTCAGATGTAACCAGGAATCATCAGCATACATATCCACCCACTTAGGATGTTCAACAATACAAAAAGCGCACTCATTGATCGCATCATATATCCCTCTAGCAATCATTTCGTCTGCAGATCAAAGTCTATCCATATCACAGTGCACAATCTTATCCCCATACACCTGCATCAGTGCATACGTCGGACTCGTTACCTCTCATTGATATCATCGTCATTGAACCAATCAAGATGCGCATGTCGTTTTTCACACACCCACCCCTCAAGCAAGACTCACATAGCGATACTGAGCAGCAATCTTTCTACCCAATTCTTGCATCATCGTAGCACTCGTAATAGGATAGTTCATCTCGAGCAATAAAAATAAAACTATACATAAGAATAGTGCTTTTTGTGCATAATGCAAGACAGACTTCAGCAATATAATTGCATACCAAACTCATCAGATAAGTTTGTTAGCATCAGCCATCCCTATGTCTCATGAGGGAATCTACTTATTGCTGATTTTTTGGATACAATCCATGACGCCCCATGGTTTGTGACGAAACAATCACGCATCAATGCTGCCTGTGAGCTTCACAAAACGCACATGCATACCAAAAAAGAAAACGTGATGGCATGCCCTACCTCGCGCACACTGTGTTACTGTTGCAAAAAAAGGTTTTTTCAAAACGCAGGATTGTGATGCTACCATCGCTGCTTTAATTCATGATACTACAGAAAATAATCATACAGTAACGCTGAAAATGATTTATAAAAGCTTTGGAGATACTGTCGGTCTCATTGTCGATACCGTTTCTGATCAGAAGCTCCATTATTCAGCCTTTACCAATCTCTATTTTCCTGATAAAATTGAACAACTGCTATGGAGAGGAATATGTGATATCCGTGCTCTTATCATCAAGATTTATGACAACGACACACCCTAGAAACATTGGATGGATTACCAAAAAACAAACAAATCAAAATGAGTTATGAATCACAAGCAGTCTATGTTCCACTCAACACCATTCTTAGGTTTGGCAATACTACCTTCACTCTCGATCAAACAAAAAAAACTGGACTGACCATATCAAAGGGGTTAATAATCCATCACCGTATGATATCAAAATTGACCTTTTTGCTGATATATTTGCAGACTTTGATGACAGTATGCACAGCTATGTCTGCATGCAAGCAATGTCATTTGGAACATTGATAATAAAAAATCTTTTTGACAATACGTGATAACACATGATGTGTTGATGCGAGCACAGTCATTGGTATAAATTAGTAAATAAACACTGAGGCGACTGAAGACGATTGTCTTGTTCCATTTGCTTTCAAGCAATGATATTTTGATCAACAAGGGAAAAACATAGGGATTGAGAAATTGTTGGGTTCATAATCAACGACAGCACTTTTACTTTTGTACTACCTTACCATACACCATTCGCTCCATACCATAATATCTAATCAGCAACTAGACAATTAGCCTGTAGCAAATCTGACTAGAAGAAAAATTGAATAAACGTTTCACTATCTTAAAGATGCTGCTCCAAAATTTGGATCACTACGAACACAACCCACAACACTTGAAAATCAATATAAAAACAATCAAGGCAAGCCAGAATCCCTTGACTATCGTGGATACCTGAGAAGTATTATCAAAAATAGCTATATACGATTGTCAGTCTCTGATGTGAAAACGTAATGCTAGACAAAAATATATGTTCCACACTCAAGCATGAAGGATGTCTCATAACATATATTGGTGTTGACTCTGCGATGCCCATGCTTATTATACAAACAACACATATAGGAAAACTGATATGAATCCACTCACTCTTGTGTCACGCAGATATTACACCCTATGTCTTTTTTTATTTCTCCAAAGACAGCAAAACCAAAAACGATTATGATTTTTTTGTTTCTATGATCACATACTGAACTATTAATTAATATAACTTCACTGACCAGTTGTATTTTCTCATGAGAAAAGAAGACTTTTTGTGCTTTGATTATCAAATATGGCTCCATGATCAAAAAAAGCAATGATGCAAATATTTGATAGATTTCTCAATCATGCAAAAAAACCTACAATGGTTAACTACATTACTCATATTCTTCAAGAGGTTGGCATCACCCGATCACCATAAATCATAAAGGTAGAAAGCAGTGAAAATCCCTATCTCAACGCCATAGGAACAACATTAATG
Organism: Candidatus Absconditabacterales bacterium; assembly: GCA_025057375.1. GTDB lineage: Bacteria > Patescibacteriota > Gracilibacteria > Absconditabacterales > Absconditicoccaceae > JANWWO01. The sequence continues at coordinate 43,403 of JANWWO010000002.1, read as the reverse complement.
TTTGAATGTACAGAAAAAACAAATTGTCTTTAGAGACATGCCCATGATTTTTCTCTCAGAAAAATCTATTCATCTGATTATATTCTGATTTCACGCGGTAACCCAACTCCAATTTTTTATGGAAGAACATAACTTTTTTTATGTCAATCATCAAGAAATACAGACTAATGAATATGATGGTAAATGATTTTCTTTGTGCCACATAATCATCATTGCAAACACCCTATGGACTACTCACACTCTAAATGCCTTGTGTTATGCAATACACATAGCACATCTATCTCATCTTCTTCACTATCCAAACAGGATAATCGCGAGACCGTTTGTCTTTATTCGTCTCTCGCCAAAGAGAGTAATCAATCACAGTGATAGTCTCAAGTGATAAATATCTTCCACTTTTGTAACCACTCATCTTTCGCATTGTCCCTACCTCAAAATCCATTTTATTTTTGAAAAATAGTTCATATCTGGTCGTACTATCTTCGATCATGACAAAAAATCACTTTTTTTTTGCTCTTTGGATTCCAAGCACAATCGCATGAATCACAAAGGCACCCGAAAATGATTCAGCAAGTACTTGTTGCAAAAAATTATATTTTTTGAGGAGAGGATAACAATAATTGAAAGGATGATAGGAAACAAACGCTTTGAACATTGTATATTCCATCATTCCAAGCTCACGTTGTGATAAGGGATGAGAAGAGATACGGATGTTGCACGTCTGTTCGACCACATCCCCAAAAAGTCACCCACCATCATCATGATCATAAGCTGCAAAATCAAGCATCGACTGAATATTGTCGATCAATGTTTGACGATCATGAAAACAGTCCAAAGCACCTGCATAGACCAGTCCTTCAAGTGATTTTTTGTTGATCCATGGCTTGCATCTACGCAAAAAATCTGAAATTGATGCAAAACGACCATTCATCCTTTTTTCTTGTTCACATCACTCAGCGATAGTCAATCCAATGCCTTTGATACACAAAAATCCTAACTGGACATGATGATCAACTGCCGCAATATGACAAAATGATGCATTGACGCAAGGGCATCTCACCTCAATACCATGATCAATAACCTCATTGATAAACTGACCCAATTTTTCGGTATCTTCTTCAACACTACGTAATAATGCTGCATAAAACTCAAGTGGAAAATATGCTTTGAGATACGCAGTCTGATAGGCAATCAACGCATAACACACAGAATGAGACTTATTAAATGAGTAACTCGCCGCTGGCTCAATCATTTTTTCATAAATCACACGTGCTGTTTCTGGTTTATATTGTCTAAAATTGACAGCCTTGTGAACAAATTCTCCTTTGAGTTTTTCAATTACTTCTTTATTTTTTTTCCCCACTCATCTTCTCAATAAGTCTGCATCCGCCAACGAAAATCCTGCCATTCTCTGAACCAACAGCATCAATTGCTCTTGATACACAGCGATCCCATACGTCACATCCATAATAGGACCCAAATCCTCAGTCAGTTTCTTTTTTTCTTCTTCGACACAATCTGGTCAATACAGAGCAACAAGCTCATCACGCAACTCAGATAGCATATAGGAAATCTCCTCTTCCCCATGTTTTCTACGAATATACATCGGGATAAATTCAAGAGGTCAGGGGCGATAAAGTGCATTCATCGCAAATAAATCATTGATATCCGTTGGCTTGAGTTGGACCAAAAATTTTCTTATCCCCTCTCACTCAAATTGGAAAATCCCACTGGTATCTCACGCCTTAAAAACAGTCTCAAACACATACGCATCATCCATCGGTGGATGGAACAACATCGTCTCGAAAAAATGATCCAACACTGACCAAAATGAGGCAAGCGAAGGGTGCGTGTTTTCAAAAAATGAGACACCATAAAGCTCTTTCCTCGCTTTGATAATTTTACAACAATTTTTGATGACAGAAAGGTTCCTTAAACCCAAAAAGTCCATTTTTAGCAAACCCAAATCCTCAAGAACATGACCATCCGCATGTGCTACCATCCCTTTGGGTCATCCATCAAACAATGCTGTATAATTGACAATCGCATCAGGAGCAATAATATAGCCACAGGCATGCACACCAAGCTGACGAAGATTCCCTTCAAGACGCTGAGAATACATAAGTGTTTGCGCAAACAGTTGATCATGATTGTAAGCTGAACGAAAATCTGCATACTCATCATCGGTGCTCATAACTGCTTCATCAATCCCTATTTTTTCAGGCAGTAATGTCGTAAGATAATTCGCCCTTTCAAAACTCATTCCCATCGCTCTTGCGACATCCTTAAAGGCAGCTTTACGTGCAAGTTGCATATAGGTTCCAATCGCACATACATTATCACTTCCATATTTTTGGGTCACGTACTGGATCACTTTTTCTCTCAGAGAGTCTTCAAAATCGATATCAAAATCAGGCATCGAAATACGAGCTGGATTCAAAAAACGCTCAAAAAGTAATCCATACTGTAGTGGATCCACATCAGTAATCATCAAACACCAAGCCAACACTGATCACGCTCACGATCATCTTCCTGGTCAGACGACAATCTTCATCTCTCTTGCTGCACGCACATAATCTGCAACAACCAACATATACGGAATAAAACCCATATGTTTGATGACATACATTTCGTATTCAAGACGATGAATATACTCTGCCAACGGCAATCCTGCTTCCAAAACAGGCATATATCCATGGTCTGCAAGAAATATATGTTTGTGATGATGATAGGTTTCCTGAGATAGACGCTTTAATTCGTCTGGCTGAATCGTATTGATCGCAGCAGGCGCAGGAATGTCTTCATTGATATGAACCAAAGAAAAAAGAAGATCCTGACTCCGGTCTAGTCCAGCATGAAATGCTAGTCAACGATAGGCTTGATAGCGAAACTCAAATTCATGAATTAGCATATACACAACAACGAAAAATAAAATGCCAGATACTATTTAAGTGTAGTATACTATGGATATTTTTATAGTTTTATAGCGATTTTTTTCGTAATTACTAGTGTTTTTTGGAAAAAACACGACAAACGTATCGATCACGCTTGGATTTGCATTTTGTAGGAAAATCGCTATACTCATATTATTCTGTTATATGCTTTACTTCTCATCAGTGAACTGCATGCATCATCTTAGCCTCCTTCCTCTTCCTACTAATGATCATGGACGAGCTCAGGCACACGCACTCCTGACTCAAATCAATGGCTATGCTGAGACTGCTCATCGATATTTTGTAGGAAATAAACAGTCCTTCACCTGTAATATCGCACTCCCCTCTGCGTCAGTATCAAATTTTTTGCTCTGATTTGATAGTTTGTATCCCTATGCGCAAGTTATTGAAACAAAACAGAAACCCCAAACACCCAAATCTTTTTTTCATTGGTCATCGGGCACCATGCGACGCACCATGGACCAGTATAGCACAGGAACAGGACTCAATCCACTCAATCAACTCCTCTTATGCTTTGATCGTGTCCCTGAAACGGATACACTCATCGTCCGAATTGAGACGAAAGTAGACACATGATCGTTTCTTGATACTCTCCTTTTTCGTGCACCCAATCGTACTGTCAATATGGTCACCGAAGAAGATCCTCGTTTCTCTCTTCCCCGTCGTCTTGTAAGCATTGGATTTTCCTATCAATGATCGCAAATCAATAAATCAAATATCCAAACACTCCTTACAACCTCGCTTGGCACTATTATCCAATCGTGATCTATCGAAGTAGGAACACGCCGCCAGCGAGTCCCCGTTTTTCTTGATCAACTCACCCCCCTCATCCACCTTCCACAAGGTCTCACCTTACCAAATATGGCTACTATTGGCTACAAAAAACCACCTGCACCACTATCTTTAACACATCAAGGAGGAATTATTGGCTATACAGATGATAAAAAACCCCTCCCGTCCTTTTGGGTTGAGTCAAGAAGACAAATGTCGTCATCTCTATATTGTGGGAAAAACATGAGTAGGAAAATCAACATTGCTTTCAAATCTGATTCTCAATGATATTGCTGATGGTGCGTGACTATGTGTCCTCGATCCTCATGGCGAGCTTGTCGAAGGCATTGTAGGCAAAATTCCCTCTCATCGTCTCCAGGATGTAATTTGGTATGATGTGGGAGATACCGCCAACCCTATTCCCTTTTCTCTCTTTTCATATCAAACACAGGAGCAAAAAAATCTCGTAGCATCAGGAATCCTGACCACTTTTGCCAAACTGTTTTCCAACTCCCGATGACCGAGACTTGAGTATATTTTAAGAAATGTGCTTTTATCAGTAATAGAATATCCGCGTGCCACGATGCTTTCTGTCCAAAAAATCTTGACTGACAAAGCATTTCGTACGATGATTGTATCAGACTATGTTCGTGATGAAGTTCTCTTAGATTTTTGGATCAATGAATTTGGGAAATGGAGTGAAAAACAAATTCAAGAATCCATCTGACCTATCACCAACAAGATCTGACAATGTCTCTCTTCCCCAATTATCAGAGCTATCCTTGGTACGGAACAAGGCAATTTTGTGATGGCTGATGCAATGAATAATGGCAAAATCATTTTGATCAATCTCTCAAAAGGCAAAATAGGGGAAGATAATGCCAACCTACTAGGAAGTCTGATAACAACCAAAATACAAATTGACGCAATGGCAAGAGCAAACATACATGCCAGTCAGAGAAGGTTTTTTGCCCTTTATATTGACGAGTTCCAAAATTTTGTGAATGATTCCTTTGTGACTATCCTCTCTGAAGCAAGAAAATATAAACTTGCTCTCATCATGGCACATCAATACACATCCCAACTCCCTGATGGGATCAAACAAGCAATTTTTGGAAATATTGGATCGATGATCGCATTTACCGTTGGCATTGATGATGCTCGTATCCTTGCTGATCAATTTGGGCATGAATTACTCGCAAACGATTTTCTGTCCCTTCCAAAATTTCGTGCTTATGCAAAATTAACAATACAGGGCAATCCTCTTGCCCCTTTTGTGATGCAAACAGCCTTGGTCACACATCCAGATAACGAAGAGATGAAACAAGCAATCATTGCACAAACACGTGAACAGTATGCAGCACCTCGCAGAGACAACACCACTACGTCGTCAGACACACAAAAACAAACCACACCACAAGCAATATGATGAACGTCTGAAAAAAAATCACATGTCACAATCTCGTCACCATCAACCCTCGCAGTCAAAAAAACAGAAGAAAAGCCCAAAAACTCTAAAACAACACAAAAACAACCTGAAACAATAAAAATCTCACGCAACACTTCCACACAATCATCTGATCATCTCATTTCACAGACCACCACTCAGAGCAAAGCACGTAAAAAAGAAGTAACAACACCTCTATCAGAACAATCCCCTGCATCAGAGACGACAAAAACTCTTCGCAATCAACCTCATACTCGCTCAAAAAACACACCAACAAAGAAAACCACTCAACACAAAGAATGACATATGGATTTTGGTCTTACCGGAACACCTGATCCCGTTGATAAACCAATTCCAACCTCATGACCATGACGCATCCCGCTCGCATACAAAACTCCGTATATCGGCACCATCGTCCATACAAAAAATTATGGCTGTATGATCCAAGTAGAAGATAGCGTCGGACTTTTACATAAATCCGAGATCATCGACCACTTCCCCAAAGACGAGCGAAGAAAGCTTTTTGTTCCTGGGAAAACACTGAGAGTCTATGTAAAACGTCGTGACGATACAACGATCGAACGAACAGTATATGAGAAAAAATCGTGAGAATAAATAATAAGTCATATCCTGCAGAGATTATGATTACTCCTCTCTCATCAAAACACTACTCCCAAACAGCCACAGAAAAACATATCGATCTCTTCGTGTCTGATGGTTGTTTTTGCAACGATGTGTCTGAATCAATGAAACACGTCTAGCTGCTACAAAAAATGTCAATAATCATCTGATATGTAGGTAGAACGTAGTCAGGTTGTGTGTATCAACTGTATAGTGTGATCGTTGTTGTGATTGTCAGTTGTCATGCTTTTCGCGATTTACACTGCATCAAACTAAAAAAACTCCTTATTGGTTGTACGCCGACAGCTTCTTCTCTTCCCATTTGTGTGAGGTCTACGCATTTTTGTAAATATTTGTTTGATTTATAGTTCTCACTATGGTTTTGTACAAACATGATTCGTGTTCTCTTGTTCTCGATATGTTGTAAACGCTTTCCCACTGTCGTACAGTATTGCTCGTATTTTTCTACCCTGTGAAAGAAATCATGCGTATGCGCTTGTGAGAAATAATCCGAGAGTTTGTATTTTTTTTGTCAGGAAGAACCTCCGTATCATTTTATCCTTGTACAATCATCAATCACTCATATAAAATACCTGGTCTGTTTAGAATTGTGTCATATAATGTTTTTCAATTTCTTCACATCAATGTGCACAAGCTCTTACGCGTGCGTCTTTTCATACCTTACAACTGAACCATATCTATCCTATGTTTTTCATTCTTTGTATAGTCTGTAGCACTCTTTACAGAGAATATAATGGGTATAGTTGATGTGTGCATAAATGTGGTAATAAAAATATAAAGTACCCTCTATGATACTTTTCCATACACATAACTTGTCAAAAATTGACAACTCGTCCTTTTTTTTCCTTGTTGATACACAAACATGAGAAACAAAAATTATTATTTGAGATTATGATAATGTTGATATAAAAACTGCTCAATTTCTACAATAAAACTGAAAAATACCAATGGGGAAACCAACAAAATCTACTACAAAACTCACAAAAGCAAATGAAAAGAATAAACAAGATCTCTACAAAAATATACAAACAATTGATACATAAATCTCATCACCTAACTCCCCCATACATCAACAAAAAATCTGCACTGCAGTATTGAACATCCAACCTCCTCAGTTCAGAGTTTTTTTCTTCTCAATGGAGCATGTGTAAAAAAATCTCTTCTATGATCATACACTATCGCTATAGTATCCATCATCAGAATATTTTCACTCTTTCATACGAACAAGAACTTTTGTTGTTAAATATTGGCTCGTTTAGATTCTCCAATCATCAACGATGACAAAACACAAAACTACTAAAAAAATGTATTTCTCTCAAAAAAATACTCAATTCTATATCAACCGTATAAATCACACCGGCATGAAACGAGCATCCTATGGAACTAATATCGTCAACGTAGCACAATAATGCGGGGCAATAGTTTTGCTATTTTTGTAACATGAATATATCAATTTTCACACAATCATCATGCTATTTTACCAGAGGAATAACCTCTACTTTTTCATAATGCTCCTGATAGTACGCAACACATTTTTTGAGAATCAAGAGCGTTTTGTCCAAATCGGTCAATGCATGTTTATCAATAACTATTTTGATACTAATCCAACCATCATACATCTGCTCTTTTATTTTTTTGAGGATTTTGGGAAGCTTGAGAATTCATTCACCAGGCAAAAGATAGGGAGCACCTAGTTTACCTTTGTCAGCAAGATACACAACGGGAATATTGGGAAGAAATTTTTCCATTTTTTTGAGCAATTCGCCTTCAAGATAATCGGGATTGATTTGGGAGAGATTAAGTCCGACATTGGTCTTGTATTTTTTGATAATTTCGACAATGTTGCGAAAGCGATACTTGGGCAAAGGAAGTCCAAAAAATGAGGTATCGTCAGGATTGATAATAGCAAACGAAATGTCAGCATTATGCGATTGATAACTTGCGAGATTGTCGACCAAAAAATTGTAGGATCAAAAAGAAAAATACGATGGAGCATTGATAGTCAGTACTTTTGCTCCTGTGACTTCACACAAATCGAGTGCTTGATTCATTTCGGTTTTGGTAACGTGTTCAGAAACTTGAATACAGCGAACAGGAATATCATATTTGCCAGTCAATTTTTTTACATACTTTGCATTTCGTGCATCAAAATTTTTTCGCATACATAGATCAATCCCATCAAATCACGCAGATTTTGCAAGATCAAAAATGATGTCAAGCCCATATCATCCCAATACATCAGTTGATAGCAACAATCATGCTTTTTTGTTTGTAATTTCCATTACTATCAGTACAAAGATAAAATACTATTCACACATCCATCCACCAAGATTCACTACTCCTCAATCGTACAATACTCTTTTAATTATATCCAATCCTATGCAATTTGCAAATTTTGGGTGACTTTTTTGTCCTAATGAAGCACACTACACTCGCCATCCTCATACCAAAAAAATACTTTATCAGGCAGGATGGATCGATAGCCATCACACACAAATAGCATCTCTCCTTCTCCCAGCCCAGCATCCCTGTATCATCAGCGACGAGTATCCCTGGAATCAGGGATATGGATGGATCAATCATCTTTTTGTTTCGTCTCTTTCGTGGCCAGTCATCCTTGTAGACAATCATCATCATGTTTTGCCTCGACGATGTCATCGGTCACAAATGTATCATAAATACGCTCTCACTTCTAGCCGTCTTGTTGTCATCCATATTGATTCTCATGCTGATCTCTGACCCAATACGATACCTCTTCCCTCTCAAGGAACACATCAGGACTGGCGAACATATACCATCAACAACTGTAGTATTGCAACCTTTATCAACCCTGCCCTTGATGCACAGATCATCGATGATTGTATCCAAATTAGGTCGCTTTATAAATTACACGAAATAGCAGACCATCATCCAGATCATACCACGCACTACATTTTGGACGTTGACTGTGATTTTTGGGATGCAGCATGACGAAGAGATGAACAACATCAATGACTGACTGCACTCAAAAAGATCATCTCTTCCTATCCCCTCCTGGGGATTGGTATTGCAACATCTCCACTTTTCATCGATCAGCACCTTGCTCATACCATATGTTCCACCATTATCAACATGCTTGCTGACACAAACATACACTAAACCCCACCACATCTCACGCTTTCATGTCTTTTATATTTCTTCTCACTTATGTCATTTCACCTCCATGATTATCACTTCCCCTTTGACCATACTCGTATCGCTCACCATCCATGTGAGCCTGCTCACGAAGCAAAAATGTTGATCTGTGACCTCCTTCCCCATCTCTCGTTCACTGATACACACGTAAGTTATTTGCCTACGATATTGTCACCACAGACAATACTGATTGCAAATAATTCACAAACAATCCGTGGACGTATTCCACTTGATCACTGCATCATCCAGACTCCTCAAGGAGACAAAACACCTAATCAGTGATCAGAGCTTCTCGTTGTCCGTCTTATTCGCACCAAAGGACTTATTGACCAGCATACATTGATTGTCTGGGCAAGTAACAAAAACATCGCTAAACCGTGATATCGTATTCTTTTCCCTGATGGGACTCTCCTCATCAGCAAACATTTTGAGGATGATGGGATTTGGGTACACTGTGAAGGAGCTCATATTATCGATTTTTTGGATCGTTGGTGAGACATTCCTCTGCCTCCATATATTGACGCGAAGCAGGTAAGAGAAAAAAAACATTATCTGACGAGTTTTGGTGATCAAGCATGATCAGTCGCAACACCCACAGCATGACTCCATTTTACCCCTCTCTTGAGGCAACGTCTGCATGAATGATGAATATGACGAGAAGAAATTACCCTCCATGTAGGCATAGGCACCTTTGCACCCATTACCCATCCTGACATCAGACAACACACTCTCCATCCTGAATATTGCAGCATCCCACGATCGTTGTTTTGACGCCTTGCCCAGCATTATCAACATAATAAGCCTCTGGTTACCATAGGAACAACAAGCACGAGAGTCATCGAATCCCTAATCTATCTCTATCCGCTCTGTCGTTCTCATCTCCTTTCCTTTGCTGATACAGCTACCATCGCCTGGTGGGACAAAAAGACACAAAAACTTCCAACACATCCAGCACCCACGATACAGATTTTTCATCATGATACGAAAGGCATCCATCGATCAACCAATCTCTTTATTTATCCATGACGACACCCAACACTCATCACTGGTATCATTACCAATTTTCATCTTCCCTGAACATCACTGGTGATGCTTGTTGCGTGAGTTATGGGTTATGAGCAACGGCGCCAAAGCTATGACTATGCACTCACTCATAAATATAGACGAGCAAGTTTTGGCGATTGTATGTATATCAGATGGAGCTAATATCCTCTTTATCAAAAAACAACCAACACAAGTCATTGCATTCACAAAAAAAAACACTACACTTCTTCTTATACAGGCACTTCCTGTCAGTTTTATTTTTCTTCCTTTCTCATGAAACACTCATTTCCGGTCATCCTCATTGCGTCACTTATGATTCTTGGATGATGCTCTCCTGCATCACTCATTGACTCTGGTCCTGATGTTGTCACGTACAATGATACGATTGTAGATCATCTCGTTGCTATGGATGCCATCTATGAGGATTATTCTACCTATGCCGAAGAAACATCTCTCCAGTATGTCGAAAAAATCGAAGAAAGACTCGAACAAGCGATTACTGCCATCAAAGAAAGACAAGCAATAATGAACGCAATGGGCGGCTACAAAGGAGACACAGCACTGATTGATGCTGCCAATACCTATACTGTGTGACTTATTGCAATACTTAATGATACTGACAAAGATAGATGACTTGTCAACCTATGGAAAGACCTCAAAGCTCAAGATACACCTGCAACTGATGAACAAAAAACGCAGGCAGAAACCTATAATGCCAATATCGCTGCCCAACGAGAAACAATCAACAAAGCTTTTTCTGAAGCACAACACGCATTTGCCACCAAACACAATTATACCTTCAAACAAACTCCTGGTACTGGAGACACACAAAAGTAATAAAAGATAATTATGATTGATCATATCTCATCAATGTATCCACATACGCATCAATCCTGGTGCGTTTTTTTTGACATCACACACAACGATCACTATACTTTGAAAAAACAAAAGCACAAAGTCCATGTCATGATTTTATCTTCTCATCATTTATGATACGCCATCGATGACTTAGCATATTATTTCTCTTCCTCTGGCGGCATCTCCCTGTCTATGCTGTTCCTCCTGAGAGTACCATCCACCAAACCTATGATAGTTTTATCAATGCAATTCAGCTTGAATTGATAGGATCACGTGCAACATCGAGGAAAGGTGTTGTTTCGTCATTTTGTCATACTGTCCTTGCTCATCGCTACCTAGCAATCGACGAACATACAGGAATGACTCCTGTGCACTATGATGCTCGTCAGTCTCTTTTTTTGCTCGCCCTCTGCTCTCATGTATGAGTTGATCTCTCGTTTTTTTCTCGTGATCTCCTCAATCATTATACTAAAACACTAGATCTCACAAAACTTGATATCATTTGTAAAAAAGAGTGATCAAGGCCTAGACCACACTGATGTGTTCCTGGATGTTCACGAACATGAGGTAGCCTTAATACGTGTAATTTTGCACTTTTGACAAATAAAATTTTTACACTCATCCAAAATGATTTGAGTAATATTGGGCTTGCACACGCATATGGACACGTTATTTCTCTTAATGATTGAGCAAAAAAAGAAGAAGAACGTGCAAATGAACTCTATTTCAAACGATCCAATAGTGTCCTAAAAAATGAGAAATTCCCTCACTTTCCGCGTACACATCGCTATCTTACTACCTATCTAAAAAACACACGTGATTTGATGAAAAAAACTGTTATGATTGACGGACAAACTCTCCAAACACGTGGGAGCAAAAAAAAAGAGACAGACTGTCTCATGACAACATTACTCACTGATGCAGGACAGCTTGACCAAAAAAAAAACCGAGATATACGATGATGTATGTATTCTCCATCTCAAGCATTTGCCCAAACAGATGGCGATATGTGACTCTTTATCAACACAATGTATAATGAATTGATTCGATATAGACTCTTTGCGGTCTGGTATGGCAAACTTCTTCGTCATGACCTTACCCTCTCTCGCACGGATAAATCTGACGCAGCAAGAAGACAAATAGAACAAATAGCATTTGAATCCTGACAAGCAAGAAGAGATGCAGATCAAGCAGCTCTCTTGATGCAATCAGTCATCAAAACAATCAATCAAGTACGTTATACCTTTCCTGTCCATATCTGACTCCTTGCCTATCATGAATCCATCCTCTGATTTCGCTCTGTTATGGCAAAGCTTTTTACCCCTATTCACCAATTATGATATAAAATCACCAATGCACAAGCACAAATGTACTAAAGCCTTTTTATCTTCTACTTTTTTATCTTTATATTTAAATCTAAAGTCAAATCAACAGTAGCGAGTCGATTTTCTGTTCAAAAAAACAGGGCTGGCAAGGATCGAACTCGCGACGCGGAGCTTTGGAGACTCCCGCTCTACCACTGAGCTACAGCCCTATGATTGATATAGACATATACCAAAAATAGCGGAATACGGGACTCGAACCCGCAACCTCGTCCTTGGCAAGGACGCGCTCTAGCCAATTGAGCTAATTCCGCATACAATGATATTATAATATATTTTTTTTTGGATAATTTGCAAGACGAAATACAAAAAAATCTTCCCCTCAGAAGGAAACAACTACCTAATACACGAAGACAATACCAAGAAAGAGACAAACCATACACGCATGTCTTTACACAGTCAAAATTTCTGTCTCCTTTTTTTTTGCAGCAGCATCTATTTTGAGGACATACTCTTTGATAAGATCTTCTATATTTTTTTCATCACTTTTTTTCTGATCTTCTGAAATAGCTTTCTCTGCAAAAAGTTTTTTGACAGTATTCATTGCATCTTGCCTACTTGTCCTTAGTCTTGCTTTGATCTCCTCTGCCATCGTCGCAACATTTTTTGCGAGTACCTTTCTTTTCTCTCCTGTCATGGGAGGTATGGACACCAAAACAGTTGAGTCTCACGCACGAGGGCTTAGTCCCTGATCAGCAGCATAAATTGCATCCACAATATGTTTCATCAACGATTTATCCCATGGTTCGATTTTGAGAGTCATTGCATCGACAAGCGAAATATTTGCAACTTGACTCAAAGGTGTATCTCCATAGGATGTTCTGATGACAATATAATCAACAAGAGATTTTGATGCCCTCCCCACCTGCATACGATCAAGTTCTGAGAGAAAGTAGGCATAATGTTTATCACATGCACTTTTGAGTTGCGAGTAATCCATACAAAAAACAACAAGAAATAAAAAAATCATATTTAGTATAGCAATTTTGACACAAAATGCAAGGAAAATCATCACAAGACGTCTATCATATTGTTTTCTCTTGCAATATGACACAAATTCCTTACACACTTGTGAAAGTATAGGATCATTTTTATTTTTGCATTATAGAGCATGTGAACAATGGGCATTTTCAAGTTTTTTTGATTTCATCTTTTTTTTCGTCCTATTTTTGCCTTATTGATGGTGATTGTGGTCATTGTAGGATGACATTTGGGCCGGGCGATTATTATTTTGACGATCGTCTTAAGACTACTTCTGGGAGCAATAGCAGGTGATCCTATGCAAGCGATGCAATCGATGCAATCATGAGAGTATCAAAAAAAAATGCTTGAAATCCAAGAACAATACAAAAATGATCCCCACAGACAACTCCAAGAAATGATGAAGGTTATGGGAGGGAAAGGAGGTATATTTGCAGGCTGCAAAACGATGTTGTACCAAATTCCTGTGTTTGTCTGAATCTATGGTGCGATTTCTACACTTGCATGAGTCTCCTGATCAGCGAAGCCATGGTTGTATTTTGATCTCCCTTTTGATCAATTGGTCTACAGTTTTTTGCATCGATTGACACAACCCTATTTTGATCCTGCAATGATCCAAACGACCTTTCTTGGGATGGACCTTTTGGCTACAGGAAACGTCTATCTTGCAATTCTTGCAGCACTGACAGTCTATGCCAATACCAAAATCATGAATCTCATCAAGCCACAAACACAACAATCAATGATACTCCCCAATGGTATGAAAATGCCGGACATGACATGAATGATGAACAAAATGGCAATCATTATGCCTTTGATAATAGGATTTTTTACCTTGACACGAAGAGGAGGTCTTGCCCTCTATATCGTCACAACAACACTTGTATGAGTGGTACAACTATGCCGAACACATCGCACAGTCTTGCTCACAAGATGGCGTGCATGGCGTGCCCAACAAGCATGATATGGTGAAATTATCGAAAAAAAATAAACAACTGACAGTTTAGTGTCTTTTCGTCTTTTTTCGTATTGCTTTTTTTTCAAAAAACATTATAGATCAAAAAAGTAGCACTTGTATTCTATTCTCCTTCCTAACAAAAAACATAAAACAGAAAAAACTATTGCCATCATGACTACAACATCTCTCTATATACAACCTACAATTATCAGTCATCATTGCTCTTTTCTGTAAGTTCATTTTTTTATTTTTACTTTTTACCTGTTTCATATCTATGTTGTTCGATTTTATTTCCTTCGTCGAAAGTTTAAAAACCAAAGACGACAAAAAAGAACTTGTCGAAAAATATGAAAAGTTTTTTGGAACGCTCGCATGAGACGTCAAGGATCAACAATGGTTCAAAGAATATGTTATCAATTTCAAGCCTATTCCTTATAGAGTGCCAGAAGAATTGACGGATCAATTTGATCGATGACTTCTTATCCAACTAGTTGCATCATCATTTTCATCAGAATGTTTTTTGGAAAAACCAGAGCTCAAAGAAGGAGAAACATATCCCGACGATGCTAGCAAAATTGTCTACGATTTGACGATTTCGGTAAAAAATGGCGATCAAGTCGTCGTCAAAAAAGTCATCACATTGTGGTCATTTCAAATTATGAGACTCTATGAAATCTACATCGAAGAACAAATGCATCTTCAAGTTTTGACCAAAGAGTGAACACAAGAAGATATCAATGCTATCATGGGACAAAGAGAATATAGAGTAAAAAGACGAAAAGCAATGCTCGAGACACTCGGAAGAGAAAAAGAAGCACAACAAGCAAAAGTAGAGCAAGCAAGCAAGCTTGGCGATTTGATGAGCCAGCTATAAGGGGCGTTCTTTTCGTATGTGGTTATATGTTCTTTTTGTACTTTTATTTTTTGTAGCAATCATGCAATTTAATGGTAAAATTACCTTTATCTCACCAGAAGAAAAAGTTTGACCAAACCAAACAGCAAAAATTACTGTTGTTATCGAAGAAGTCGACACTCAATATCCCAATTCCCTCTCTTTTGATCTCTTGGGAGAAAAAATCGATCTTATCAAACCATATAGTGTTGGATCAATTGTAGAGGTATCGCTCAATTCTCGCTGTAATGAATATAATGGAAAATACTACAATTCCCTCAGAGCGTGGAAAATTGTCGACAAAGGAAATGGCTGAACATGAGTGTCATCTACACCCAAAGCATCATCCAATGATGAATTACCTTTTTAGCCATCCGCATAACAGAGCTTACGTAGTTGTCCATCATTACGATAGAGACTGCCCAGATAGCTCAGTAGGTAGAGCACACCCATGGTAAGGGTGAGGTCGCCAGTTCAATCCTGGTTCTGGGCTTTTTTATGGAGAAAAAACTGACACATCGTCAATCGTCAATTCCCTAATATGCTATAGCAAGCTTCGTACTATAACCCTTTCTCACTCATAGAATACTTTCTCCGTCGATAACAAGCGTGGTACTATCAGATGGTAATGGCAGAAGATGAAACTTATATTTTTTGAGATTGTCTGGATCTTCTCTGCTTTGTCATACAATTTTTTGCACGACATGCTGCGGATATCATATCAATGCCTGAACTTCAGCTGGGCTATACTGTTTCAATAGATTGTCCAAAAAATTCAGAAGAAGTGAAGAATCAGCAACAGGAGAGCATTTTTTTCATTCTGGGGGCACGTAAACCAAAAACTTTTGTCAGTTTATAGACATAGTCTTGAGAGTAATTTGGTTTTTCATATGCTCATTGGCACCATAATACTGTTGTATTTCTTGAGGAGTAAGTTCTTGCATTGTCCTAACACGTATTGATTCCGTTGTTTCTGATGATACCTGCTCGACTGTCCCACCAGGAGATGCTAGGGATTCTCTTGATGATTCTTGTGAATCAACTGAGAGCTGCTGGGAAAGAGTAATCTTTCATGGCTTACTGTCTGAAACAGTATTTTGTACAAGAGGCTCCTGAGAAGGGACATAAAAACGTAGATATTCACGAAACATCTTTGTCAATGTTCATGGCTGATACTGATTCATCTTGTATTTGTATCTCGCACGCATCTGTTCGTACTGTGGCAGAAACTCAGCAAAAACGCCAGCAGGCAATGAAAATGACTCTAAAGGAATTTTACCAGCAAGATACTTTGCAACATCATCAGGTTTAATCTGAGGATTGAGAACATATCAGCCATTGTGATCAGAAATCAACAACGAAAGAGGAACATCATCGACTTTTTTTTCTAGTGGAACCTCATCAGTCGTCAATCTTTTCCCCATTACAACAGGAATGTGTGGCCATACATCTTTTGTATTTATCATAAACGATATCCATATATCATCTTGGAACTTATTTGGAGCACAAACATCTATCTTTGCACCAATCAATGCATCTGGAAACTGCTCGCTTTTACGAGATTGTAGGGCTCCGATATACTCTTTATACTGTTTCTTCATAAAATCACTAGGAATTGTTCTCTGAATGGGGAATAGTCCGGTAACAACATATTGAGGTAAATGCGATGGATAAAAGTATTTTCTTGTTTGTGGGTCACTTGAAATACCATTTCATGTCAGATTTCTTTTTTCTGTTGTAATAGTATATGTATTTTTTTCTCTCTCCCATCAGTCAACCTGCACAAAAAGATTGTCATACGAAGAAACCTTGTGGTATCATCATACCAAAGGATCTCCAACATTATGAAACATAGGAACTTTCATCTCCTCATACATCCTTCCGTATTCATCTCTACTTTTTGGTAATACTTGATCCAAAAATTTCTGAGGAAAAGATTGAAGCATCCCAAGAACATCCATCAAGTCTGTGTATGATGCTTTCTTGTGATCAAACTGAGGAAAATCTACTGATACCGTAGCATATCATCGTTGCTTCCCAGTATCTTGTACGATGGTTTGCATTCTTTGCCATAACTGTCCAATATCTTGTCTCGCATTCTCTAAATCACGCTCCTCTCCTTGAGGATTAGCAAGCTTGAGCCGCAAATTCTCACACGACTGCTTAATATGTTCCATCTTCCTGTGACCAATCTCACGTCTTTGCTCAACCGTTTTCTCAATATACCGTAATCTATATAAGAACTGAAAGGTCTAGTTCGTCGATAAATTGCTATTACGAAAAAAATCATTGTTCTTGATGGTTATCCGATCCTTCTTGGAAAGAGAATAAGGGAAATCCCCCTTGTCTATGAACGTCTGCATCATAGACAAAAACTCTTTTTTCTTTTCAGCAAAAATAGCAGAACGTTCTGTAGCATTTCTGCCTACAGTCACTCGTCATGCGAATGTTGATCTTTCGCTTGCAATACTTTCCTCAATCTTTTTGTACCAATTATTCTCTCACGACTCATTGGATTCCTCTTTCCCTTGATTATGAAGAATAGACTGTTCTAAAGCAGCTAAATCCATTTTGAAATCCTGTATTGCCTCTCACAATGACATATTTTGCTGAAAAGACTCAGTACATGAATCATATATTTTTTCCATATCACTATAGTAAAAAAATAAAACGTATACTAAGTATACAGATTTTTTTTTGTCTGTCAAAAAAAAAGAGACCTATCATGTCTCTCTAATTTCTTTCAATACAAAGCATCCGTGATACAGATTATTTGTCACTAACAACAGTACATGAAACAACGCGAGGATTTGGGAAATTCAAAAGCATCATATCAATAACATTTGGTCATTCTTCAAAATTAAGAATAATAAATAAATGACCTTGTGTATTCTTACACAAACATGCATCTATACCAGTATTAAGAAAAGGACTGCAGGGATCAGGATAGTGCAGGAGGGACAATGGGTTCTTAAAAAGCTCCTGCAAAAAATATTGCAAACGATTAATAGTCTCTGTATGAGAAGCACTTAACAGCCAATACTCTTGTTCCTCTCCCTCATAAGGAAAGGTCAATATATTGATAAGCTGAAAAGTATCAAGCGATTGTGGAAGTAACAATGTATACAACGTCACGTAGGTAGAATCATCACGAAACATCGTTTGTCGTCCCTCATACATCGAGATATTAGCTCTATATGACAATATATGACGATTGTTTGTCGCTGGTCTAGCAGCATCAGCACATCAGCTATAAAATAAAAAAAACAATAGCAGTGCCGTTGATGTCCCAACTCATCATCATAATAATTTCGATACCATCCTCACTACATTAACCATATCAATAACAAAAAATAAAAGATTATTTATATTTAGTTGCACTCCTTACAACGAAGAAGTATGATTCAACTCAGCAACTCACAGCAAACCATAGATTTTTTTACAAAAAAGTCAAGATAAAAAACAATACAAGCACCTTGTAGTCATCACAAACACTTGCAATATCACGAAAAAACAGTATCGTCAGACAAGATTTTTATTCTTTCTCTTCACCTTCTATGTGCACAGCAAGCATTATCTGATCATGAATTGGCTGACTATGTAGTGCAATTTTGATGGCTCGTCGTGGCTATCAAACCCATGTGTACGAAAAAAACGACCATGTAGGATGAAGGGCAAGTATCCTAACCAAAAATTGATTTCGCTTTGATATGGGACCTAGTCGATATCTTATGCCCGAGGTCTTTGAGCAATTTTTTGCATCAATTGGGGAAAATATCGCAGACCATCTGGAACTCATCAAACTGGAACCCAGCTATCGTATCTATTTTGAGGACCAAACACACGTCGATATTCGATGAGACGTCGAAAAAGACCTCCCTACCATCGAAATGCTTGAACCCTGATCTGGACAACGTTTTCGTGACTATATCGCTACCTCAAGCAAGCAATATGAGATTGGGATGAAATTTGTGAGGAGAAACTATGACTCAATTTTCGATTTCCTCACACGAGAAACTATAATCGAATGATCAAAAATCAACATCTTTTTGAACATGGATTCCTATGTCCGCAAACACTTCTCCAGTCCCAAGGTTCAAAAAATTCTGCAATATCCACTCGTTTTCCTAGGTACATCACCCTTTGATGCCCCTGCACTCTACAATATCATGTCACACGTTGATTTCCGTCAGTGAGTTTTTTACCCCAAAGGATGAATTTATGCTCTCATTGAAGCGCTCACAACGATAGGGAGCAAGTATGGTGTCACCTATCATACCCATTCTCCTGTCGAAAAAATCGTCGTCGAAAACAAAAAAGCAACTGCACTTGTTGTAGGAGGAAAAAACATCGAGACTGACATAATTGTATGTAATGCTGATATGGCATGGGCAGAGACCACCCTCCTCGATCCTCAGTGGCAAAGCTATGACACACATTACTGGAACAAAAAGACCTTTGCACCATCAGGATTCATCATCTATATAGGATTGGACAAGCGTTTTGAAGAGCTCACCCATCATACATTGTTGTTTTGTGATGATTGGAAAGAAAATTTTGAGCGTATTTTTGGACGTACAAAAGCACTCCCACCAAATCCATCGCTGTATCTGTGTCGCAGCTCAGCAACCGATGATACCGTTGCACCAGAAGGCAAGGATAATATGTTTGTCTTGGTTCCCGCACCCAATGGTATTTATCCCAGTGACGAAGACGTCCTCCACTACAAAAATCATATCTATGAAACCATTCTTCGTTATACAGGTATCGACCTCCGTCCTCATCTTGTAGTCGAAGAAGTCTTTACTGCAAGAGATTTTCAAAGCAGATATAATGCACGAAACGGGACTGCACTTTGACTTGCCCATACCCTCATGCAAACAGCACTTTTTAGACCCAATACAATTTCCAAAAAAATTGACAATCTCTACTATGTCTGACATACTACCAATCCATGAATTGGTATGCCCATGGTCATGATTTCTGCTCAGCTAGTTGATCAAAGGATAGCAACAAAAAGCTAATTGTCTCTTCGCCTTGCACCGGTTCTTATTCTGTCTAGTCAAATTACCATATGCTTGATATTCTTTATTTCATCATCTTTTCATCATGACATTTACGCTTGCTCCACTACCCTATCCCTACAATGCCTGTGAACCATTTCTTGATGAACAAACAATGTTCATCCATCATAGTAAACATCACCAAGCCTATGTTGACAAACTCAATGCATGACTAGCATGATCAATCTACGAATCATGGACACTCGATCATCTCTGTCGCAATGTTGCAAACATCCCCCAACCCTATCATACTGTTATCAAAAATCATGCCTGATGACATCGGAATCACACATTTTTTTGGGATATCCTCACACCCTGATGATCAACACAGCCATCATGACCTCTCCTCTCTGTCATCGAACAATCATTTTGATCTATCTGAGGATGCAAAGACGCTTTTGTCGCACAAGCAACAACACTCTTTGGGAGTTGATGGGCGTGGGTTATTGTTGATCAAGGAAAACTCCGTATCATGACCACACCCAACCAAGAAAATCCTCTCATGAGCTGATATGCTGCTATTCTTGGTATTGATGTACGAGAACATGCCTACTATCTCAAATTCCAGAACCGTAGATCTGACTATATTCAGGCGTTCCGATCCTGTATCAACCGAGATCATGTCTCTACAGCCTACGAAAAAGCCACACAATAAAAAAACCACTGACCATTAAGCACGTCAGTGGTGACTTTTTTATCTATAAGTTTTTTTTTGCATATAGGTTATTTATCAAACTGCCTCAAAAATTCTCCCAATGCAATCTGATGAACACCAGCATCCGTCAAGATAAAGAGACTTTCTCCTTGCGATTTGGTTTCAGGAATAGCAACATCCTTGATAGCATGTTCTCCTAGATCAAACGCAAACTGAAAAACATATTGTAAATTATACGCAAAGGTAAACCTTTCTTGTGTTCTGAGAGGCGTCGATTTGAACACAGTAAATGTTTGACGATCACGATCAAAAAAATACACAAAAGGACTTCCTTCTTGGGTCAAAATACGAACATTTTCGCTCGCACGATCAAGAAAATCTCATCATTGAATCGTGACTCTACGTGTATTGAGATTGGTTGGGGACGTTTCTCTCCACAGCTGATACATCTGTCTGTCCGTACGATTCCACATCAAAAAACTTCCATCAACATACATACTCACAAAATCGAAACGAGTACCTGTCCCAAAATCACCAACATTGATATACCTCAATGGCGAAGAAAATTGCGTAGTACTGCCTACCTGATTCCTATATCTCGTAATGTAAGACATCCCTTCGTTGAGTGCAGGATCACGATGCAAAAGATACATATTATTCCTCGCAAAGACTGCAATATCAGAGATGGGCGTATCAAATTGCCCCTGTTTATCCTCTCATTCCACAAAAACAACATTTTCTACACCTCACTCCGTAATACGAATCAAACTATTTGAAGACGTAAAACAGTACATACCAATCCTCATGATATCAAGAGAACATCACTTCACTACGTCAGATCAGAGAGAATACGACAAGAAACTTCCTCTCAAGTCATTATTGATAGCACCCATAATCGCACCCTGTGATCAGGCAATAATAAGTTTAGATGCAAAAAACACACGAACTGGTTCTCACAAAGTCTGGCGCTCACTTGCTGTAAACGTAAGCAATTGAGGCGTATCTACATTGTTCATCAAATCATTGATATATACAACGTTAAATCATTCAAAATATTTATTTTGGACCAACGCTTTGAGTTGTTTGACATCATTTGGCCATCTCCCCAATGAATCCAAAAATGCAAGATGCTGAATAATTTGGTTATAATATTGAGATTTTGTTGGAGATGTAGGATCAAGTCTTTGAAAATAATCGATATCCTGTTTGATTGTTTCAATCGTCACGACTCTTGTTTCTCATGCAACTTCGATTGTTGGCATATTGGCTTGCAACTGTTGCATATCACGAAAAATGGAAAAAGCCAACCATCATACAATACCCAAAACAATGACAGCAGCCACAGCATATCTATACAAAAAAATATTTTTTTGGATAGCCCCAAGCATAACAAATACATTGGACTGCAATGAATGTTTGCGTGGACTAAAACGTGAATGACCAAATGTTTTCCCATAATCCAATGCAATAATCCATCATACCAAATCAGGATCAATACTTGCTTTGATAGACTGGTGAAAATAATTTGCCAGATCGCCATGATACTCTTGCAATGATAGTCCAAGAGCCTTGATATCTGCCTTGGTATATATTTTTGCATAATCAATCCCAAACGACACAATAATATCATCAATATCAAGCTCTCCATCAAGCATATCAGCAAAGATACTTCTCTGATTGGGTGCAAGATGATTCGCGACCGTATAGTGGATTTTTTTGTTTCTAATCACAAAAATAGATCCTTCTCCCAAAATGCTACACAAAAAGCGTCATTCGACCACACACCACAATATACCTCTCAATGATTGAGGATTGGTCTCATGATCTACGAACTTCTCATAAAAAGTAGTAAGCTCAGTATTGAAGGTAAGGAGAACATCTTCAAAAATACGAGGGATATCAGTACTTGCTGCAGACTCTATCTGTGAAACACAATCAGCAATTCTATCTTCACACAATTGCTTAATATAGTGATAATAAGGGGTCTGACTACAATCCACATAACAATACAAGACTATTCAATGCACCGTTTGATGACGGAATTCGTAGACCTCCTCACGAGATGAAAGGGAAATACGCGTCAAAGCATCATCAAGCGTATGAAGAGACATGAGAACAGCAAGGAACTAAAAAACCCGAGAACATAAAAAGTGCGAAAGAAGTATATATCGGACACAAAAAATAAATTTTATTTTCCTGATTCTGTTTTTTATAGAATTTTTTTTTTCATTTGCAACAAAAAATGAAGCATGTTCTGTGGAGAAAAAACTTTTTTGAGCAATTCTCTTGATTTTTTTATCTTTTTCACCTATTATACTTGTGTATATCTTTCTTTATTCGTCCTATGCTGATGGAACCACTACGTGTGTATACACTTGACTGGTTTAATCACAAGTATATTGGTGTTGCACTACCTGAGTGAGAACCATTGCCAGCACTTGGTGAATATTTTGTGTATAAACAAGATAATGGCAAAGAGAGTATTGGAATGTCGACCGGTACAGTTCCCCACTTTGCGTACGAAAGAAGTGGTTTATTTGTCAGCCATATCCGTGGTGAAGATCGTACACACTTTGACAACGACCAGCGTCGTGCACGCACTATCTATCCGCTATTCAAAAAAGACTTCAAAGCCTATCTTCCCGACGTCACACCCGTAACAGCAAAATTCAATCCTTTGGAAAACAAATATTTTTTCTATTTTTATGCAGAAAAAAGATATAACTTTTCTGACTTTGTTAAAACGTTTAGATCCAAGCTTGATGCATGATTTTTCATCTATCAAATATCTGCAAGAGAAATGATGAAAATATCTCCCGCTACAGACGAACTCCATGGCTGCGTCAAAGGACAATGACTATGCTGCAAAAGACATCGTCCATTCCCCTTGATTGATATTCAAGAAATCTATGAACAACACCTCGTCATCAGCGATATCGAAAAACTTAAAGGCAGATGTGGTAAATTCAAATGCAGTCTGATCTTCGAGATTGATGACTATATGGCCGAAAATAAAAAAACACCAGCCAAATGATCAACAATAAACAATCTCTGTAATACCTGTGGAATTGTTACCAATATCAATATCCAAACCAGAAAAGTTCATGTCAAAACTGACTGATGACCAGTTGTTCTCGATCTTGATCTCCTACAAGAAGCCTATGCACAGCAACAGACAAAAAAACACGCATTTCACTAATATCTGCGATATTCACATACCTTCAATCTTTTTTGTTTCTTTTTTTTGATCTCATGACACGAATCTTTTGGTTACGAATAATTACGTCTATGATTACCATCCTCTGATGGACGCGATATTTTTTTCTTGCAGTAAGAGGCTGAGTATCCTATCGATACTTCCAATATCACAATACTCTGACAAGATTGATAGCCTTCTCATCATTTACCAAAGAATGGGTTATTGATGTCGTCAAAGCAATTGACTTTTCTGATGCTAAACAGACTCCATCATCATTCGAGCAAAACACAGCGATCAGCCAGCATGATGAAGCTACTATGCAGACGCTTGCATCATGATTGGGAGAATCATTTGAAACTACACAAAGTGCATCATCATCTCCACAACCAACAACACATTCCCCCCTTGTAGCGGAACTTCTCGCAGCTGCAGAATTACTAAAAAACAAAGGACAATTCCTCCTGTATGAAAAAAAACTCATCGAAGGAACAGTCCTCGAACCATCCAATACGACGATTCTCAAAAAACTTGCACAATATTACTTCCACAATAATAACCATAAAAAATCTATCTCTCTCCTCAAAAAAGTTATTGATATTGATCCTACAGATCATGAAGCATTATGGCAATTAGGCGATATCTACATCGAGCAATGAGAATTTGACCAAGCAGAGCTGCTAGTTCGTAAAGCAATTGATTATGCACATGATAGACCCAAATATTATATCTCATTGGCAGAAATTACATACAATACCGATCGTATCACCGAAGCTCTCAATACATTACACAAAGCTGTTCATCTCAGACCAAACAACGTCAACTATCTCATCGCACTTGCTTGATTATACGAAGAGATTGAAGACTACGTCAATGCAAAAAAATATTATTTTCACGTTCTTGAGTGTGAGCCCACCAATACACAAGCCAGAAGAAAACTCAATACACTCTAGATGTCGGTCAGTTTTTTTTTATCTTTTTTCTCCTCTCTTTAATGCGCTCTTCTACTATCAAATGAATCATTGTTGCTGTTCTTGCAATTTTTCTTCTCACCACAGTCCTTACTGCAATTGTCGCAGTCAGAGAAGCATCACGCCCGCTCCCATCTGAACCTCTCACTCCTACGCAAGAAACACCTACGCCACAAGTTTTTACTGGCACCACAGGAAAAACTAACCTTGCTACGGGCCAAGTAGAATAGGTATAATCCGATATCTTTTGTCTTTTTTTTGTGCTCCTATGTCTCTCCCCAATCTTCTTCCATTGATCACATTTTTTGATGTATCTGCACAAGATTGATCACAACTCCTCGACTGTCTAATCCAGACATGAGTCTATGATCCTCAATCACGAACAATCATCCACCATCATCATCGATTGTGGTCAGATATTCTCAGTATTCTCGCATGACATAAAACAATCAACGAGACACTTCGTTTGGGGACAGACGAAGGAAGACCGCTTATTCTATCACAGCACCATCATACAAAGCATACTAGTCCACATATGCATCAGTATCTCCTGACGTTTGGACCACAGCAAACGAACAATATTCTCCTTTTTTCCTCGTCTTATGCCCGAGTTTACGCACCTGCATAACCATGCAGACAACCGCAAAAATATTCTCCTCAATGCAATACCTTTTTCAACCACATCTACGACAACACCCTCACGACATTTGTCTCCTTACTCCACACGTCTACGGTTTTGTTGTTTTCGTTGGTCAATATGGTGATGATGACCTGAGAGTAAAATAGCAGGAACATCGTAACCTCTAACAGTTTGTGGTTTAGTGTATTGAGGATATTCAAGCATATCCAATCAGGGAGAAGAATAACTTTCTGACACAGTTGATGTATGATCTCACACAATTCAAGGTACAAGTCTGATAGTACTTTCGATCATACACATACTTGCAACTTCACCACCTAATAGCACAAATTTGCCTATCGATACTTCCCATCGTTGGTCTGGATACGTATCACGTCCCCATAAGAGAATACGATGATCAAATCCTTCATATCTCCCACATACAAAAATCGTCGGAACCAAATCATCTGCCCACGTCTGAGCGATTTTTTGATCAAAAATCTGAAGAGATGGGGTCACCATACAAACGCGAAAATGCTGTCCATCGGTATAGTGAGCGATACAATACTCGATTGCCTGCATGATTGGTTCTGCCTTAAGGAGCATACCTACACCTCACCCATACACAGTGTCATCAACCTGACGATGCTTATCTATACAAAAATCTCTGGGATTGATACAAGTGATGGTCAGGATATTTTTTTCAATAGCTTTTCCAATAAGAGAGGTAGAGAGAAAAGATGTATAAATCTCGGGGAAAATAGAAATACAGATGAAATGACTCATAAGACACAAAAAATAATAATAAAAATGAGTTAGAACCACAATAGATATGTTGTCCAGAGCTTACTGCCCTCTCTACTGACACATGTTCCTCACCCTACAAGACATCTCTCGTATCAGGACGCAATACACTCCAATCCTCAATGAGAGGGAAATGAAGACGCTGACGAAGCTGTGGTGATAGTGGCTGAAGGGAGAGACAATGAATATTTGCTCAAGCATCAATCGTAATAAACACCTCTTCCCCTGTCTGATCTCTCCATTCTTTGATCACCTGAATACAACGAAGCGTTTCGGGAAGTCGATGGATCGTACTTGGCTGCGAGAGAAGCATCATCGCATGCAATTCCCAACATTCTTGTTCAATAATCGACCCAATCAGTAACCACGATCCTTCCTCAAATCATCTCAAAATCTCCTCAGTATGACGCCTTGCTTGTTCGTATCTAATGGAGGCATAAGGATTGGTATCCATACTCGCATGTCAGGCAGTTGATGTCTGTTTTTTTTCATCTGAAGAAATCACAATAATCGTATCATAAATTGTGTCGTATGTTCTACTCACATGATGTACATCAACCGGAGAGGCAAAATCGACAGACTCCCATCATCGCGTTACCAGTCAAGAATAGACAGAACGACAGGCACTTCCTGATCAACGTCTTGCGAGCATAGAATGAAACTGGTCCCAGGTACGATAGCCTAACGGGAGCGTATGTCCTTGATCACGATACCATTGCCCAAGACATAATGCCATAGTCGCAAAAGCACTTGCAGAACTTGCAATTCACGCACTATGGGGAAAGGTATTTTCTGACTGTACGACAATATCCCGTTGATCAAGTCATGGCAATACATCAGCCAATCATGCACAATAAGATGCAATTTTTTGCCCAAAATACTGATGCTCTTTTCCATGAAAAAAACACTGTCTAATAGGAATATCATCATGCTTAGGATTCATATACCATGTCATCATCGTGCGTGACATAGTCAACGTCAGTGAAACGGAAGGATTTGCAGGGATTTGCTTATATCAAGGTTTTTTTCCCCAATATTTAACCAAAGCAATATTTGATGGGCATGATGCATGATAAACGGACATACAAAAAAAACAAACAATAAAAAAGGGGAATGTGTGTAAAGTGCGCCATATGCACAACGTAGATATTTTCTCGCTCTCTAAACGTGGTCAATCATTTTTCACAAGCACACCTCCTCGACCAACATACATCCATCATACATGATTGGTTATTCACCATCCCATAGCATTGTCTGCAGGGGAAGACAAAGATCATATCAGGCACGATGACAAACAGCACGGACATGATCTGGATGATAGTCAGAAAGAATAAGAAAACAATCTCCTCACCATGCTCACAACCATTTTCCGTACCCAACTTCTCCAATCCATGGATGAGACTGCATCAATGGTGGTTGATTGATAAGTGATGCGATGATTGTATCATGATACACGATCCCTTGTCCCCATCACCATATCGTCTGCTCATACAAGAGTCCATCAAGAAATTCACATCGATCATAGTGATCTGGACCCTGATGAAAACGAGAACGATAGTGTGCAATCGCTTTGTCACTAGACTGTTTATGACCACACGGAATACAGTACATCCCTGCAAGTAAGGAGGGATCAAGATCGACGGTTTGTGACTCCGTGGTAATGGGATCATACAAGAGTGGTTTTTTTTGACGAGCACACGCGATATCATAGCCCGATCATAAACTGACAGCACGATACAATGCAAATGGATCACATCATACCCATTGAGCGATCAGATCAATAAAAGTCGAACTTGATCATAATCATCGCATCTGAGGATAAGTCAATGTCGTCGTAAGATGATGATGTCATGGAGGAATCAATCACTGGGAATCAAGCCATGCACAGCATCTATGAAACAGCGATGTTCATGACGATGGTCGTCTTTCTTCTTGCCACACAGTATGATCATGAGCATATCATATAAGGGAAATACTCGTATCTCATGCGTTGGTATGGTCAAGTATCTGCCCATGACGTAAAGGAAGAGCCAATCCTAGATAGCCATCAAGCATAAGATATTCACCAAAGAGAAGAAGTTTTGCGTTCGAACGATACATATATGATGATGACTAAAATACTATAGTAGTGCACAGCAAAAAACATTAACCACAACAAATTTCCTTATCTCTTTTTTTTTAAAAAAGAAAACCGAAGAGAAAGACGACACAATGATCATCCTATGTGATATGTTATTTCTCCTATCACACGTTGATATCTCATAGTCTGCCCTCCTCAGGTGTTTTCATCGTCAGGTTGATGTGTTGTTTTTCGGGAACTATCGTCAGAACACGAACAGTTACGGTCTGTCCTACTTGGACAATCTCAAACGGATTAGATACAAAGCGGTCTGCCATTTGAGATTTATGTAGTAGAGCATCATTTTTGAGTCCAATATCCACAAACGCACCAAAATCAACGACATTTCTCACAATACCTGTCAGCACCATTCCCACCTTCACATGCTCAAAACTCAAGACATCAGAACGAAATTGTTGTTCAGGAAACTCTGTCCTAGGATCAAGTCAGGGATTGGCAAGTTCACGGACAATATCTCTAATTGTCTCTTCACCAACACCATACTTCCTCACCAAACGATCATAATCCACATCCTCAAGAACAAACGGAACGGTCAGGGTAGCAACATCAACACCATACTCATCAGTAAGTATTTTTTTTGTGAGCTCATATTGTTCTGGGTGGATGCCTGTTTGGTCAAGAGGATTGTGTGCATTGAGAATACGAAGAAATCATGCGCACTGCTCAAAAGTCTTTGGTCAGATGCCAGGGACCTGTTTGAATTGATCCCTGGAGACAAAGGGACCGTGAGCGGTACGATAATCAACAATGGCCTGTGCCGTTTTTTTGTTTAATCAAGCAATATGACACAAAATGGCAACTGATGCGGTATTAACGTCCACACCAACACGATTGACGGCATCCTGGATTTTTTTGTCAAGCATGTCATGCAGAAGATGCTGATCCACATCATGCTGATATTGACCGATACCAAGTGATTTGGGATCAATTTTTACGAGAGCAGATAGGGGATCTTGCAACCTATGACCAATATTGACAGCACCTCTAATCGTCACATCAAGATCCGGATATTCTTGTGAAGCGAGTTCTGATGCACTGTAGACAGATGCACCTGCTTCAGAAACAATGATAAACTTGGTCATAAGATTGTTGTTTTTGATCACACGAGCTATCATTGCTTCAACCTCTCTACAGCCAGTTCCATTCCCCAAAGACACAATGTCCACCTTATAATGTATCAGAAGTTGAGCGAGCTTATCATCATCATCAGGCGTTGTAAAAATAACAGAAAAAGCAAGGACTGACCCGGTTGAGTCAATGATCGCAATTTTATTTCCCGTTCTGATACCAGGATCAACACCCATGATGATCTTTCCTTTGACGGGAGGAGCAAGCAACAACTCTTGGACATTGGTCCCAAAAACATCGATTGCCTGTCTATCAGCCTCTTCTTTGAGCTCGGACCTCATTTCATTGGTCAGTGAGGGCAGTAAGAGTCTCTTTATCCCATCCTCGACGGCATCTTGCAAATAATCGACCACAGTCCCATAATCAGGAGGAATAACCAACGACTCCACATAGCTAATAATATCGTCTTCAGGATAATGCACACTCAAGCTTAACTGCTTTTCTTTTTCTGCTCTTGCTAATGCTAGATAGGCATAACTTTGAGTTTGAAAAAGAGGTTTTTTGAACAATTGATAGGTTGCATACACACCGTGAGGATCAAATGTTTTTGTCGGTTTAGCAGTCAAAATCACACGTCCACGATGTGTCTGTTTGATCCATTGACGAATGTCTGCACGATCAGCAATCATCTCTGCAACAATATCAATCGCCCCATCAATAGCTTCATCGATATCGCGGACAGATGTTTTTTCATCACCAGTATCACGCACAAAGCTCTGCGCATACACATCAAAATCATCAATATCCATACGACACGCCAGCAATGCATCAGCAAGTGGTTTGAGTCATTTTTCGAGAGCTTTCGTCGCTCTTGTATGTTTTTTTTCTTTGAATGGTCTATAAATATCATTCAATGTTGCCAAGGTCGTAGCTTGACTGATTGCGAGCTCGATCGAGGATGTAAGTAATCACTTTTCAGTCAAAATACGAATAATATCAGCTTTTTTTTCTTCTAGATTTTTTTGGTATACATACATCCTCTCAAATTCACGAAGCTGTGTATCTGTAGCTCATCCAGTCTGCTCTTTACGATAACGCGCCAAAAATGGTATCGTACTCCCCTCTTCAAGCAATGCAACAATCGTGCGAACACGCTGTTCTGGCATTCATGTTTTTTGGGCCAAGAGACTAATCATCAACGATATTATCAGGACTAAAATGAGACATAGCAACCTAGCACACTATCATCTCTCTTCTTTTGTTCTAGGATTTTTTGGGGGAAATGCAAGCTCAAGATATACTACAGACACATGCATGAGTATCAACCAACAAAAAAAACGGCCTATGCAGAACCGTTTATTTTTTTGAGTTGTTCCCACAACTGCTCCTCTTCACGAGAAAGCTTTTTTGGAAGCGTAAGAATTGGAATGAGATACATATCACCCCTTTTTGCAAAAAATCATTTATCACCAAATCATTTGCCTGCAACCTTCACTTTTGACGTCACTTGAGTACCTTTTGGGATAGTGACATCAAGAGGTCATTCTGGATGATTAATACGCACGGTTCCACCAAGTACTAAATCAAACACAGTGACATCAACCTTGACATGCAAATCGTCTCACTGACGAATAAAACGATCAGAGGGTTGGACGGTAATTTTTATATACAAATCTCCTGGTTCACCACCACTTGGTGATTCATCTCCTTTACCAGCGTATTTGATAAATACACCATCTTTGATTCCTGCAGGAATTTTAACTGTAACATCAGTGTTGACTTTTTCGAGTCATCATGATGCCAAACGCTTCCCATCTTTGGTAAAAATTTTTCCTGATCACCCACACGAATTACAAGATGCTTGAGCAAACATAGCCCCAAAAGGTGTTTGGACTTTTTGCTGAACCACACCTGCTCCTTTACACGTAGAACAGGTTTCTTTGGTGGCGCCAGCAACTCTTTGCATACGAGAAACCTGGATTGTCTTTTCACAGCCCAAAAAAGCTTCCTCAAAACTAATCGACATCCCAATTTGAAGATCATTCCCATCTTGTCTTCCACGACCGCGTCATCACGTTTGGACTCCGAACAGATCGCCCATCAAATCACCCAAATCAACACCTCATGACCCAAAGTCTACTTGGAATCATCCTCAGCCAAATCACCCAAAGCCACCTTTGCGCATCGCGTCGTATTGTTGGCGTTTGCGTGGATCTGAAAGGACTTGGTGTGCGTCATTGATTTCTTGAAATTTTTCTTTATCTCCTCATCTATCAGGATGATACTTGACAGCAAGTTTTCTAAAAGCTTTTTTGATATCATCCTCACTAGCGTTTTCGTCTACGCCAAGAATCTCATAATAATTTTTTTGTGGATCAAAATCCATATTGGTATTATCAAAAAATAAAATAGCATCAAATTCATTTTGGTGCTATAGTATATATTTTTTCCAAAAAAGCAAGAGAAAAAGAAAAAAATCCTCACTAACGGGGGAGAGAGACTGCCCAGGTTCTTTCTTTTACTCATCGTCATCTTTTTTGACAAGTATGGTACATCATCATACAATTAACGCAACTGCAGTAACTCACACAGCAGTCCACACCGCTTCTTTGGAAAAAAATGCCTTTCTGACTGCTTGTTCAATCATCGCTTTTTGTGCTGCTGGCATCTCTCATCATGCGTTATCAATATCAGATTGCCTAACTCAAAGGTCGTCTGGATTTTTGATAGCCAATTCCAAGACATTCGGATCCAGTTTGCTTCATTCTGGTCATTCT
Source organism: Candidatus Absconditabacterales bacterium (assembly GCA_025057375.1). Classification (GTDB taxonomy): domain Bacteria; phylum Patescibacteriota; class Gracilibacteria; order Absconditabacterales; family Absconditicoccaceae; genus JANWWO01. The sequence continues at coordinate 11,007 of JANWWO010000002.1, read as the reverse complement.
TTGGGTGTAGATAAAAACTTCTCAGGATTTGTTTTGTACATGCCTGCAAGTGCACCAGCTCTTTCTCCGATTGCATTGTCAATCTTTTGTTTGAGTTCTCATGCCTCTTGTGGATTTTCAATTGATTGTTTTTTGAGTATTTGGTATTTGTATTTTGGATCATTGATGCTTGCTTTGACGATCTCACGAGTGATAGTTATTTCTTTCTTAGGATTATCAATATCTACCATTTTGACTGATCCATTTCCTGATTCTAGCACATAATATGATTCTCCGTTTGAGCGAATGACATCTCATACATCAACCTGCTGTGCCAGTCTTCTTGGTGATAGATCAAGAAACAAGTCATCCATTTGTCATCCACTGATTTTTTGTTTGACGTCATTGATAGCAAAAGCAATTTCAATGTCTTGTTGTCTCGCTTGATACTCTGGTGTTTGCTCACGAGGAGGTGTAGTTTCTGCATCTGGTCTTTTAGGCTCAAATGCTCCTTCATTATATTTTTGATTGATATATGCATCAAGTGCTTGGCGAGTTTTGGGTCAAAAGACTCAGTCGATAGGAACTCACAATTCTGCTTGCATCCACTGAACATCGTATTTGGAGACAGTTTCAGGTGTTGCATTGTAAAAGTTTTCAAACGCTTTTTTTTGTCTAAAGATACTAAAATCAGGCAGTGATGATAATCTTTCGTAAGCACGAACAATCTCTGTTTTGTATACATGTGTATGAAGCTCTTTGACACGTTCAGGAGGTATATTTTTTGTTTGTTTGTCTGATAACAAATCCATTTATCTCAACATTTTTGTTGAGGATGTGTTGTTTCTGCTTTTTATTTTGGTGTTTGTTGTCCCTCAAGAACTTTGATATTTTCGAGAAGTTCTTGTTCTCTAGCTTTTCATTATTTATGTGCATCTCCAATATTAACTTTTGCATCTGAAGCATCTGCTTTAATATCAACATTTCAAACTTATCATGATTACTCATTTTGATTTTTGGCTTATTTTCATTGTGCTTGTTGTTATTTTTCTATCTCTCCAATCTTTTCTTCCAATTCCTTTTTTTTTGCCTCAAGATATTTATTTGGTGAAATTTTTGATGCAACTTTTAGTAAACGTTGCACATAAAACAAGTCAATATATAATTTGATGTGATCAATTTGCTTTTTCATCGCATCTGATGCCCCTTTTCTCATTGCCTTGAGTTTGTCTGAGAGTTGCTTGAGGCGAGATGAATCAGTCTTTTCATTGACAGCCTCTGCGTCTTTGAGAGTTTTTTTGAGTGATACTTTAGATACCAAAAATTCTTTGATGGTGATACCAAAATTTTTGATCGCTTCCCATGCTTGTTTGAGCCTTTCTGATGACTTGTTTGCTTTGTTGTTTGCTTCATTGATTGCATCGTCAAGTTCTTTTACTGTTGTTTCCCCAGTCCTGAGACGATCAAAAATACTTTTCATCTTATCCCATAGTCATTTGGTTTGTCTTTTTTCTACATCAGGCAGACGATTGATGAAGTGATCAATCTTGAGTTTTTGTGCATCAAGTTGCTTCGTAAGAAATGAGATCTCTGTATCGAGGATCTTCATATAGTCGTCAAATCATTTGGGGGTGTGTGGTGACAATTCGACTTGGGGAGTTGGTGATTCAGATTGTTGTTTTGATGATTGATTTGTTTGATCTTCTTCAAGTGCTTTGATGTTCGCAAGAAGTTCTTGTTCTTTGGTTCTTCGTCGTTGATGTGCATGTTCAATTTGTTGTTGCAATACGTCTTTGTCGTTTTTTAGCATATTCGATTTTTCTATTTGGTCATACCAATCATCAAGTTCTCCGAGATGAGCTCGAATTTCTTTGAGTTTACTTTTCATCTCATCAAGTTGTTTCACAAGATTTGGAACATCTGCTTGTGTTTCAATTTTAGTATGTGGATTTTCTGCGTTTTGTTTTGATGATTGATTTGTTTCATTCGCTCATCATGGTTGTTGACTTTTATCTGTTGCTTGTTGTCATCTTGCTGGTTGTTGTTCTATCTCTCCAATCTTTCCTTCCAATTCTTTTTGTTTCGCCTCGAGATCAGCGATATCCTTGAGAATAGCTACTTCAGGTCTTTTTGACGCTGTAGGCCATTCGTTCAGATTTGCCTGCAACTCCTCAGTGAGGTCAGTGAGTTTTTTTTGGTTCGCCTCATACTCAGATTTGAGCGCTTGGAATTGTTCAAGCTGTTTTTTGTATCACATATATTCCGCTTTCATCTTTTCAAGCATTGTTTTTTCCTGTGATGTGAGCTGTTTGTCTTTGAGTACGTCGTTCCATGTTTTGATATTTTCATCAACGCCTGCTTTGAGCTTATCTACTCAAATTTTGGATCGAACTTGTGGTCACCGTTTTATAGCAAGCGGAACAGCCATACCCATTCATATTTGTTAGATGATTTGTTCAAATGAGAGATCTTGATGCATAATAAATTCTTGTCTCAATGCTTCTGCTTGTCATGATATCACTCAGGAAACAAGAATTTCTGCAGTATTATATTTTTTTCCTGCGATTTCTATAGTGCGGGCAATTGGTCTAAAGATGCTTCCAAGTTTGGGTATTCTCGCTAACAGGGGTCAAATTCATGGCACCAATGCAAACGGTCCTGATGTTGCAATATCTGTAGCAAGCGTAGAGAAAAAATCTTTGGCCACTCACTCCCGTGATGTATATTGTCTTTGGTTAATAAGCATATCAGCCGTAAATCATGCGATTGATCATCATGCAGCTGCAAATATTGAAACCAATGCTGGTCATGTTGCAAGTCATGCTGATGCAAACGATGCAGCGACAGCAACGACGATCACTCACGCCATTTTACTACCCTCAACTGCTTTGGTAACATTCTCATCACTGAGATTGAACCATCATGCTCCTATCATATCTGTATAGGTGTCGTAGATTTCTTTGTTAAGTCATTGTAATTCAAGATTTTTTCCACCAACTCAGTCATCAATAAAATCGGCAAATCATGCCATCAAATCTTCTTGAGCATGAGATGCAAGGAGGAAGATTCTTTCTTTGAGCAAATTTGGATTGTCTTTCAGTTCTGTATCTTCGCTTGGTTTTGTTGGAAATCTCTTTACATACTTTATATGTGCAGTTAATGCTGCTTTTTCTTGGAATGATAACCTTGACCGATCAATCTCATCTATTTTTACTGTTTCTATTCATCACAGAGAAATCTTATCACCAAAATATGCAGTCAGTGTAGATTTGTTTTTTTCAAACTCAGCTTTTTGTTGTGCATCAAAATCAGTTTTCGCTGCATCAATAACTCAAGGCATGAGGTCTGCCATGATCGACTGTGCAAGTCCTAGATCACGAAGATCATCGTCGATATCTCATGGTTTTTTTCATGTTGGACAGAGCATGGATAATCATGTGTGCATGGCAAGAGCAAGTTTCATATATGTTGTTTTCATATCTTCCATTCTCCCTGTCACCAAGTGGACAAGTGACAAAAGTTTTTTTTGATTCTCTGTACTAATCGTTTGTCCTTTTCATTTCCGTACATCAGCAAGTTTTTGTCAAAAATGTCCTGTAAACTGTCTGAGAATAAAATAAACTGAGTCAGGATGTTTTTCAGCATCATACTGAGCGTGAAGCGCGAGGAAAGTCTGGAATGCTTGATCAGGGTTTGTTGCTATCATCTTGTCAGCGACAGCCCTGAGACGCTCAAGTCTGAGGTCTCCTTGTCACTCTTTGAGTGCTTGATCATGGGTATAGAGCGAAAGGTAGTCTGCTGCTTTGCTTATATCAAATTTTTCCATGAGTGCATTATAGTCTTGTTGTTCCATGATTGCGAGATCTCTGTATTCGTGTTGATTAATTCATACTCATACCATATTCCCATCTGCTTGTATTTTTTTCTTGAGATCATCTTTATTTGTTGTCAGTGTTTCATTTCATGTGACTGTAAGGTGCTGTTTCGCAAATTCAGCATTCAGATAGTCACAAAGTTTTTTGTTGAGCTTATCATCACTCATATCAAATCACTTACTTTTAAAGTATGTCGCAATTTCTTCATCATCATAGAGAAAATCTTGGTTATTGCTCCCATCATAATAAATTTCTCATCAGGTCGCGGTACTAACTTTGAATGGTTGTCCATCTTCCGGAGGATTGTTGTCGATATCATTCATAACTATACTCACAATATCATCAAGATATCATTTCATCTTCTGTGCATCCTCTTCGGATCATCGATTGATATCAATTCATGGAATAAAACACTCTTTCTGACGCTCCACGACATCTTGGGTGTATTCTGTGTTTCGCCTTTCATTGAGGTATGATACGAAAACATCTTCGTTGTTATCAATAATCTCATAGAGTTTGTCTGATAAAGCTGATTTTGGAAAAACTGGATCAACCTCAAACGACTTTCCATCTTTGGTTCTCCCATCAAATTGGAAATGTCACGTTCAGACAAAGGTTTTGGAAAAAGGAACATCAATAGGAGTGATGCCATTAACACGACATTGTGCTTTGAGTACGTCAAATACGTTTACTACTGCATCATTAAATTCTTGTGCCTGTTCTATACTCTCAAAGCTATACTTAAGTCAACTGAGATTTTTGATGACATCCTTTGGTTTTTCTTTTGCTTGTCTGGCTTCTTGTTTTCTTTGATCTATCTCTCTCTGTAACTCAGTTGCTTTTTTTGAGAATATTTTGACTCATGGTCGAACAAGAGCTCTTGCATTAATTGGTTTTCAATCTGGTCCGACAAGAAGATAGGTATCTACTCAATTCCGTTTTCATGCAACGATTTGGACTTGTTTTCACGATATTCAATGTCTCGTAAGATATGCTCAAATTTGAGGATTGGTACATGCTGAGTAGTCAATAAAGACGTTTTCATCAGATTTTATATCTGCTGGGGTAAGAATATCGTGGATTTTTGGCAATTTGGATGCATCCGTAAACTCAATGACAAATGTCTCATCTGGATTGCTTTTCTTCTCCATCGCTGATTTATATCCATCTTTGGCATCTCACATTTTATGTATCCAGTTTTTTGCTTCTCCCAATGCTTGTTTTTGATCTTCGATGAGTTTGTTCATCTCTTGTATCGCTTCTTTCTGTGCTTCGATCATCGCTTCTGCTACTATTTCGCTTTGTGAGGGTTCAATATGTCAGCGTCAAGAAGATTTTATTGATTTTGTTCATGATGTAAGATCTTGGATATCTTGTACCAACTTTTGACCAAATCTGTCTCGAGCAGAACCAGATTGTTTGATTACCCCATCAAATCATTTACTAGTTCCATCAATTCACCTATCTGCGAGAAACTTTCTCATCTTCTCCTCATGCGCAGCCATAAGTCAGAGTGCATGCTCGCGGATTTCGATAGCATTACTTTTGGTAAAACAATCATTAAATTTATTCAGATCTGTTGTGAATTGGTCTTCAGTTGATGCTGCATATGTTGTTGATTCTTGAAACAGTGGCATTGGTAGAATACTGATAAAAAATGGTAATACACCACATCAAGTATATTCATCTTTTTTTCTCCTGTCAAATCTGTTACTACAAAAAATCCTCCACTAAGGGAGGACTAAAACACAATCGCATCAGCACGACGCCACTCCTCAGGCAAAGGAGTACAAGGCTGTCAGGTATCAGCACTCTGCAACAGCTCCGTTCTCGATACTGACGAAGGATGAGTAGAGAGCCACACAAACCATGAATCCCAGGCACCTCCCTCATCACGTTCAAAAAACCCAGCCGCACACACAGGATTACGTCATACCTCACGCATCATCATAATCGCATCAATGTCAGCTTCTTTTTCATAGCGACGAGAAAACATCATATTCCCTATCTGAACCAACGGCTCTACATCTATCTGCCCCACAAAGCTGAAGAGAAATGAAATCGGCAAAATTCTCAGCAACCCACGCATCACATGACGACGATCTACGTGACTCTGCTCATGAAAAAGGATAAAAGCCAATTCTTCAACAGTCTCCACTTCAGTGATCAACTGACGGGTCAAGACAATATATCACCCAAGCATCGCAAACGCATTGGGTTGAGGAGAATCATACAAACGAAAAGAAGGAACACTTACCCCGGTGCTTGTTTGGGCAAGTCGATCATCGAGCGAGCGTTTAAGAGCGTCGGTAAAAAATGATTCTGTCCCAACGACAGTCGTCCACGATCCACCAAACCAACGACGTTCTTGATCGATCGTAATATGAGGAGCAGCAAACTCAGCAATCACAGCAGATAAGAAAAAAAGTCATACCACACCCAACGTTATCTTCGCCGCAAATCATCGCCCACTCTCTCGCCAGGAGGTTGATTCTGGCATATTGATATTGTGAGAAAAAGGCTTGGGAATAACATAATCGACCATAACACAGGGCACAAATGACTAAAATGTATCACAAAACTGGCCATCACGATAGATCACGACACATGAACCATCAGTCAAGGTCGCTGTAACGACCCTGTTTGTGGTAGAAACAATGTCTGTATGGATAACGGAGTCATTGAATCATCGCTCATCTCGTTGGTCTTTAGAAACTGAGGCAACATCACCACGATAACTTTCTTTGTAGGCAGATCAAATCGCCAAATGTGTATTCCCAAACAGACCACCGATATTTTCATCATACAATGTTTCTCCCATAATGCGATCAATTCTACTTGTCCTCCTGTCAGTCAAGCTATATTCACCAATTTTGTTTGCATTCTCGACAGCAATCATTTCTTTGAGCAACTGTTCACCTTCCTGTGCAGTTGCTTCCACTACCACACCGTTGTCAAAACGAAGAACAATACCCTTAATTACCGATCCATTTCTCCACAAGGGTTGGTTAAATCTCATCCATCAATTGGTCCCACGTCGATCAGGTGAGATAAAAAGTTCAAAAGATGGAATATTGCGACCACTTCAGCCAAGTCGCTGTCTATTAGCTCAAATTTTGATACGAAGATCGACATCCTCTCACTGGACATGAAGTCGTTCGATAGATAAGGCATTGAGACGGCTTTTTGTGTGTTCGAGAAAAGAAAATGTCTGACGCCAGTGAGCGATAGGATCTTCATGATCAAGAAAACAGGCATTGATGATTTGGTTTCGGTATTCCTGAAGACTCATCCCTACATTTGCAGCCATACTTGATGTTCCATACAAAGCGAGTGTTCGGGTTAGTTTCCCTTGATCTTCTTTAGCAAACAGGGCGTCTTTGTAGTATTTCATCGATTTTTGACGAAGCATAATCTTTTTAGGGTCGATATGAGCCAGCTCATATTTGTCGTGATCAGCAATGATAGCAACACGATGATCGATATCCTCCACTTCTCCCAACAACGAGTGACGTGCCGTCCATGTCAGCTGGTCATCACTCCCTTGTTCAAACAAATACGCACTCAAGCCATCGGGAATCAATCTCACCACAGGATGAGCACCAGCATCAATCACCGCACGATACAGATAATCAAGCAAGGATCTTGCACACTCAGGTACAGCAAGCAAAACCACATCTCCTGGTTTGACCCCTTGTCATCAATGCAAAGCAAAATTGATCAACACACGAGCATAACGCTCCAAAATAATAGGATGAGGATAATACATAACAAAAAGAAGAAATAAAAAAAGGATCAACGAAGTGCCGCCATATAGTGATGATTTGTCTGGCATCGCATAGGATACGACAACAACGATCGATCACACATCACCAGTCAAACCATAATAACCGGAATTCTTATATTGGGTTATTGTTCCATCCAATCACAAATTCACCTTTGGGGACAATCTGATGCGATTCCCATGCTAATGCTGCCTCCGCAAACGAGCCATACCGATATGACTCAAATTGCTTACTGATTTCTCTGGCTATCCAGACATTACCCGTCAGTCAGATCTTTTTCCCTTGCTCAAACAACTTTCCCATCCTATGCACAGACTCATAAAAAAAAACCGGCAAATCATAATTCATCAATGCCTGCAAAAACGTCTCTCTCCCTTTTTTGTGAGGAAGAAATCCCAAAAAAATAAACTGATGTGTTGGAAAAGGAGCAGCAACCACAGCAGGTATCAATGCGGTAGCTCCAGGAAGAACAGAAAAAGGAATGGACAAACGATGACAAAGTGCAATCAGGGATTTTCATGGATCCGACAATCATGGTGTCCCCGCTTCAGAGACAACGACAACATCCTGCGTCCTCGCTTGCTCAAGAAAAGAGACAAACTTTTTGTCATCATCAGCACCCGTATAGGAAACAAACGTTTTTCCTGCAGTTGATAGATCATGAATAGCATACAATGTACGGATACTGGCAATACGCTCTGCAATAATAACAGATGTGTGTGTCAAGAGTTTCAGTGCACGAAGCGTTATATCGTCAGCATTCCCGATTGGTGTAGGAACAACATAGAGCATAGAGACAAAAAGACTAAAACCATTACTACTATACGAGTTTCTCTCATTGATTGCAAGACAAAATCATACAACACATAAACACATACAAGACACATTCTATATATCTATATATATTATATAACGACACATTTTATTTCTAATTTCTATATAAAATCACAAATTAAAAAAATGTCATCAAAAATTTGCATTTTTCATCATATCTGACTATATATAGATAAGAAAAAAGTACATACTCGGTCTTTTAACATTCCATTTTTCCCCACTCATGACCCAAAAACAACGAATACGGACAAGCATCATTCTTACGATCAGTACTGCAGGGGCAATAGGAGTGCGACTCATGATGACAAATAACTCACAGCCTGCCCCACCCCAACCCATTTCAGACAATCACTGAGCAGCTCGCCCACAACCTCCTATCCTCACCTTTTCCCATCCGTCTATCCACGAATCACACATCACCGTAAACAATGAAACATGAGTTGTCATCATCAATCAACGTGTCGCCCTGACAGAAAGAAAACCCTGATTGCATCATTGACAGTGAAATGCTCCCTCTCTCCCTCTCATCACCAAAGATTATGGAATCACACTCAAACATCTGGAAGACCGGATCTATTCGTTTGATACAGACTCATGACTGATGGTATGGACCAATTGATGATCATTTATCTACTATGACCCCAATATATCATCAATTTTTGCTGCCAAATTGGACTTTGACACTATAACTGACAAACCTCAACTCTCGCATGACGGAACAATTGATCTCGATCATAATAAATAACAATCTGATACCATCCAGATATTTTTACTTCTCCATCTCATCCATGACCAAACCAGCATGGCCCAAACTTCCGCAATATCATCTCACAACAATGATATGATCTGTTCTGTGATGATTTGTTCTAGGATTTCTTCTCGTCCAATGATCATTTGCATCAGAAGACTCGACGATCAAATCACAATTTTCTCAAGCCGCACAATATATTCGTGCGGTCGTTTATACCGTCAATTGACTGGAGTGAGGAGCACCAATTATCCAAATAAATAAAGAGCAATCCTGACCAGTCATTCGTATCAGATCAGAAGGAGATAATGCACTCGCTATTCAAGCGTGAAATCTCCGTGACAGATCTATTCTCAGACCTGATCTTGGATTTGATCTCATAGCCAATCCTATCATATGTGGACCATGAGAGTGATTTATTCGAAAAATTGATCAAAACGGCAAAGGAGAATGTAAAAAAATTACACACAATGATCTTGATACCAACTTCGACAATACATATCAACGCCGTATCAAAGGACCATGTCCTGACAATATGTTTGTAAGAAGTATTGAAAGGGACTGACGCGTTATGTGTGAATTCCCTAATCGTCAATTCTTGATTGATCTTCTTGCAGATCATTTCGAACGAAACATCTGATGAATATGCCCAGAATGGACATTTATGATAGGAGTAGAATGAAACTGAGCATCCAGAAGAGTCAAATGTTGATCGCTTGTTGATGCACTGGGAAGTCTTTCATGTGCTACCGGACATGCAATAGCATGATTTAGCACCAATGGCATCATTTGCGTTCCCAATAACCCAGCATTCCAATGTCCTGCATGACAATCAATCATCGGCTATAATACTACATCACAACCTATCTGTGCACCCAATCAGCTTCCTGACTGTCCAGCATGACAAGTCTATCGTGGCTGAAGTTGCTGACCAGCATTTGGGACCTACTCGCAATGTCAAGAACATCAACGACTCCAATGATTTACATCTGGATGACTCGCCCTCTGTGGACAAGCAACGTGACTCTGTCCTCAAGACCAACTCCTCGCATGAGTACAGATGAATGGAACACTCATTTGCAGATGAGTAGAACTTACCCCAACTCCTACTCCTGGTCCAAACCCAAATCCTAATCCTACTCCTGATCCAAACCCAAATCCAACTCCTACTCCTGATCCAGCAATGTGTGATTGTGCGGATCCACTTAATTGATTTACCATACAATATCCTTGCGACAGTCCACTGATGGCGAATTGTATATAAAAAAACCTTATAATTCATAAGAAAACTTAATTAAGAAAAAAAACTAAAAACTATGCAACATTGATAAACAATAACTCAAAAGCAACGAAAATAGACTTCATACAAAGATCAAGATAGTATCAATCTTTATTTCCTCCCTTTCTCTCAATGCACAGCACACTCTCTCGCAACACCCTCTGAATCATCGCCTGATTAATGATCGGCTGACTCGTTAGTGCATTACAGATTCCGTCTGTCATCACGCAGACAACACAGTTTATCAGGTCTGTAGTGATTTGAGACCCAGCGAGTCCTGCAGTCATCATATGATGAAGTGGAACACAAGTCCTCACGATCAATACAACTGACCAGAATGGCATATGGATAGAGCCAGGAGCTTTTGCGAATGGATCAATTGCGAGACCAGACCTTGGATTTGATATCGTTGAGAATCCAATTTCCTGTCCTCCCTGATCATGACTACTCATTAGTATTGACAAAGATGGTAATCCTGACTGTAGACTTGTCAGTAGCGGTGATGTA
>JANWWO010000021.1 GCA_025057375.1 Candidatus Absconditabacterales bacterium | reverse complement strand
CTCCAGTCCCATCCCTCGTCCAGACTGACAGGGCATCCCATACTCCACTGCACGCACAAAATCACCAATTGATAATACCTTTTACTTCAAAAATACATAAATATGCTTTATGACTACTTATGAAAGAGATAAAAGTTGATTATGGTAAAGTGGTCCCTTTTGGGGGACATTTTTTGATGAAATGTAAGATAGATTGAATATGTAAACTCAAAATGCATCAATGGTTTTGCTACTCTACACATCAACTATTATAAAATTATATAAAAAGTATAGTTAAGATATGATGATTTTTACACCATTTTCAATAGATTATCAACATTAACAACTACAAACCATTATACAAAGCATATAGATCATTGTTGATTTTCTTTATTGGATTATTGCTTAATATGAATTTGTTGTACCTCAAAAACTGATAACCGTAGTATTCGATTATCTTTTGTCTTTCGATATCTTTTTCTATTTGGTAATTTTCAAAATTATTTTCATTTACTCTTTCTCTATTTTTAAAGTGATATTC
>JANWWO010000020.1 GCA_025057375.1 Candidatus Absconditabacterales bacterium | reverse complement strand
ATCTGAGCTAATTCCCGTCCAAACAGCAAGAATACAACAAGCAAATAACAATTAGCTTTTGGAATACAGATGCCCAGCCCATATGGGCATAGGTGGGCTCGAACCACCGACCTCGTCCTTATCAGAGACGCGCTCTAACCAACTGAGCTATATGCCCATGCAAAAAACGTAAAGAACGAGATACTTTTCCGATGACGAGCCACAACCCATAACACATATCATCACTACAAGACAGTGATAACATTACAATTGTAAGGATGAATTATATGCAATTCCTACAAAATTACAAGACTTTTTACAGAAACAAAAGATAGTATGAAACAGAACTTCAGTGACTCCACGGGCAAGCATAGACTACTTTTGTCTAGACTACTTTTGTCTACAGTATGGTACCAGGAGGCAGAATCGAACTGCCGACACAAGGCTTTTCAGGCCTCTGCTCTACCACTGAGCTACCCTGGCATAAAAAAAATAAATAAAGAAACAAGAAGAACATCAAAAACTAAAGAACTGTTCTTAGAAGAAAGACAATAATATTGTAGCATATATTTTTTGTAAGAAATTACAAGACCTTATTATTATTTTAAATTTAAATAACAAATTAGCAGATATTGTTTAACTATGAAATAAAGCATTAA
>JANWWO010000001.1 GCA_025057375.1 Candidatus Absconditabacterales bacterium | reverse complement strand
TATGATTATCTAGGTGAGCCAAATAACATAACACCATGATCATACTTTTTTATATTGTGCTTTTAAGAGATATGATACATTTCATACTGATACGTTTTTATAAAAAAGTATACTGTTCTCGTATTTCATCGCTTCCTTCATTGTTATTGATGGGGGTATTGTGATTTCGTTCCAGTGATGGACATTGTGCATGTAGATTGTAAGTTATTTGACTGCATAGTGTTTATATTATGTGGTTCTTTATGGTTTAGTGATAGGTGTTTGAGATACTGTGTCTTGTATAGATAGAGATTGATGGTGTCCTTCATTTTTAGACTTATTCTAATGGAGATATCTGAGTATCGACTAGTTTCCATCTTACTCCATCCTCAAAAATCCACCTTTTTCTCAAACGTTGGTAATAATATCATTCATGATGTTGTTGATTTGCTCTGTTGTGAGTGTCTTTTCTGGGCGGATAGTATAGGTGATTGAGATGGATTTTTCATCATCAGCAAGGGGTTTTCCTTCATAGATATCGGCAATATTAACATCAACAACATGTTCGTTACTCCACACTGCACGTATAATCTCGTCAGAAGCAATTGTTTTTTTGCACACAAAGGTCAAGTCTCTAGAAATTGTTTGGTCAGAGAGGGTTGCGATATGGTGTGAGCGGTTGCGGAGGAGGGGATCAGAGAGTCTTGTCGCTTTGGATAGGTTTATCCATGCGACACAAACATGCCAATTTCCTAGTTTGAGTGGAGCAAGAAAAGAAGGATGAATGGTGAATAGTTCGCAAATTGGTTGGTCGGTAGTAGAATAGATGAGCGATTGACGAGGATGAGCGTTTGGATTGGGATTGTGTGTCCGATTGATGATACCCTTCAGAGGGTTTTTTTTGTCCATGATGGGGAGGACTCATGTATACGCAGGATCCAACAATTGGCTGATTGCTTCTTTGAGATGATAAAAACAATCGTCTGCGAACTTGGTTGGTTGTTTTTTGGTTGCTCGGAGGAGTCAGACGTGTGTTTGTTCACTCCACTCCCCAGAGGATCCCTCTTTCTTATCAGAATTTTCTTGGCTATTTTTTGTCCAGATTTGTCAGATGTCCATGATTTTGATCTCATCAAAACGTTTGTGATTGAGGACGCAGGCTTTGAGGAGAGAGGACAGAATAGTTGGTCTCAGAGAAGCAGCATTGGCATCAACGGGATTTTGGAGCTGGATACAATCCTGAGTTGTATACCCGAATGGGGTCAGATAGGATTCTTCGATCCATGGATAGGTCTCAAGGTGCATCATATTCCATCTCTGGACAAAATGATCTTCTGCTTTGCGTTTGCGAATAATCAAAGGATCCATTTTTGCTTGTCTCATCGGAAATGATGGTGTTTGTGGGAGGATATTATCGTATCATTGGATTCTGGCGACTTCTTCAACGATGTCTTCGATAATGGCAATATCGGCACGACCTCTTCGCTGAGGAATAATGATGGAGAGGGTATGATCTTTTGATGCAACAGAAAATCAGAGAGCAGTGAGAGAGTTGATGATTGATCTCGTTCACTTCTCAGAGTGTTCTCTCTCACCATGGTGAGGAGTATCATGTGATGAAATTTTGGATATAATGGTTTCGGGTGTTGTGATGAGTTGGGTAGGAGAGGAGAGAATATCTGCCATCGCAGGATCGCAGGAAAACGCATGCCCATCATAGCGTCGATCGTGGCATTCATCTTTGTAGATTTTGATCAAATCCATCAACGCAAGATGTACAAAAAACGGTAAGACAGGACTTGGATTTTTTTCAAATCTCATGCTTGCATCGGTTCTGCAATTGTGTCTTTGGGCAGTTTTTCTGACACGAATGGGATCAAAATGTGCAATTTCAACCGTGATATGCGTTGTCTTGTCAGTGATTGCACTCGAAAGTCCACCGATGACTCACGCCAATGCGAGGATTTTTTTCTCATCAGCAATCACGATATCATCCTCGGTTAGACGATATTCTTTTCCTGTCAAATCAACAAACACTTCCCCCGCTTTGGCATCACGGACGATGATATGTCCTTCGATACAGCTACTGTCAAAGAAATGCGTTGGCTGCCCAAACAGCACCATCAGGAGGTTGGAGATATCAACAACATTATTTTTGGGATTGATACCAGCATCACGAAGGAGAGTTCTGAGATACATCGAGCTTGGTTTGACTGTGATATTGCCAAACTGACACAAAACATAGCTGGTGCACCCTTTGGTGTGGATATTGATCTGTGTTTTGGATTGGGTTCCATGGATGAGGGCTTGGATGACATTGCGTTGGTTGAATAAGTCACGATAGATCTCGATGCTATGGAGTCAAATTTTGGTTGGGTCATGGAGTTTTGCTAGCGCATAAAGTTCGTTTGCAATCCCTCGATGACCGGTGAGATCAGGACGGTTGGTGATTGTTTTGTTGTCTACTTCAAACATATCTCCTTCAAGCCAGGGGAAAAGATCTCTGACCGGTTTGCCTAGCATGTCTTTGGTTACGACGACATCGTTTTCCATATCCCAAATTCCATGGATATGCTCATCTTCATCAATACCTAGCTCCGTTTTTGCGCAGAGCATCCCTTGCGAGGGAATTCACCTCATTTTTCTCTCACCAATTGTCAATCCTATTGCTGGCATTACTGCTCCGTCCAATGCGGTTGGATAATATTTTTTTGTCTGCACATTGGTCGCTCCAGTACAAATTGTTTTGGTCCCCCATTCCCCACAATCGACGGTACAGACCACAAGTTTTTCTGCGTCAGGATGGGGTGTGATTTCGGTGACAAGTCACACGACAATACGTGGATCGATTGTTCTACTTGTTGTTTCTTCAATTTCACAGCTATGATGTGTAAGCATTTTTTGGATCTCTTCATTACTCCAACGGAGGGAGATGAAGGTATTGAGTAGTCAGCGAGTATATTTCATGGAACGGAAAAAGATAAAGGGGGAATATGATAGTAGTCGTATCTATAATGGTTGTGTCTATAATGATTTTGGGGCGTTTTGCAAGGAAAAACATTGAATGGGAGAGGGGGATGTGGTTTTTTGTATGTATCAATATTGTATCTATACATGAGAAGGATGCCATAATAAAAAAGCACCCAGATGGGTTTGTCCTAAAAGAGTTTCATAAGCTCTGAGATGTCGTTTATTGTCCCAGAAAATGATATACGTGTCCCGTCTTGCTTGGTTGTGAGCCCTAGGTCACGGAGTTTTTGGGTGAGGGAGGCTGCTGACGATGGTGTGGGGGCGGTGATGCTTCCCTGGACGTGTGGTGGTTTATAGGTGATGGTTGAGGAGAGCGTTCCTTCAGGTGTGATACGCGTTTGATGAAAGGTTTGTGTGCTTTCGCTTGTTCATGGAAGAGGAAGAGAAAAACTCTCCTCACCAAAAAAATCATCAAAAATCTCGGGGAAAGGTATTGTTCTGGGCTGTGGTTGAGGAGGTCGGTCAGTTGGGAGGTCTCTTGCTGGTGCTGGTGGTCTGTGGTTCATAGCTGTTTCTTGAGTAAGTTCTTTAGTTAGTGTGGCGATACGATATTCATACCATCCCATCATTCATAGCAATAAGAGCGTCATCCATCCGAGAATGAAGGCACTGACATATCGTGGATTGCGTAAAAAAGGCAGTGCCATGATTTTTTTTCGTCGTTGTGTTATCATCATACGAGACAAAAAAAAACTAAAACTGACTTATGACAGCGTCGCGATTGCATGATCAAGTCTTTGTATGATTTTTTTGTTTCCAATGACTGTTTGGAATGCATACAAATCTGGTGTTTTGGTGCTTTTGCATAAAACAATCCTGAGGATCATCGCAAGGTCTCAGATTTTTCCTTTGTATCATCAGTCCTTGAATTGGGCGTTGGTGCGTGCGTATCCAAGCATATCTCCCATTTCTTGTAAACGCCCAAATCGTGCCATTGCATCACCATCAAGCGAAAATGTTGTGCGATAGTGGATGAGAAAGTCTTTGACCATATCTTTGTCAAGGGGGAATTGTGGCATTGGCATAGCGTCATAGATCTCATCAAATCCACATCAGATATTTGCTTTGACATCTGCCCAGGTATTGTATTTTTTGGGGTCATTGGGAGTGAGTCTTTCGCAGTTGATAATTTTTTTTGCATGGTCTGGATTGGCCATCAAAAGAGCAAAAAAGTCTGGATCATACTGTTGTGTCCATGCGAGCAGTCACTCCCAAAAGGCATCATGAGATAAGCTAGTTAAAACCTGATTATTCCACCATCAAAGTTTGGTGATATCAAATAGTGATCAGGAGCTGTTCATCGCTTCTAGACGTATACGAAAAGGTTCAGTGGTGTTGTTTTCTTGCTGTGCAACAAACCAATCTTCATAATCAGAATTGATTAATGCAGTGAGATAATGTTTGATTCCCTCAACGGTATAGCCTTGTTCAAGTAAATAATGGACCGAACATTCTGGATCAGATCTTTTTGACATTTTACGTTTTTTGCCATTGTCGAGCTTGAGGATTAGGGGCGTGTGACAGTAGATTGGTGGTTCTCGTCCAAATGCTGCAAACAACTGACGATGCCAGGGAACAGAGACAAGCCATTCTTCACCTCTAATGACATGTGTCGTCCCCATGAGATGATCATCGACTACGTGCGCGAGATGATAGGTGGGAAGTTTGTCATTTGATTTCATAATTACATGATCAAGGCAATTGTCAGCCATTGATAACAGTCCACGATTTGCGTCCTCAAACTGCGTTTTGGTTCCTGGGGAGATACTGTTGCGAAATCTGATCACACAATCGGGATGCTTTTTTCGTTGGTCAAGGCATTCCTGAGGAGTCTTGGACCTTCGGAATGAGTATGTCCCATAGATTCAGGGTGCTTTTTTTGCAAGCATTTGTTGATCTCTGATTTGGTCAAGTTCTTCAGGCGTCATCCAGCATGGATAGGCAAGCCCTTGTCTCATGAGGTGAGCGATATAACTATGGTAGATGTCTTTTCTTTGAGACTGGGTATAGGGACCGTATGCTCACACATCCTCACCGTTTGGTCAGATGGGTCATTCGCTGATCTTGATACCAAAATGTTTGAGTGAGGTGATCAAAAACTCTTTGGCTCCTTCAACCTCTCTCTTGCTATCCGTATCCTCAATTCTCAGGAAAAAAACACCATTTGATTGGGTTGCGATTGCCTCGTTGACGAGGACCATAAAAAGTTGTCCGATATGCATATATCCTGTCGGTGATGGCCCCAAACGCGTGACGATTTGTCCTGTGGGTCTTGGGGGATAGAGATTGGTCCAATAAGAAATTGGTTTGACATTAGGAAACATGAGATCGGCAAGATCAGATCGAGAAACCATGAGAGGGGAGAGAACAAAAATAAAAAACGATGTGTTATAGCAATTTTGGGTATCATTGCAAGAGAACTTTGTATCAACGTTTTAGTCCATGCGTATGCTTTTTCTTACTCTATTCATGATTGCTTTCCCCAATCAGTGATCGGGGAGTGTATGGATATAAATTGGTTGATCAAAGCATTGGTCACAGTCGTGATAGAGCTGATATAAACGCGCAGCACAGTCGGTCAGTTTTTTTTCACTCCCTCGATTAAGCCATGTGATCGTTTGTGCATTGTCATAGTGGTGGGTGTATGTGTCCCAAAATTCTTGTGTTGCAATCAAAATGCTCCTATCAGGAATTTTTTGTATTGTAGTAAGAAGGATGACTGGGTTGCGCGGGGCATAGTGGCGATATTTGGATCACGGAGTGGTGGGATGCGTTGTGTGGTTAGTCTCATCTAAAATGGTGTAGTTTCCTTGTGTCAGGAGTCATTTTTCAATCGCTTGTTTTGTTGTATCTTTTATATCTTCCTGTGTAATCAATCAGGGACGAAGAATATGACAGTTGTGCTGTGTTCCTTGTGTTTCAATCCTGACAATTGTAGATTCGATTCAGCCCGTGCAGGGTCAGCCATCAAGAAGAATAGGCAAGATATCAGGAGAAAAATATGCTCTGACCATCATTGACGTGGTGGCACTTGGTTTTCAGGAAGGATTGGCAGATGGAGCGGCGAGTGGTTTTCCAAACGCCTTGATGACGTCGAGAGCAAGGGGATGATCGGGTATTCTAACGCAGACGGTTTGTTGTCATGCGGTGACGGATGGGGCAAGGCGTCCTTTGTCTCTGAGGACGATGGTGAAGGGTCCGGGCGAGAAATGGGTCAGGAGGATTTTTTCCCAAGGATGAGAAAAACTAGCATACTCCTCCACCATAGCCAGTGAGTCACAATGGATAATCAAAGGATTGTCGTGTGGTCTATTTTTGATCATAAAGATTTTTTTGACAGCTTCTTCATTGGTCGCATCCGCAGCGAGGCCATAGACAGTTTCGGTGGGAAGTCAGATTACTTCTCCTTGTGCAAGTGCGTTGTGTGCAGTGGTTGTGGGAAGTGTGATAGGATTTCACTGGGTGAGCATTGTTCGGAGTGTTTTGATCAGTGACCGATTTACTCCTACAAATACACATCATCGGAGTCCGCCAATAACGATACACCACAGCCAGGAATCAACCCTTGTGCTTATGTCTGGGAGGAAGAAAATTGTGAGAAGGGATGTTGCTGTAAGAGTACATGCATTGATCGCCAGTAAACGTCGATTGAAGTGTGGTTTGCATTCGTGGGGTAGTATCCATCATAGACCAAGACTAATACATAACGTTGCGAGTGTTGTCGCAAGTAATACGCCACGATAGTCCATGATGTGGACCAAGATAAGATTGCCTCCCACAGCTATCAGCATACCGATGAACAATATGATATTCCTTTCTTTGATACGTCCTATGCCAGCCATGGTGGTCAAGAGGAGTTGATTGATCAAGATTACTGGGGTGATCCATGTTCCTCGATACAAAAAATATTTGGTAGCCAAAAAATCTGTTCAAAAAAGTGCGATGATGATATGCTCCGCCATGATCATGATAAAAACAGCGAGTCATGTTCATATAATCAAAAAAATCGTCGAAAACAGGGAGACGAGTGTCTTGATTCCGTGAAGGTTGTGTGTAGCCCATCGTGTAGAAACGAGTGGAAGGACAAATCACAGGATTGGACCTAGTAGAAGTATTGGTATTTGGTTGATGCTGAGATAGACGGACATGAGTCAGGCTGTTGTTGCTCAGAGAAAATAGAGAATGGTTTGTTGGTCGATATGTCAGAGGATGGATCACGCATTCATCCCCAAGAGAGATTGAATTCCATAAGATATGAAGGATGTAGTTAAAGGTGGGTCTCGTCGACGAGGATCTCAGTCCATGTCCGTATCAGACAAACGAAAAAAAGCTCAATATGTCCTGATGAGACGATAACTACCGATGGCTAATTGCACAAAAAAACCAAGTATCCATACAATTATAAATCCCGTTAGGCTTCAATGATCTCATCGTCGTAGCCGTATGGTTCCAAGTAAAATAATACAGAGTCTCAATCGCCCAAGTCATTGGGACCATAAGGTATCATGATGGGTCAGGAGAACGGTATTGATCACTTGTCCAATATTGAGAAAGAGAAAATAGCAACCAAATCGTCTCAAAATGACGGGGAGTTGTGCAATTAGGTCAGGAGAACATGATGATGCACACAGATATCCTGAGATGAGCCATGATGATCATCGAATCATGAACAGGGAAATGAGAATACTCGTTGTGATTTGTGCAATGCTTGCAAGGGCAATTAGACCAAGTCTTTTGCGATGATGGTGGGGTTCGTGGAGTTTGGGAAGAAAGTGGAGGAGTGCTTCCGTCAGCCCCAAGTCGTTGTACGTACCCAGCAGTCAGACTAGCCCAATCAACCCATATAGCATTCCAAAATCTTCGACAGAAAGCATCTCTGCTGTTATAATCTTGACCAGATAGCCTAGGGGTGCCATCAGATAGGTGAAAAGATAGAGCCAGCGAGAGGTGCGAGCAATATGATGAATATCTGAGGACATAGAGAGCGCAAGTAGGAGGTAAGATGGAGGGATGCATCAACAATGCGTCCTTGTAAAGAGATTATAGTGAAGTTTTGTGTGCAATGCAAGAGAAATCACCACTCTACATTACCACGAGTTTTTTGTCTTTGATCTCCCATACCGTATCTACCATAATCTCACGTACAAAATAGCTATCATGCGACACTACCACAATCGCCCCCGTATACTGTCTCAATGCTTCTTCAATACGTTCTTTGGTGGGGATATCGAGGTGGTTGGTGGGTTCGTCGAGGATGAGGAGATTGTAGGTTTTGCGTGCAAGTTGAGCAAATCGGAGACGGACTTTTTGGCCATGGGAGAGGTTTTTGAGTCTGGTACGGAGTTGGTCACGCAGACGATACTGGTCAGCAATACGATTAAGCACTTCAGGCCCAAAACGTACCAATTGATGCAATTCGATCAGAAAATCACTGACCGTGATGTCTATATTCATTGCAGTCATGTGTTGGTCACAAATTCCGATATCGAGTTGGGGTGATCGATAGTCCATGTGCTCGTGACGCAGGAGCCGTTTGATCAATGTCGTCTTGCCTGTCCCGTTTGGTCAGGAAAGCAGGATTTTTTGTCATTGGTAGATGGTCGCAGAACACTGTTTGATCAAGATTTCTCCACTATCTGGCTGGATGATGTCTTGGTTGGTTCGTTCACAGAGACGATGGTGATGTGATTTTTTGACTCCAATCTCAATCTTCAATCCTGTATAGTCATCAGGTTTGGCGATCGCTTTTCCCACAATTTCTCTCTCATATATTTTTTTCCTGGCTTGGATGAGACGCCCAAGGGTAGGGTTGTCCACACGAGATGCACGCTCTTGCATCGTCGCAATCCATGCTTCCATTTTTTTTCTCTTTTTTTCGTATTCTGCAAATTGGCGTTGCTGGCTTTGATCATTGATTGCTCTTTGTATGGTGTAGGTATCATAATTCCCTTCGTACATCACAGCCTTCCCATTATGAATTTCCACAATCGCATGTGCAATATCATTGAGAAAATCTCTATCGTGTGAAATCACAAGAAAAAATATCCTGTCTGACGCTGTTGTGATCCATTCTGCAAGTCGCTGTTTGGTCTGGTGGTCGATATGGTTGGTCGGTTCATCCATGATGAGGATGGTTTTGTCTTGGAGGATGAGTTTTGCGAGTTGGATTTTGCGTTTTTGTCATCAAGACATCGTCCCGATCATCTGGTCCATACAGTCAGAATCAAGATTGAGTTCGTCTAGGATAGCGATGATTTTGTATTCTTCTCGGTCACCCTCGATAAAATTGGATAAATACGCACGGACGCTCACCGTGTCAGGAATTTCCCATTCTTGTTGCATATATCCTACATCGCCATTGATATAGATGTTTCCTGATGCTTTGAGCTGTCCACTCAGGATTTTTGCAAGTGTTGATTTCCCAGCACCATTATACCCAATTATTCCCACGACTGGCGTTTTGTGATGGAGAAGGGAGAGCGTAAGATTGTCAAGAATACTGTTTTGGTCAATAGTGTAGGTGAGGGAGGAGAGGGAGATGTGTCGGGGTTGTTTTTTGGGTAATTTGGGCATAAAGGAGGAAGGGGAAAGTAAATCTTTGATGTGTACGAAACGATGCAAAATTTATTGAATACAAACAATATGATAGAATATTTGTTTACAAACAAGGTCGTACCTAACTTACATCAAATATCTGAGAAAAAATGATAAAAACCATAAATAATGTTTACACATTCAAGTACGTATTGTTGTGTTTGTACCTTGGCATATAACCTATATTTTGTTTATCTATGGTATCGGGTATCGAATACCTGTTATCACCTCACATGGAAATTCTCTTATTTTTCTTGGCATAGATGATACGGTATTTTGTAATGTTGCATATACTGGCAACTTTTTCTTTCATCTTTTCTTTTAGTGATTGCACCATGATTGATTCATGTATGTTTCACTTTGTTAGGATACGTTATGATTGTTGTATATTATAATGATTATAGAATTAAAAATGTCTGTATTTTAAAGTTTCGTTACAAAATGTCTTGCAAAAATGTCTTTTTACGTTATACTCATTCCACGACAATCTGCAGTTTTTTCTCTTAAAAGAGGTTGTAATGTCTGTAACATCTCTCTTAATGATGTGTCTGTGTACTGATCAAGTTTTGTATACTCGTTGTACGCTGTCACGTCAACTACACAATGTTCAAGAATTTTGTGCAAGAGTGTTTTCACCTTTGTTTCGAAATTTTTCTGTACGATGAAAGCATATGTAATTATTTCCGTTTCCTAGTCAAGTTCTTTTTATTTTTTATTTTTTTCTCGTTATGCATCTATTCATTCTTCTTATAGCCATGATAATGGTATTATCTCTCGTTATCACTCCTGCTCACACTATTGCTCAATCTATGACCAAGCCTAGCTTTGAATCATTAGAAAATTGGGATGCAATCAAAAACGGTTATAACAAAGAACGATCAACCAAATTCACAGCTACACCAGAACAAATCAAAGAACTCAAAAATTGAGGATGCGATAAGAATGTCAAAATTTTTGATGGATATAATGTCTCAGAAGAAAAAACATACTCACTAACTCAATTGCAGAATGGAATCACCTTCACGTCTCGCTATCAATGACAGTGATTTGGTCAAACATTTCTTCCTCATCAAGAAAATCTCCTTCGTACACGTGGATGGTTTGTTTTTGAACCAGATGAAAATTCAACACTTACCAATGCATCAATGGATTATACACAGCCAGCAGATACACTTTCTGAGTCGAACAAATATGAAACAGAACGAAATGGTGTTATGGCATCAATTTGATGAGAAAAAGAGGAATATAAAAGATATCCATACAATACCCTATTTCTCACCACAGATACCTTGATGCATACTTATTACAAGCTTTTTTCCAATCATCTTCAAGAATGGGAAGAATCAAACGCAAGAGAAGTCATAGCATCACTCGTCGCATCACAATTTGAAGAAACCAAAAAACTCTATAACGCAGAGAAAAGTCCTACAACCAAAAAAATTTATGGTTTTCTTATGGCATATTGGGCGCTTCCTCATAGTGTTCTCATCCCACAAAAAACCCTCCTTGATTATTATACTGATACATGAGAAGATATGACAGCTGATGAAATCACTAAAGAAATAACCAATCGTAGCAAAAAAATCATAGCACAACTTCCACAAGACATACAAGAACGTGCGCAAATGGCACTCAAAAATATGCTTGATGGAAGTATTAGTGATTGATCACAAGATTTAATGGAATACTTTGGTCCGATCAATGATGATGTAGCAATATTTCAGGACTATACGCAATTTGTCCCAAGAAGTCATTATACACGTTCTTCTCTTCTTCGCACTTATTTCATAGCAATGAAAAGTTTGATGAGACACAAATTTTATTATTCTCGCCCAGAGCTTGCACACGCAGCACTTTTACTTGCACATAACCTGCAAGGCAGTCAGTGGCAATCTTTCCAAGATTTTCATAAAGCAATCACGTATCTTATTGGCGACGACGATGATACAACGATCGCAGATCTCAAATGATTTTGGGAAAAACAATGACGAAAAAATCCATCAACAATTTCTATCGATCAAAACATCATAACAGAGCTTAGTAAATTAAGACCTCAAAAAATTATCTCCACAAGTTATCTTGCTCCTTGAATGCAAACAGTTACAGAAAAAGAAGCAAAACAACAAACAGACTGATTTGTCGTTTTTGGTGAAAAATTTACCCTCGATTCATGGCTTTTTGATTTGATGACAGCAGGAGAAGCAGAAAAAGAAAGCGAATATAAAATGCCTAAACAAACAGCAATGATTATCCCTGCTATCCTCGATCCAAATGACGTTTTTGCTCGTGGAGCAGTTGGAGCATGGATGAAAAAAAACAACGCCACACCACAACAACTCTCTTATTGGATTACAGCATGATACCAAGCAGATGTTGATGCGATGACCAAAACACTTGATTTGAACAAAAATATCTATTCGCAATGGCTCCAAACCCTTACTTTTGCCAAAACACCAAGAAAAAATAGCAATCAGCCATATTTCCAAAATGATTTTTGGTACAAAGTCAAAGAATTAAATACGATGATGGGAAGTTATGCAGAACTCAAACACGCAACGCTTCTATATGTTAAACAAGCGTATGCAGAAGTGGGAGGGTGATGAAACAGTTGTGTTATAGATATTCTTCCTCCATCTCTCCCCGTCCCCAAAGGATATATTGAACCTAATGTTGTTTTGATGGAAAAACTTTTGCTTTTGATACAAAACACAAATGCTTTTTTCAAATCTGATAGATTTTTTGAATTCGAAAAAGTGATGAATGATGTTATTTCTTTGACCAAAAAACAAGTTGCTGGTATACAACGAACAGATCAAGAGTTTGAATCACTTAGACTTATGTATGATCGTCTGTCGCTGCTTTTGAGTAAACAAAAACTGATAGGACAACCACTCCTCAAAGAAAGACGCACATCAATTATCGCTGATATTTTCAATTCTGAAAACGATTGACCTCTCTATGTATGACTTGGGAAACCTATGATAATTGCGGTTGCTATCAATGACCAAAATGGTTCAAGGGTGGTTCTTGGACCCATTTACCGTTATCAAGAATTTTATGACAACAATCCTCATATCAAGCCTAAGGCAGGAAGATTAACAGATGATGAACGACAAGAAAAAATACCAACACTGACCAAGGCACAGCATCGAGATCTTCTTGGTGTACCGCTCAAAGCGTTGATTAATCTCAGATAAAGTAATGCTTTGTGTGACGACATTTCTGAACAATTTAAACATGTGAATATGGTAAAATAAAAAATCTTTTTATACTTCGATAATAATGCTGATGAGACTGTTTTGTATGCTCTTATGATTACGATGCAACGCCACAGTCTTGCAACCAACACCGTCATTTGCTATCCTGCCACACTTTATGCGACACTGATATGTTGTCTCAGAGTTTCTTGATCACTGGACTAAAAATAAACCAACACCACAGGCAATTATTATCCTCTCACCAAATCATTTTGATAGCGGAATCGCATCTGTGGAATCAATTTACGACACTATTGATGGTTGTTATCGTACTATTTGTCATCCAATGATAAATCCACGACGCACAAAAAGAACACATGTATGATCATGATTTGGTCCTTTTGTTTATGCAATAAGTGACGATTTTGTCGTGCCCAAATGATCATGATGGTATATCCGTGATCATGGGATTGGAGAGCATCTTGCACGAATTCACAAACGTTATCCAAATATACCA
The DNA here is from genome assembly GCA_025057375.1 of Candidatus Absconditabacterales bacterium. Classification (GTDB taxonomy): domain Bacteria; phylum Patescibacteriota; class Gracilibacteria; order Absconditabacterales; family Absconditicoccaceae; genus JANWWO01. Next base: position 134,043 of record JANWWO010000001.1, on the reverse strand, counting down.
CTTATCCCTCTGATTCTTTCCGATCACAATCCTCATCAAACAATTGAGTTACTTAAGTCTTATCTTCTCGATCATCCCAATACACGAGTGATTTGATCAATTGACTATTCTCATTATGTTCCACATAATCGAGCAAAAATTCACGATGCTACAACATTCTTTGTAACCAAAGATCAACATAGTACACGAGATACAGTTAAAAATCTCGAAATTGATTGTCCTTCTTGTCTTATGATAATTATAGCACTTGCACGTTCCTACAACGCAGAACCAATCCTCTGGTTTCGTGATTTTTCTGATAACGGACGAAATAGTACATCAAGACAATTTTGGTCATTTGAAAAAACAGACAATCAATGACAAGAAAAAAAACATACAATGACAACTAAACGAGAGAATGATGAGACAGATGATGATATATTTTCAAATATTGATTCATCATGATTTACATTGACTCGAGTGGGAGATACCATGCGAACAAGATGAGTCGCATCAAAACTCTCAACACCAAAGCAAAGAAACAATTTTTTTCGTGATTTTTATCAACAACGTAACCCCAATAACAATCTCAAATGATATCGTCACCGTCTCCTTAATGGTATTGATATTGTAGGAATGAATATGGAAACAGCATTGATTGGATCATGACAAAAGTGTAATCCATCATCGTGAAATACTATTCGCTTGTGTAGTGACGAATCTTGGATCCCTCGACGAAAAGATCTTTGATTTAATGTCGTATCTGTATCAAATAATCACGCCCTCATCGACAGTCTATATACTAGAGACTGGCTGAAAAAGCACGCTATGAACACAGTATGACAATGAGTCGGTCAGGATTTTTTTCCTCTCAAAAAAACAATTAGAGGTATCCCTATCAGCATCCGATGAATCGATCAAACTATTATTCGTGACAATATTGATAACCTATGCAAAAAAATAGCAACTGATCCAAGTGTTCATATTGTTTCTATCCATCGAGGACTTGAATATCAAGCAATTACTATGGCACAAAGACATACTGCCCACAAACTCATTGATTGTGGTGTAGACGTCATTATCTGACATCATCCTCATATTGTCCAAGAAATCGAATGGTATCAAGGCAAACCTATTGCTTATAGTTTGGGAAATTTTTTGTTTGATCAAGATATTGACGGAACACAAACAGGTGCTATGTTGCACCTCATACGGACACCAACCAAAACATATGCTCGATATGATAACCGGGACAAAGCATCAGTACACAAAAGATAAAATAATCTCTTGCATTGTAATCCAAAACAGACTATTATAAATCATCTTTTTTGTCTCATTATGATGCTTGGCGATTTCCCTACTTTTTTATTCTCCAAACATCTTCTTTGATTGAACGCACGATCATATGTTCAAATCTCACGTTTTCATTCATCACGCTCGTCGTTCTCCTTATTGCCTCTCACGTTATTCTCTGTCTCATTTATGTCTCAGCTACCATACCTACAATTACCAATCTATAATCTCACTCATTGATGGCAAACATTTTGATTATGCAATGTAAAAAAAGTTGAGCCTTCATCAGGTGATGTGTGTATCGATATGATGTAGTGTTAAAAAATGTGGTGACAGATTGTCTTCACAGACATTGGTACACAAGATCATACACTATCATGGTGTTTTTCATGAAACATATGCATTGATAGAAGCAATCCATACACTACCGTCACAATTAATGCTAAATTATACGTGGGATCGTGTTGTATAGGAATTGTAATGATAAAAAATCATTATTGTAGGTATTCATCAATATCCTTATCATGTGTTATTTTCATTATGCATCAATCGTAAGAAGATTTATCACAAAAAAACTAACACTCAAGCCATACAAAGAATTGAAAAAGATTGGTGATATGCTCTCATACGAATAAAGAAACGTTTAGATCTACACTCTACAAGCAAGATAAAAAATACAAAAATTTTTTTTCAACGAAGAATGCGTACATGACACAGGGAACAAGTATTGTATTCAGAGAAGACTATGATTAGTATTCTATTCATGAAAATGAAATCTCTCATTGTTGTCTTGCTTATTGATCGCACATTGAGAGATACCAAAGTGGACCACATGGATTAGCGTGAAAACTCTTTCATTTCACATGAAAGGTAATTCATAGATGACTCAAAAAAAATAGAAAAAAACTCTATTCTTCATGTATTTTACATCGCATAAGCTACACTTTTGATAATATTAAATCAAAAAAAACCGACCGCAGCGTGCAGTCAGTCTTTTTTCTTTAAAAGATATCAAAATCGAATATCTCACTCATTCGTGATTCTTTTTTGTGAGGATGATGAGGGTGGTGATGTCATTGTTGCTGTGGATAAGTGTGTGATCAAGACATTGGTGATTGAATTGGTGTGTGCATTGGTATCTGTGTAGAGCGCTCAATCAGCTTATCAAGTTCGCCACGATCAAGCCAGACGCCACGACACCTGGGGCAATAGTCGATTTCTATTCATTGACGATCAGTCATGATGAGGTTGGTATCAGTACAAACAGGACATTTCATGGTTAGAGCAACAAAAAATAAAAAAGAGACTGACAATATTGACATTGGGTTTGTGGTGACTGTTTTTTCTTATGAATTGTGCTTCTTATTCTGTAAATTGTGCGAGAAATTCCAGCGTTTTGCTCTATGCATCACGGGTTGCGTCGGGTGCATAGTTGTCACCCGTTGGATTTGCGAATGCGTGGTCAGTATTTGGATAGATGGTGATATCATAGTCGGTGATACCTGCTTGGTCAAGTCAAGATTGGAACGCATAGACAGCTGAGGGAGGAATACCGCTGTCATTTTCTGCAAAGATACCGAGTAGTGGGGTATTGATGGATGAGAGACGGGTAGCGTCATCGACCAGTCTTCCATAGTAGATAATTGTCCCATCAAGTGTGTCAGAAGCCAGAGAGAGATTGAGAGATTGAGCTCATCCCATACATCGACCAAAGGAGACAACATGTTGTCCATATGCTCTGAGAAATTGTTCTGCGTCGAGAAGTTGGGCGAGAGCACCAGTTTGGTCAAGTCATCTACTCAGCCTCATTGCTTCTACGCGTCGTGGCGACTTGTCCACGATAGAGATCAACTGCGAGGACGGTGTAGCCATTTTGTGCAAGAACGCGAGCCATGTCTTTGATATGATCATTGAGTCCCCATCGTTCGTGGATCATAATAATAGACGTTGCAGCGCTATCATCAGGATTGTACACGAGAAATCCTTCTACACCTTCACTATATTCTACCATCATTTCACTAATTGGACGAGGATTTGTTGGTTGGAGTAGTGCAAGGGCTGAGACAGTGCCTGTGGTTGTTGATGCAGTGTGGTCTCTATGTTCCATGTCATTGGCGTGGAGTGTGTCAAATGAGCTTGTATCTCAAGTTTGCATCGTTCATGATTGATTTTGGATATCTGATCATGAAGATGTTGGTGTGTTGTGGATAGTGGGTGATAGTGTACATCACATCAGAATTATTGTCAAAAGAAGAAGAAAATAGAGCATAAGAAATGAGCAACAATAAAAAACAGGACTGGTTTACATATGATTATGAATCACGGGAGTGTAAGCGACGGAGTTTTTTTAGGAACCGTCTGATGCTGAGGAGGAGAGGATAGACAAACGAAGCGATCCAGGGATATGTGAGCATATGAAGTACTCGTTGCCAACGATGAGTCACGAGCAAGCTGTCCAAGATTGTCAATGCCTTTGTACCATGGTAAATGATACCATCGATATCAATAATCATTCCTGCATCAGGATTATAACCCAAACGACGATAATGCGACACACATTCAGGATGAGTCGAGATATCAATTCGTGTCAGATGATGTTTTTTTCTCAACTGTGCAAATGCCTGAAAATGCCTACACACAAGACAATCGCCATCGTAAAGGATGGTTATTTTTTGCATCGTTTATCGATGAGACAGAGTCAAAAGCGTGTATCAAGACTGAGTGGTCATGATCCTTTGATGACGAAGTATGTCGAACTATATAGATAAAAAAGAATTTCGATAAATTTTGTTAGTGCAAAGAGTCTTTCTGGATTTGCTCCCAGTCTTTGTCATTGAACGATGAGGATAATGACAAAGGTAAACGAAATCATACTTGCTGCAGCTCTTGTGAATAATCAAAGAATCAATAACATTCCTCATACAAATTCTGCAAAGGCGGCAAGAAATCACCAGATGACAAATCCTTCCGTTATCCCAAGCATTGCCATATTTTCGCCAAGTACTGCTCGTCTCTCTGGTCATGCAAAAAATTTACTATACCCATAAGATATCATCATTGTACCGAGGATGATTCTGATTACAGTGATGATACGTGTTAGTCATGACGAGGTTTTTCGTGTTGTGATAAGTCGTTGTATCATGAGAAGAAAGAAATAAAACAAAATCTGTATGATGCATCATAGTGGTTTTTGTTTGATTTGCAAGAGGATATTATGACCATTGTCGTTGCGAGGATAGAGGTGTCATGAATGCTATGATGTATCGTAGTTGTTCTATGGTTGTTTGTTGCATGTTGACGATGGATAGGGAGAAAGTGGGTCTGGTCGTTTGATGATACCGCCTGCGATGTCGTTTGCAATGAGTCACTGGTCACGCATGAGTTGACGAGCAAGTTTTGTTCTAGATGCAGAACGGCAGATCAGGAGGTAGTGATAGTTAGGATCTAGTTTTTTGATTGCGTGTTCAAAGGTAGGATTCGAGAAATCAAGGAGGAGTGATCAGGGAATGATGCCTGTGTCAGTTCGTTCGTATGGTGTACGAATATCGATCAGACGAACAGTTGGATCGTGGAGGAGATTGCGTGCATGAAGAACAGGAATGGAGAAAAAAGAGTGGAAATCCTCGAGGAGATTCATGTGATAAAAGATGATGAAAAAATATGTATATTGGTATATAGTGTAGAGAAAAACGATACTGACAGATATTCGGTGTTTTAGCGAGGGATTTTATATCATATCCCTCTTATCGTCACAATTGTTTCTTTCCCAATTTTTTTTCTCAATCAGGCAATGAGGACATCGAGATTATTTTCGGCATCCCGGTTTTCTCCTCACCAAATAGTATCAATCAGGGATGATCTATGTACAACGTCACCTTGATGATTGCATAATAGTTCGAGAGCATATCGTTCGTGGGCAGTCAGTGAGACTTCTTTTTCTTGGTAGGAGGCAGTTTTTGATTTGAGATGACAGCGAAAATCACCACTGACAAAAGTGTCTCCTTGATGCTGTTGGCGTGCGCGTAGACGCGCAAGTAGTTCTCTGAGATCAAACGGTTTACCCATATAATCATCCACGCCAGCAGCAAATCATTGGAGGGTGTCATCTATCTGTGTACGAGAGGTGAGCATGATGATAGGGATGTGATGATGAATATGATGTTTGATCCATGGGACTAGGCTGATTCCTTCTCCATCAGGAAGATGCCGATCAAGAATGATGCCAGTGATGCCCTGATGATGACGAGTAAGAAGGAGCTTGGCTTGAGCAATGGTTTGGGTTCGGTGAAGTGTATATCATTGATCAGAAAATCGCTGGACCATCATAGACCCAAGGAGGTTGTCGTCTTCGAGCAGGAGAAACATAGGGATTGTATGATTGAGTAAAGAGATTATGATGATAGGTTTTTTTGTTGTATTCTCAAGAGAAAAAAATCATACGAAAAAAAACTCACTGACAAACAGTGTCGTGAGGATAGGGATAGCAAGCGTTTTTTTATTTCTCTTGCTGTTCAGAGTGTGCGTGCATAATTTCTACAAGATGTGCAAATATATCTGGGGTAATTTTTGCTTTGATAGATGCGGGTGCTGCTGTCAAAAATGCTTCATAGTTGTTTTTTTTGATAGCATCCATCATAGCATTGCGTTGCGTATGTTTTATGGTTTTTTTCTCTTTTTTCATAGTGTGACGGCGATCTGAGAATTCACTCATTTTTGCGTGTTTTTCTTTCGCTTTTTCAAAGTGTTCTGGTGTGATTTTGTCTCTCATATCTTCGGGGTGTGCGGCAACAAATGCATCATAATCATTTGCTTCAATTGCTTCTTTGATTGCTTGCATGTGTTGTTGATGGTCTTTTTTTCTTTCATGTTTTTGATGCATTCTTTGTCTCATGGATGGAGGTGGTGTGACATCTCCTGATGATGGTAGTGTGTGTGCAAAAACAGGTATCGTAATAGCACTGATTGCAAGAATTCATAGCATACGTGGTCGTTGTGTCATGGTGATAGAAAAAGAATGTAAAAGATCAATCGCAATGATTGATAACCTAATAATACTTATTGTACCTGAAGAGAATCTGAAAAGGATGTTTGATGGATTTTGTATACGTTTTGTATAGGTCTGTCCTATGATGGAGGTAGTTATTATTTTTTGGTGGGTGAGAGTATCCATGTTGTTCCTGTGGCTCCTGTCTCGAGAAGAATGGTCCATCCTATGCGTTGAGCACAGAGACGGACTAGTTTGAGGCCTGTTGTATGAGGATGCTCCCAATGTGAGGGATCAAATCATGGTCCTTTATCGCTGATAGTGATAGTTTGGCTGATGTGGTCTTGGATTATGGTGATGTGAGGGTGTGGTCAGGTATGGAGACAGGCATTGCGAATAAGGTTACTCACCATGATGGTTCGTATGTCATTGTCGGTTGTGATTGATCGTCATGTTCAGTGGAGTGAGATTGTTGCATGTGGGAAATGATGTGTTGCTGTTGTGAGTAGTGATGAGAGGAGATCGTTGGTGTCGTATGGATGCATCAATACTTTGCTTATATGTCATCTCGCAAGACGTAAGAGGCCATCAATCACATGTGTCATTGCTTTGATTTGATCATGACCGTGGTCAGTTATGTGTGTTTTTTCTGAAGTTTGGAGGATGAGTGAGAGACGGGTGAGTGGTGTTTTGAGTTCATGTCCAGCAAATGCAACAAAGTCACGCAGTATGCCAAATTGTTCTGCAATTGTTTGGTAAGATGTATTGAGTGCTGTGGTGATTGTGCCAATTTCATCGTTTTGATTCCCATCGTACTGGAGGTGAGCAGGAGCATGCGGAACAATTGTTGTGATGCTATGAGCAAGTTTTTTGAGTGGATAGAGTGATTGTTTGGTAAATCGTCGTCATCCTAGGCTAATAAGTCCCAATGATAAAAAAAGAATTATGACTGACAAGAGGAAAAGACGGCGTTGCATTGTTATATGCGGGCTGATATCGCGTGTTCGGACTTGGTTTGTTGGAGTATCGATGTGGACGAGTACACATACATCATCATCGCAGTGGATAGCTCCTCGGATATGTGTTTGATCAAGGGAGCGGTGTATTGCTGGCGTAAGTGGGAATGATTGAAGAGGGCGATGAGGGAGTCATCAAGGTAAGAATTGTCTGATCCTAGGCAAATGATGTCTGTGGTCAGGATTGGTTTTTTGTATGAGTATACGAGATTCTGTACGATATCGATGAAAAAAAACACTTGCATTCAAGATCGCGATAATAATAATTTGTCCTACAAAGATAAGCCCAATAAAACGCAGAACAATACGTGTCGTGATAGACATGGTAGGAAAAAGAAAAATGAAATGATACGATGGATGGAGATACTGTAGTGATATAACCTTATGAAATACTGAAGAAGGAGTGTGTGTTTGTTTTTCTTGTAAATATTTGTACAATATCTATGATAGCCTTGTGACGATGTTTTGTGATGATGTTTTTTATTTTTTGTCTGTCTGATGGATTGTGTGTGATATATTAGTTTGGTTGTTTTTGGTATTGTTGCATGATTTTTTTTGGGGATGGTCGGTGTACCTGAAGGGTTTGAATGGCTCAATCCTGTCATGATTTGTACGATTGCATGACTGACCTTTGTTCCTCTGATTCGTCGCCATGGATGGCATGCAGCGTGGATCTTATGTATGCTTGGGTTGACGTGATTTGTGATCGAGTATTTTGCTATCAAGACATGTTTTCCTTATGGATGTTTTGTGTATTCTGATTTGCTGGGGTACAAAGTGTTGGATACTGTTCCATGGACTGTTTTTTTTGCTTGGAGTCCACTTGTGGTTTGAATTTGGACATTATTTGCACGTTTTCGCTCGCAGCTTCGTCCGTGGCAATTTTTTTTTTCTAGTAACGATTTTCTTGGTTCTTTGTGATGTTGTGTTGGATCCTGGTGCTGTGCATGCGGGATTTTGGTTGTTTGAGGGGACACATTGGCGGTATAATATCCCATGGACGAATTTTGCTTGATGGATTTTGTCGTGATTTTTGGGTTTTGTTGAACGAGAGTGATGGCATCGTTGGTACGAAAAGAAGACAGGAAAACAATGGATACTGACGGAGAGTGATCGATATGCTTTGGTGGTCATGATGGTCTTTTGGACAACGTATGCAGCGATTGTGGGAATGTGGGGTGCAGCAATTGTTGGGTGTGGTGTTTTGAGTGTTATTGGCTATGAGTTACGAACACATAGAGAATAGACATAGGCGAGTAATCATCGTGATGGTATGTATTGTCAAGTATCATGTCGTTTGCTCTTTCGCTGTAGGTATTGTAGGATTTGTTTTGTGCTACGCAATACAATCATTTGCTTTTTCATTGCACAAAAAAACAGGGTCAGATGGATTTGAACCAACGATAATGCCTTCGGAGAGCATTGTGTTACCACTACACTATGACCCTATAGTCCTTTATTATAGTCAAACATTTTTATTATTCAAGGACAAATGGAATACTAATAGATTGTGTCATTGGAGGAATTCCACGAATATCACCAATAACCATAAGAAAGGTGTCAGTTGGAACTATTTTTTTATTTTCTAATCAGTCAACCTCTCCTAGAATTGCCTGTGGTGGTAAAAAAAAGACATGACGCCTATGAATCTGTGGGGTAAGGCTGAGAATGGTCTTTTCTCTTGGTGTGAGTATGATTCATTCTTCTTGCGCCCAGTGAGTGATGCGTTTATGATAGTTGTCAGGAATATTGACTGTCATTGTCTGAATGAGACGAAAAGACCCAGATCAGTCAATGGGGAGTGTTCGTCATGATGTTGAATGAGATCATTGATCGTTGCGGTAGATTGTTGTGAGGGTGCTTGTTCGCTCATCAATTTTATTAAAACTCAGATTATACCATCCTCGATACAGGGATGAGGGTTGATAACGTCGATGTCGTTGTTTTTTTTCTAGCCATGGAAGAAGCCGTGATCGTGTCACTGGAGGATCGATATGGAGGAGCCCATTCCATTGACTGGTTCGGAGTGATGTGATAGCAGTCGTCAATAATGTTGCCCATCGTTGAGGCAGTGTGAGGTAGTTTCTGATTTCGATGAAGGTATCTTCTTTTTTATTTCCGGTGATGATACCTCTACGAAGATCGACGGTTGCATTGAGGAATTGTCGGCGGTGGACTATTTGGTCCCACGCAGGAAGGAGGGAGGCAAAAAGATTAGAATTGACCAAGATAACTCGATCGGGATTACGATTATATGCTTGGTATGTGATGGCACGAATAGTGTGAGCATCCATTGCTGTCCAGCCTAGCATGTTGGCACCAAGCATCCCTATTTTCCCATCTCCCAGTGGCATAATGTGTGCATATCGATTGGGGAGTGGATGACGATAGGATGTTTTGGTTGCTGGCTCGTAGCTATCATGCAGTGATCGTGCGATAGATCGCGGTTTGATGTCAAAGAGGAGAAAACTTCCAAAGAATCATCAAAATGGCTTTGCTTCGTTTGCATTCATTAGTCCTACAAAAATCGTAGGCTGTGATCGTGTGAGCAGGACTCGTGTTAGGAGACAAAAAAAAATCGTAATGATTCCTCATCAAATAACGAGCAGTTGGTGACGAGAAAATATCATTCGTACAACATATTAGAACAAAACATTGGCAAGGCGTGCTTTGAAGACGCTGAGTGTTGCTTTGATTCTTTCTGTTCTGGGAAGTTTTTTTAGGATCCTAAGCCATCTAATACGCATACGACCATAGATGGTGTTTTGCAGTGTATGAAGATTGTTATTTACATCTTGAAGTCGTTTTTTTGTGATAATAGCGATTCATCATGTCACAAGTGGCCGTCACGCAATCAATGGGTGGGGGATTGTAATGATTCCTACAATGATCAAAATGATCCCTAGTCCATATCTCAATGGGGTAGGAAGAGAACACGACCATACGATAAATTTTTCATAATAGGTTTTGATTGTGTAGAGATACTCACTGAGTGTACTTTTTAGTTTGTGAAAAGTACGTGTCATATTATGAAATAGTACGAGGTAAAGTCAAGTCCTATGAGGAATGCAAATACTGATTAATTGTTTTTTTGTACATATGCTGTATTATTGATGAGATAGAGATATTGTAGGATTTTTTTCTTTATTTGCAAGACTATTTTGTATGATTAGCACACTTGACCATATTCAAACACTTGCACATGATCGCACTTGATGGTGACGAGAGATTGTACGTTTTGTTGCTATTTTTGCTGTTGTTTCTTTTGTGACAACTGTTGTTACCAATTTTTCTCTTTTTCGTTCATCATTGTATGATATCGTGTGGTGAGTCAATGCTCGTGACGTATCGGTTCATGCTGTTCCTCACTCATTTGCTTTTGCTAATCAATCAGTGGCTTGATGAGATGAGGGAGTTGCCATCCGTGGTTCATGATTTGACATTGGATCAGGAGACAATCTTTTTTCAGGAGCTAGTGTAACATATCACTCTGAGAGTGGGGGTATTATTGCTCTTTCTCCTCAGGACCAAACAAAAATTAATCATATTCTTCACACACATACTCCTATCCAATCAGATCATGTACGTGTTTTGGCAGAATCTCTCAAAGAATCATTTTCGTCGTATCGTCTATGATTTAATACCTTACCCAATCAAGCAAGGGTTATCATTGATCGTATCGCGGTCAATGCCCCTATCATTATCCCATCCTTATCCAAACCCATTGATCAGATCAATGAAGGAGAGTTTGATGCTGAATTATATAAGTGAGTGGTCAAATATCCTACAACCGCTGTTCCTTGATCACCACAGGGAGCTACGCTTTTGTTTGGACATACAAGTTATGAAGAGTGGAAGCATAATCCCTATGCCAATATTTTTCGTAATATCCCAAGACTCAACGCTGGTGATATCATTCGTCTTATTTGGGATGGACATGAATACTCTTATCGTGTAACAGAAAAAAAGTTGGTCAGACCACGTGAAGTCAATGCTCAGTTTCTTGCCTATCATACTAAATCTACGCATTATCTCATTTTGATGGGATGCTATCCCATCGGAACAACAGACAAAAGGATTTTGGTCATTGCAGAGAGACTATAGATTCTCTTCGATGATGGATATATTAGGTATCATCTGGTGTAATTGTTGCAATAACCAGAGGAGAACGATAGTAGGACCACGTAGGTGTTACAGACAATGGATCTGTTGCCTGGAGACCATGGATGGATTGATGGATATGAATTTTTTGTTTATGGGCATATTTGGGCTGATAGGATGAGACTGCTGTGAGTATGCTCGGTTGTGAGAGTGATGAGGGAGAGAGACAGATGAGGTCTGCTGTTGTTGTCATGCGATGCTAAAAAAATAAAATGTTAACCATGGACATGAATAATCACAAGAGTCAGGAATTTTTTTAGTTAACAGAAGGGAGCGGACATCATGATTGGCTAGCAAGAAATTCGAGTGATTGGACTCAGGCAGCATTGGTTCCATTGATGACTCGGGTCGGATAGGATTGGATACCTGCTGTTGAACATGCAAGGCGATTTTTGTCGCAATCAACAAAGGTGATATATTGGATAGCGTCGAGAAATAGATTTTTTTGTTGCTGACAAAACTGGCACCACTCTGTCCCATAAAAGATTGCTCCTTTTTGGGTGAGACATTGTGCAAATGCGTTGAGTTCTGGTGATGCAGTTTCTGGTGTTGATCAAGTACACGCTGCAAGAATGATTAATATAGGAATCGTAAGCAGTGATGAAAAACGGATCATGAGAATACAGAAAAGTAAAGAGTGATAAGGAATATAGTATTATTTACATGCAATTGCATATGCAATGATATTGGCTGATCATAAAGGTGTTGCTGATGTATCAAGAATCGTTGCTGTTTCTCGCGTCTGACATGTGCAAGAGCAGTATATCATGCTTTGTGGGCTTGTTCTTTGATTCTGATGATGGCTTCTTTTCTTGCTCTATCGACAACTGCTTCAAGCACAGGAAGGTGATCACCGATCAGTGTCACAAGAGAAGACAAAAATGTTTTGAAGGTATCGAGTGCACTAGCAAACTGAACTAGACATACATGTTGTTTTGCTGGACGCTAGTGGTGTCAAGATAGTTGTCATTGACAATGAGAATATGAGGGTACATCTTTTCTCTTTGACGAATGGACTGTCGATGTTTTTTGTCTTTCCATGAGCTAACGCTGTATACTGTAACAAGGAGTCCGAGAACAATATACATATATCAGAAAAAATCATTTATATGCCTTGAAAAATAAAAAGATGATGTGTCTTATTTGACATAGACTGCTGTCTCATAGACAGAGATTTCTGAGTCTCAGGCAGCAACAGACAAGGTTGCCATCCTAATATTGCTAATAGCATTTGCTCCGAGTACTTCTGCTTGAGTCATCATTCTTTGTATCGCTTGATTTCTTGATTCGTTGAGCAGTTCGGTATAGGTTGTCAACTCTCATCCAAACATATTTTTTATTCAAGCAAAAAAATCTTTTTCTAGATGTTTTGACCTTACAGAACTTCAGGAAACCAATCCAAAATGTTTGGTAATCGTTTTGGTAGGAATGCTAGGAAGTGACGAGAGCATAGTATCGAGAATAGGCATAGGAATAAGAGAGATAAAAGAGGTAGTGATTGCTACGTTTCTTTTATGTTGGTTGTTCGTGATCTGTTAGCCATCATTTCTTTCGATGATGATGAGTTGTGATCATCACACGATTCCTTGTTGAACCAGTTGACTGATCATTTGTTGTGCTTGTTGCATGCCTTGGGGATTGAGACGTGATGCCATGATATTGACATATGTTGCAACGACTATCATCTCGTCCTGCGTGAGAGTATTATTTGTTTGATCAATAAGTTCTTGACTGAGTCATTGGCCATTTTGGATAGCAAGCAGAATATCTCTACTAATGGGGATGACTTTTTCTTGATTGATGGTTTTCCCATAGACTGCTGCGATATCCTGGAGTGCAAAACGAGGATTGGACAGTCTTTGTTCAAACACATGAAGTGTGAGTTGGTATAGCTCATTGACTTCAGGAAAGAAACGCAAAAGCATCCATTTTGCCCTTGTTTGGACGAGATCGTTACGAAGTGTCTCGAAGGTAGGAGATAGTCCCTGTAGAGCGAGGAGTGCAGTACGCATCTCTTCATCAGAGAGCGTCAATGCATATGTCGCTGCAAGATTGTTTGAATAGATATAGGAGAGAAATCCACTTTGGACCATTCTGACAAGTGTCGTGACGACACCATCACGTCTGATGCGTCATTGTTCGTCTAGGCTTGCATACATTCTTTGTTTGAGCGAGCTATTGCCGTCACCCATAACAATTGAGAGAATATTGGGATCAATGACAAGATATTTTATTTTTTTTTCTTTGAGTCTATGATAGACAGCACAATGATCTCCATCTGATTGCCATTGCCAAAAGGTTCCCAGCAATCCATCTATAAAGATATTTTTTTGGTTGTGAAGGAAATACTGAAGATAGGTTCCTGCAATCAAGACACCATGGTCATCTGGTCTATTTTTTACCATTGTGATAAATGGATTGTATGCACCAAACTGGAGATCAAAAATCGCTTGTTGTCTGTAAGGAATGACGATTTTATTGGTTGGTTGGAAGCCACTGGGTGTCAATGATAGTATTTGCTTTTGTCCCACACTTGCCTTGTACCATACAAAATTTCCGCCTCCTCATTGGGATGCTATTCTTGCTCCGTTATAGATAAATTGGACAATGCTTGCTAATGCCATACAAAGAAAAATAATTCTGACACTGAGTGAACGTCCATATGTATGTGTCATCCAGCTCATCAATCATCGGATCGTCCGGAAGACGAGTCATATCCCATACCAAAAAATTGCACTTCCAATGACCCATCGGATAATCCATCCCATCCATCCTGTGACGATAATTGCTAGTGAGGTAGTCAATGCTGGTGTCAGTGTCTTGTTTTTTCGTGCTATCATAACGCGAACAATCGTATGGATCAATGCGACTCCCAACAATACCCATGAAAGAAAGAGAACAAATCCCAAGTCGGTATAATAGCTAGAAAGATTTTGGAGAGAGTTGATGATCGAAATATTGAAAGGGACCCAATATCTATGAGGAATGGCAATGGTTTTTGTCGTACTATCTGTAATAATAGTACGCTCTCATCGGTATGATGCTAGTTGGGTTGGAATATCGCTCAGGTTCATATTTTCCTTATGTTCAACTTTGTGGATGAGACAACCCAATAAATCAGCTGCTACAGAGTTGGTAGGAAGTGTTTGATAATACTCCTGCCATTGTGTGAGGGTTGTTTTTGATGCAAAGGTGTTTCTGTCACGGCATAATTGTTTTGCTCATTCATCAGTTCCTATACATGCGTCAGAGGGAAGAAGCATTCTGAGTAATCGAACAGGGATGGTGCCAGGTCATTGTTGCTTAAATATTCTTTGTCAAAATCAAATATATCTCTGGAGATCTTCGTTGAGTCCTCATCCCACACTTTGCAAAAGCCCAGAAAAAAGGAGAGCGGTATCAGGAGTTTGGACACGACATGATACGCTATCGGATGGAAGGGAAAGAAGAGCATCTGTAGCACTTGATGTTGTAACAGGACAGAGGATTGCTAGATGGGGGTAGCGTTCTGCAAACTGTGTTGGATCAAGACGAGATGATGGAGTATTTTGTGAGTCTGTCGATAGTCTTACATCATTTGATGCGAGGAGTCTGTGCACGGGGGATTGTGTTGCAGCGATTTTTGCGCTTTCTTTTGTATGATGCTGACCCATGATTAGCCCTTTGAGATAGGATGATGGGGAGAGTGTTTCATGTTTCCATTGTGATATGATGAGTTGTGGTGATTTGAACAGCATCAAAAGCAGTATGACCATCGCTGATCGACGAATGAGAGGAAAGAGTCATTTGACTGCTTTAATTGGTGTCTGGGTGAAGAGTCGTCGTCAGGCACCACAAGCTGCAACAATCAAACCGATACCTATTCGATATCATGCCGCTGCAGGAGGAATAAAAAGGGAGGAGGCAAGAATATTCATTGAGGCCAATACTCAGACCATACTAATGCTCAGTCATGCTCCAACTATTGCGTTTGTTTTCCAGGCGAGAATGATAACTCACCACAAAAAAATATCTTGGAAGGCAGTCATTTTTGACATTGCTGCGAGAACAAAAAATCCAGCAGAGGCGATCATATCAAGATTTGACCATCACTGTGTCAGATCTGTATTTTTTTCATCTGTCCCAAAAAAGTATTCGAGTCCATACCAAACCCCTAACAAGGTAAGTCAAAAGACGCCAAGATCAGTTTTGTTATCAACAAAAACAAGGAAGGCTCCCATTCCACTCGTAAGAAAAAGAAGCAACTGACTAATACCAAAGATCACTGCTGTCTGTTGTGTTGCTTGGGATCATGTAGTGTTTTCGTTGCTTGTCATGATAGTTCCTAGCTTACTAATGACAAGCCATCCAACAATAAGAGAGAGTATTCATCCCAAAAAATTCATTGCAACTGCGATTGTATCAGGGGCAAGTCGAAATCGTGATTTGATTGGTTGGATCAATGCAAATCGAAAGGTGATAAAACTGTACCATAACATTGGTGATTGGCCACATGGGTTGCCAAAAAAAGCACCACCATTTTCTGCAAAAACTTTTGGGCAGTACATGTAGGCGTGGTTTGCGTCCCAGGCTGTTGAATAGGGGATAAAACTATGACTAAAACCAAAAAAATAGTACCAGACTGCAATCACTCCTAGGCAAGCTAATGTCCATCACATTCGTCCTTTGGGCTGTCGATTTCGTGATAACGAAAAAAAGTGCACAAGCTTATTTTTTTGGAGCCAGATAAGAACTAGTGTACCACCAACGCCAATCCACATTATGAATGGATAGAGTAGATTGGTGATTGTCAATAGATGTGTGGTTATCAATGTCAGTCCAAATCCAAGCCCCCAAGCGAGAAGATGATGATGAAAGGGATTTGTATGAGCAATACCGAGACGATTGAGGAGAGATTCACCAATGCTCCATTGAGCAATCGTATATCGAAGACTCATTCATACTAGCAGACAGGTATTGATGATAAGGAGGATTGAACCTCCTGCTCCTGGTGCGACTCATGCTACTCCTGATTTGACTGAACTATGAATAAGCATCCGGAGACAGAGTGCAAGAATCGTTGTGAGCGTTAGTCATTTCGTTGTTTTGATGCCAAACCATTGGTGCATCATGAGTGGGATACTAGCACAGACAAGTGAGCTAAGAAAGAGCAACCACACGCTTGATTGTGAAAAAATCTTTGGTGCTTGTGTTGTATAATAGAGATGATTGAGATCGTAGGCAGCCCATGAGAGATAGGTGATAAGGCCAAAGATCAGAGCACCGATAACTCAGATCCACAATCCCAACGTTTTTTTTTCTTCTCTTTGGGTCGTTTGTGGCAGTGTTTGGTATGTAGAGTGTTGTCAACGTGACATAATAAGACATACAAAATAAAAAAATCCCCACCAATGTAGGGATTTATTTTTTATTCGCAAGAGAAAATGCTATGAGTGTCAGATGATAGTGCGTATGTGTTGTGATTCTTCCTGTGTTTTACTCTCACAAAGGCATAGGTATCAAGGAAATACTGCTTGTGCAAAGCGTAGTGCAGTGATCTGACCAAAAAAAGGGAAATATGTTTGTCATCGCTGCGGATCTGTTATGCTATTAGTCAGTTTTTTTGTTCCAAGATCATGATAGGTGATTGTTGTATGGTGTGTCTGATACTTATGAGGACTTATGATGATACGGTTTGTGGTTGCTCATCAGACTGAGCTGATTGTTTCTCGAGTACCAAAAAATCGTTGTTGTGTTCCGTAATTTGCTGTTTCAAGATGGAGACAATCCATGATATGAGTAGACTCCATTACATTAATCATGGTATTTTTGTCTTGGAGTAATGCATATAGACTTGCACATGCTGCCGTGTAGGCTGGAATAAGTGTTTGAGGGATTGGTTTGTGGAGAGAGAAGGGGAGAGATTGTCCCATGATTGTAACGCTATAGTTTCCTGGTTGTTGTTTTTCTTCTATCCAAAATGATGCCATAATGGAGGATGAGTATGAGACTGCAAGGTCAACACCTCATTCAGTGATGATCTCGTGGAGTGTATGTGATTCCTTTGGATAGATACATATTTTTTGTTTTCTTTCGAGTGAAAGGAAATGATTCATTGCTTTGCAAATCCCACGTGTATACTCAGAGTTGCTTTGGATAGAAGTATATCATGAGTCAAACACTATCATATCTACTCAGATATTAAGCATGTCGATGGTATGACATTCGTCAAGTGATATGGTGAGAATTAGGATATGAGGTTGTTCATCTCTTTTTTCTGCGATTCTTTTTTTGCTCGCAAAAATGTTGGTTTGTGTCCATCATCATGATGGTGAAGAAATAATGATATTGGTTATTCAGACAAAGGTGAGGAGGTGATGAAAATATTCGCATCATGCACTCATGGTACTGTATGGTGGCACAACCCAGACAATACAGTAGATGTCATCTCGAAGAGATCCATATAGGACTGAGCTGATTGGTGCAAGAATATGATTGATATGGTGTCGTCATAGGAGTGTCATAGAATGATGATTGATAAAAGAGTGTTTGTTGATATTCTTAGTATAGGAAGAAATGAGATAAATTGCAAAAAAATTATCAAAAATTTGACAAAATTATATTTTTTTGATAAAATCATAATACACCTATGGTGATTTTTATTTTTCTTTTGTTTATAATGCTAAAAAGAAAGTGATTTACGATGGTGGAAATGTTGATTGTGATTGTGATTATCGGTCTGTTGGCAGCTGCCTTGATCCCAAGAATTGTTGGTATGCAGGCAAGAGCAAGAGATACGACAAGGGCTTCTGATGTCAGGACAATTAAAACAGCATTTATTACTCATGCATCAGATTTTGGAACATTTCCTTCAGGGCCAACCAATAACGTAAGTGATCTTTCTGGTAATCTTGCATGATATCTCTGAGGAAATATTCCTCTGGATCCTCAAAAATCCAGATCTTTTAATGGCTTGGCGACAGCTACCTCAAATGGAAGTTATGGCTATCAAATTATCAGAAAAGACGGTGTCGGGAGTGGCTCTTTCGTCATCATGGCATGAATGGAAGAGTTAGGCTCAAATTCTAATTGGGTTACTGTCACAAATATTGATAGTACATGGGATGTGAGAACTGTGTTTGCGAATTTGTGTAGGTCTATTGCAAGATGAGCAAGTAATTCAACATGAGCAAATCAAGCATGTACAGCTGTAGGAGATTCGTTGAGAAATGTAACGACAGACTAAGAGGAATTGATAGTGTATATCAAACAGCTTCTCCTTGGGTGGAGGAGCTTTTTTGTATCAAAAAGAAGAAAATGATGGTTATTTTTTTTGCAAATTTATGTTTTTTATATATACTTGAAGGGAAAAACATTTTATTCTGACTGTATTTTAGTATATGGCATTGTGGATGTTGTTGAGAGAGCGTATGGAGGGTGCTGAGTATCTGGCTGAGGCAGAGCGCATTTTAGCTAATGCGGAAAGAGATGCAGAGCAGCTTCAGAATAAGATTATTGATTCTACGATCAATCAGCTTGTTTCTAAGACATCGGCACAAGAAAAAATTGATGCTCTTAAGCAGAGAGCATATGAGCTTGAAAGTCAAGGAAAATATGGAAGAGCAAGAAGAAAACTTGAAAGAGCAGAAAAAAAACAAGATAAACTCAATAAACAAGAAAGAAAATTTGATCAAGCGCTTGTATGATATGGTGTCGAAGTGTGACAAAATCAAGAGATCGCAAAGATTACATCGCAGATGAAACTGATTGTCCAACAAATGAAAGATGGGACTATATCTTGATCAGAAGGTATTGTTCGTTTGAGGCAACTTGCACAAGATTTGAAAAAACGAGATGGAAAATGATCTGGTATCAAGGAGGCAGAGAGACTGGCTCATCAGTGAGAATATTACTTTCATGCATGAGCACATAACTGACAATGATCGTATATGAGAACGCCAGATGGCAGATTTATCCCTTGTGGTGGGATCAGAAAATGATCTCCTTATGCATGATATGCTGATGCATTTGAGAAGTGAGGTATATGAGGATGACTCAATCATCTTTTTAGTGAAGTAGGGAAAAAACCGTACTGAGGGCGGGTCAAACTTGCTGCTGCATGATTGGCGATTTGGTCTTTGTTTGATTTTTTGTGAAAGGACTGAAAAGCACGTGATTGATTTACCAAATTAGCAATAGCATGAGCATGATTGGCATTGTGGTCGTTGGATGGTAAGTCATTTGATGGGCTTGGAAATTTGTTTTGATCATCATTTGGTACTGATAGTGTTCCAACTGCTCCAGATAATATCGAATATACGGTGTATGCAACCAGTATGACAAAAAGTCTCCTGTGACCACTTGATATGGCGACGGTTTCACAATTTGTGATACCTGATGCTTCAGGGAATGTCCAATCATTTGATTATGATAAATTTAGATCATGGATTGAGGTCAATACGTCGTGAGCAACAAAAACAGAGATGTTGACTGCACTTAATGTTGCTCTTGCTAGAAAAAATCAGTCAAAAATTGACTATCTTGCTGAGTGACTCAAAGCATTTGGGCGACATCAAACTATGGCGACAGAATCATGAAAACTATCAGATCGAATTCAAAGACAGATGGCACATATTGATAACCCAGAACACAAACATGTTGTTTTGCAGATGCGAAACCAGCAATGAGGTGTTTGATGAGAATGACTCACAAAGGCTGAGAAGCGGTATGCCAAAGGTATGAAAGATATCGTCATGAAAAAACAATGAAACGATATCATTGTCAATAGGATGGGGAAATGATCAAATCTGGATGCACGCGTCAATCCTCAGTCAGGGCAGATTTTTTTCAAAGACAAAAACGGAGTAGAAAAAGCAATACAATTGCCCTCTTGAACACCAAGAGAGGACATGATCTGGATGGCATATAATGTTTCTCGTTTGACTGATGAATTGGCGTGAAGATCGACGCTTGCTACTCCTTTTTATGTGAAAGGGACTGATCCTGCGTGGTGATGGACGGAGGGGAAGTGGTCATGGGTGGAAATTGCTTGAAAAAAAGTAGAATGGTTTACCCAAAAGATTTTTGGTGACTTAGGATTCAAAGCAACCAAAGATCAGCGATTTGGTGATGATGTTGTGGATTTTGGGTGGTTGAGTGGTGCTCCTGAGACATTTGATACCCCAGCGTTTGTCCAAACAATGGCTGACTATATGAATAGTTTGGGACATTGGAATGTGACGTGACAAGTTACCAATCCATCCACCAATCCTCCTCATCAACCTAATCCACATCCAGAAATACAGAACACTATTCGTCTTGCAGAAAATCATTTTGCATCATCAAATATTCGCAAAACAAACGTTGCATGAAGGAATGCAAAACAATTTGATTCTGCGTGGATCAATTCGCTTGGTTCACAGCGTGTCAAGACAGCGCTGGAACAATCACAATTAAAAAATATTCCTCACGCTGATGTTGATTTTGCTTTAGGTCAGGTTCAGTTGGCATTGTCACAGATTCCTTCGTCATTGAGAAGTCGTTTGCCACTTGAGAATTTGGTCTTTGTGTCTGAGTATAATGATGAAAAGGTTCCCTGAAATGAATTGTGATTTTATCATACAACAACCAAAACGATGGTTCTTGATCTAAGTGATAGAACCAAAATAAAAGAAACTTTGCTTCATGAGTGGACGCATCATTTGGATATGAATATTTCATCAATTACCAAAAATCAATGGAATGGTCTTAATGGAAGCTATCAATGAAACGCTTTTACACAACCAAATTTTTCGTGAATTGGCTATGCAGAACAATATGGTGCGTATAGTCTTGAAGAAGATATTGCGACGATTGGAGAGAGAATATTTGATCCTGTCAGAAGAAACCAGTTGTTGCAAAAAGCATGGAATGAGAGATCTGATGGGAAATTGAAGCAAAAAATAGAGCTATTTACGGGGTATACGCTCAAAGAAACATCATGAACCTATGTATTTGATACGAAAAAAAATTGAGGATGATTGCTCCAAACGTGGTGATTGACTGATGAGGATGCTAAGATGTTGTTTGGTTTGCCGCAATCATCCCCATAAATAACGCAATTGTCATCTACAAAGATATCCCCATAACTTATTATTGACATTGATTTGAAAATTTGCATTATTGATATACTTTTGATTTTACTGTGTTCATGTGACTCGCAAAGGAATGATGAAAGAATATCTATCATGGGATCAAGAACACTTTGGTCCCAATTCCTGCATGAGTCATAAAAATTGTTACTTGATTTACCAAAGCAATTGCTGATACATTGACCATGGGACCAAGCAATGCGTTGAGAGCTATCGCAAGATGATTTGATGATGTTGCAACTGATACCAAAAACCTCACGCAATGACATCTGTGACATACGCTTGTCAATACTGCTTTTTTGGCCTGATTATCTCCTGTTCGTGCCGCAGAGACTGCTATCAAGACATTACGAACTGCATGAGCACAAACGACGTCCGTCGCTTCTCAATCTGTCAACAATCTTGCAAGATATACTGTAAATGTGTTAGACAAATCTTTTTCTACCAACCCTGATGCTAAACCAGAAGATGAAAAGGTTGCAGATCCAATTATCAAATCAGTATCGCCCAATACTCGATGAAGACGACAAGTAGGAAAAGATTATATACCATCAGAAAATAGATTTGTGAGATGGACAGGCAATGTTAAAAATGCAATTGTTAATATTCCTGGCAATATTTTTAGGGCTGCAGCGGAAACCTGAAGTTTAGTTACCAAAAGATGAATTTGAGTCCTTGAAAGTATAAGGATTTTGGGAAATGATATCAAAAAAGATTGGGATGGAGCGTTCTCGTCTGGACAGGGGTTGTGGAAAAAAACAGGAAATGTCTTTAGGTCATTACGGGAAAACGTCAAAAGTGTCGGCAAGTTTGGCAAAAATATTGCACTTGAAGCTGGGAAACTTGTTAGTTCTCCTGTTTTGCTTGTAACTGATTGGGTAGGAAGGACGATGAGTAATACCATTGGGGCTCTGTTTACTACCAAAAAAAGGGCAGACATTCCAGACAATTTCTTTGAAAAGTATGATGGCTACAAAAAACGACAAGCATGGATTCATAGCGAACCTGAAGGAAGCGTGGGTGGGATGAGAGATACATTTTCTCAACCAACACAAGCATCATCCGAACCAAACCAAGCAGAAAAACAATCTGAGACTGACTGAGAGTGAACGAAAAAATCGTGGTTTGGGGAATGGTGGGATAAGGTGAAAGGACGGTTTGGGAGTGGGAAGAAGGAGAAGAAAGAGGCGCAGGAAAAGAAGGAAAAGTGAGACAAGAAAGAGGAAAGTGGCAAGGAAGAGTGGGCAAAATTGCGTATTGCTATGATTGCTCTTTGACCAAATGAGTACTATGCAAAACGCGTTGCTGAGATCAAAAACGATGAAAAGATTGGACGGGAGATAAAGACTTTGATTGGTGAATTTGAAGCTCATTATCATGAACATGTTAGGTTGTATGATCTATGTAAAAAAGCAATTGAAGATCAATCGTGAGATATTGCCAAGATTCAAGAAGATATTGAGACTATTAAAGATTACAAAAGCAAGGCAAAAGATCTTTATGATGATATTGAAGAAAAATATGATGCAATGAGAAAAAAAGATCGTGATAATCACAATTCTCTTTCTGACGATATCAGAAAAAAGAAACAAACATTATCTGACCTTGATCGTGAAATTGAAGTCAAAAAAAGAGAGTTGGAAAAAATTGATGACGAGAAAAAGAAAGCATTGGAAAAAGATCCTGCAAAGTCACTTAAACAAAAGCTTGATGATCTCAAAAAACAATTTGATGCTGGAAAACAGGCGATTGCGTCATTGACAGATGCTGCCCAACAAGCACAGAAATTGGGAGAAATTCTTGGTCTAGGAAAAACAATTAAGGAACAGTTTGATGCGTTATTGAAAATGGTGCAGGGAGAAAAACCTCAATGAAAAAACGCACCTAAAACAGACGACTCAGAACAGTCACCACAGTCTGCGTCCCAATCTAAACCCAAAGAAATAGAATTTGCATGAAAAAAACTCTATCGATACCCCTACAAACACGGCGATTGTGGTCCTGCCATGGTTTTGGATACCTTGAGTTTTTTGGGTATTGATCCCAAACACAAGAGTGTGGATGAAGTGAGACAGATTGCGGCACCATGAGTTCCGAGAGAGGATGGTTTACAAATGCATCATATCATGAACTATTTCGAAAAGTATTATGGTCATAAAAACATCAGCATAGCAGATCATGGCAAGGATTTTATCAAAGAAGAGTGATTCAATGAGATAATCAAAAAAATTCATGATATGAAACCATGACAATTTTGTTTCACGACGGTAGACGAGCATTTTAGATCATTCATCAAAAATAGCGATGGTACCTTGACGATGATCGATCCAAATGAGGATGGTCCACGTATGTTGACCCAAGACCAATTTACCAACAGGTTTTTGATTCCTGCAACAGAGTATTACAAAAAAAACAAAGAGGGAAGAAAGGACATGAATGACCCCGTATATGGGTATGCTCTTGCGTTTTATGATCCGTTTCCGTCGTCATAGACAAAAGAATGTTTTGTGAGAATGTTTTGTGATAGTTTGACCTCACCCTGACCTTCTCCTACAAGGCGAGGGGAGATTGTTATCGTGTTCGTCACCGCAGTCAGTGGTTATTTTTTTCGTTTGGTATATACGGTCATACGAAAAATATGACCCTTCAGATTATTCCTTGTTTCCTCGCTGTTCTATTTCTATCGTACGACGATGTTTGGGTAACACCTTACTGAGATCGAGAAGGGAGAGAATAGTTCGAGTCAGTCCCATGAGGAGGAGAAGAGGGATATCAAGAATGCTGACGAGGAGGAGGGTGCCTATGATGATGAGTCAGCCTTGAAACAAACGATGTGACCACATCGATGTTCGGAGATTACGTGAAGCATTACAGAGTGCGGTGAAGACCATTTTTTGGGGGGTGATGACGACAGATGTTGCAGTAGTTTTGGTGGTTTCTCGTTTATCTTCTGCTCGTTCCATAAGACGATTTCGTTTGGTTTGGTCTGCGTGTCCTGTGCTGGGACGAGGGACACCGTCGACGATATAGTCGGGATGGGTGATTGTGGTATCGATATCGTGGGCAACAGGAAACAGCGACCATTGGTCCCAGAGATCCTCACAGTTTCGTGATAGTTGCACGCCACTAAACACAACACCACTGACGAGAATGAGTGCTGTCAACCAACGCAGTGGGAGCGTTGTGGCTTGGATAAGACGTCGGAGACTGGGTTGTAGGAGGACAGATTTTTCACTTTGGGCTAGGACGAGACAGGAGATAAGGAGAAAAACACAAACGAGACTGATGATGATGAAGGTTATTGCTTGATTGGTTATGGTTTGCCGGGTGAGAAATCAGATCAGGATGAGGAGTGGAGAGATCAGTTTGTGTCTTCGATTATTGGAAGTAATGGTGAGTAGTGTGGTTGAGGTGATGATGATACAAATGCTGATGATATGTGTTCGTCGGGGGAGTAGTCATGTTCGTGTGAGGGGGATTAATGGTGCACCAATGAGAAGGAGACTATGAGCAAAAAACATCGAAAAAGACGAGGTAAAGGATACATTGTGAGATAAAGGACATATTGGATAGATGGTTTGTGCATTGCCGATGAAAAATTACTTATACATTTTTTCCCCTTGGTTGCAATAGATTTTTTTGATGATCCTAATTTTTGCTTTGTTTTCTTTTGCAATATGTATGAAAATTCTTACATCATAGCTATGATTATAAATTTATTTCTCTTTTGCATAATGGTTTCAATGAATTCGTTGGTAATTAGGAGGTGAGCGACGCGGAGGCGTGGCTAGATTTTCTTGTATCCTCGAGAATGATGGCAGCATCGTATCCGCACATGAATCCCGTCGTCAGTGTGGATTTTTTTATTTTTGTTTTTTTTGATGTTGAAGACTATGATAGAAATTTCTACCAATATAATTGTTTTCCAATCAACATTATCAGATGAGTTTGCGCAGCAGTTCGTAGCCATGATCCAGAACGTAAATCAAAAAAAAGAAGAATCAACATGACACTCTCATATGATTCCAAAAACTCCTCAACAGCTACAAAAACAGGTATCATCGTGTGGATGACGATTTTTTATTGATGAGTCGAAGAAACAACTTGTTTCTGCTTTGTGAGTGAGTTGTGAGCGTAGAAGTGAAAAAAAATATATGAATTATGATCTGTTATTGCCCATGAATTATACTAACAACAATGATATGCAAAACGTTTGATGCAAAGATTTCTTGATAGTGTTTCGAACGATACACATACTGTGATTGTAGGAACCTCTGATGAGGTAAACACTATGTATCAAACTCATTATTCTCAAGATTTTCCTTTAATAAATCAAAATCAAAAATATCTTCAACAAACACACCCAGATCTGTTTGCTATTATCAATAATCCACTTTTGTAAGAAAAAGATTGCTTGTATTGTTGTCAAAACATTGTACAAGCATTCTGATTAGACATAACGAATACATAGTGCAATAGCTTGACTTCAAGCACCTGTCCTCTACGACTAGGAAAAAAAGAGCAGAGAGTCCAAACATTCCGTTTTTCATACAATACGTTCCTACTTCTTTTTTTTTCATTTTTATCGATCTCTTTTCTTCATGATTCACACTCATACATTCTCTTCGTTCATTCCTTGATCACGTTTGCTTGTCTTTGGTGCAATTCATGGCAATGAATCTTGTGGCATGATAGGTATTCACAAGATGATCGAGAAGTTGGTCAGTGGTGATCTTTTTCTGATGCGCGGATCGGTGACTTTTGTCCCTGTCTGCAATCCATTCGCAACCAAGCTCAACCAAAGGTATATCTCGCACAATCTCAACCGTATTTTTACTCCCAATGATCACCCTGCCCCGAGTATCGTTGTGCTGATTTTTTGTCTAAACTATGTCACGAACATGACGTTTTGCTTGATATCCATAGTGCACATACTGACGGTCTTGCCAATGTTTTTCAGAACTATCTGGATGATAAACATACAGCTCTTGCAAAGGCGACAGGAATTGGGACGATTATCCAGTGACGACCCAGTGTGTATCAGGATGTAGACGCGATGGATACTTGTCGCTATATGTATTCATTGGACAAACTCTCTGTGTTGGTGGGATGTGGGCAGCATAATGATCCTCGTGCAGGAGCGTGTGCATACGTTGTTATTGAAAATATATTGGTTCATCTGTGATTGCTTTAATGAGAGAAAAACCAGTGGGACTGACAGGAATTGGTATTGCGTTTGACAGATCGTGTCGTCAAATCTCGTGAGGGAAAGTTTGCAAGAGATTTTTTGCATTGTGAAAGGTTGATACCTGGAGAAGTGGTTGTGCAGTATAATGATGGGGAAGAGATATGTGCGTGGATCAATGAGGCGATTGTTTTCCCCAACAATTTTTCAAGATTGTGAGATGAACGATGGTATCGTGCAACCATACTTGAGGATTAGATTATCTATTTTTCATACGGTATAATAGGTACTGATACAGTACTGTTCTTTGATTATATGCTGCAAATCATTCTGGTGTAAAACGTGCACGAGTGATGAATTCTTGTCTGTGTGCAATAATGGTCTCTACTCTTTTGATGAGGAGAGCCATTGTTTTTGGGGTTGTTTTTTTTCTTAGTGTTGTAAGAAGGGTATCAATTTTTTTCTTGTTTTCCGAGGAAAGTTGGTCGCATGTTCCTTCAAACATGATAGGGTGGTCTCAAGCAGTGCATTTATTGCTATAGGTTACCCAGTTTGCACCACAAACAGGTGCATATTCCATGGTGCACATACGGATGTCTCAGTCAGTAACAGTAGGTTGTGCAACAGGCGATCAAGGATTTTTACATTCTCCATCATAGAGATAGCGAGCATTTTGTGCTTCAAGCATACAGCGATTTCCAAAGGTTGTTTCAATGTCATGACATGGCGAGGTGATACATTGAACCTGTGCTGCGCCACAGACTGGTGCGTATTCTTTGGTACACATCATTGCATTGGTTTGTGGAATGGCAAAGAAAAAAAGAAGAAGAACAAGAAGAACGATCATAATGAAACAAAACAAAATAAAAAAGATAACAACAATATCGAAAGTATTGTGGTTTATTATACTCATGGGGACTGTCCACGTTTACGATAACCATTTTCGTTTTGGTTGTTGACAAAACGATGAAAATAGGAATCCCTTTTTTTTAGTCTGTATTGATGTGGTGGTTTATGGTTAGAGATTGTCTAGGGAGAGAGTTGTGATTTCTGTATTTGTGGACTACATATTTATTTTTTTTCAAGTATTTTTTTTCTTCCATCTGTGTCTACAAAACTAGCAAAATCATCATTGATGAAATAGAGGACATCAGAGACAAATCCAACTCTTGGATTGAGGGATCTGAGTTCCCGAGTACGGATATCTTCATATGTTCCATCTCCTTTGTACTGCTCCTCGATATGACTACGATAATCGATACGGCGTCCTTGGGATAGCCCATTGAGAGAGACAGAAACTTGCTGGATACCCCAAAATTGCAGGATATTTTTGAACTGTGGTCGGCAGTTTTCTTCTTTTGTTGTTCCATTTGGCATTCTGATGATAGTACATTGTTCGCCTGTTTTTTCTTGGGACATTTCCATCAGTGAGAGTGATATGTTGCCCTGTGCATCCATTACAAAGGTTCTTGGATTGTCAAGGACATCAGCGTAGGATCACTGTCATCCAAAAATGAGATGATCAACTTCACGAACAAATATGCCTCAGGAGACAAAATCGTTGATACATGATGCATATTCCCCGCTGAGATGTTTGATGCTGTTACATTGCGCATCAACTGTTTGTGGTTTGGTATAGTCTATTTCATAGAGTGACACTTTGACGCCACTTTGGACAATTCATCATCGTGGTGATGGAGCAGTTTCATATCCAAGCCCAATGAGGTATTGTTTGCCAGCAGGGGATGGAAAGGGATGGAGATAGGTGCTAAATCATGGAATTTTGAGTTTACCAATAATCGCAGGTTTTGCTGGATTGGCGATATCGATTACAAAGAGAGGATCTGTTTGTTCGAAGGTGACGAGATAGAGTTTATCACCTATATAACGTGATGATTTGAATTCTTCACCTGGTTCGATACCGATGATTTCTCCCATTTTTTCAAGGTTAGGATTGAGAACAAAAAAGTTTGTCCCATCGCGTCGTGATTTTCTTGTTAAAATACGAAAATTCCCTTGTGAATCAGCATCCATACTGTATTGGGAGAGCGGTATTCATGGGACTATAGTGGTTGCGGTGTAGCTCATTTTGCTTGATTTGGCAGTTGGGAGCGCAAATTTATGGATCAGTGTTTGGGTTCCTTCATCAAACCATGGCATAATACATCTTGCACCAAATGGACATGCCCAACGAGGTGTATATTGGCTCGATGTTATATACAGATCGTTTGCATTCATATGCATTCACTCTTTGGTTCCAAGGATAGTAGTTGTAGAAACAATATCTCACTTACTGATATCGATGTGTGAAACAATAAGGAAGTTTGGAAGCGTAGAGGGAATTTTGTCTTCAGTAATGTCTGGCAAAAGGAAGGATATATCTTGACAGTCAGCTCTCGTGATGGTGAGCTTTGAATTACGGACTTTGTCATAACTAAAAGGGACAATATCATCAACGGTCAGTGATTTTTTTTCTGTAGTGTTCCATGTCCAGTATCGATTGATCCATGATTGGGTTATGAGAGTGAGGCGATTTCATACCAATCTTGCATCATCATAGTTTCCATCAATATCACGGAAGGAAAGAAGTGTGAGTTTTTTTATATCACTAATATCATACACTGCTACCAATGTTCTACTTGATCTATCAATCCATCACGGTTTTGTACTCCAATATTGACTATGTCTTGTCCCAATAATTACAAGGCGATTGTCTGTGAGGAGAAGATTGGTCATCCAGAGTTGGTCAGGTAGTTTGATTGTGTTGATAATTGTTGCACGATCGAGATTGATCGTTTTTGCTTCCATGTCGAGTGGTGTTTGGATGATGGAAATTAGTTTATTTTTATTGTTTGCATGGAAAAGATAACGACCATTGCTTTTGAGGATTTCTGGTTCTTGGACACCAGCGATTTGATTATTGGTTGTTGAAAAGTCTGTATTTGTTGTTGTTCTGTCAGAGGATTTTGAGGCATCAGGAGTTCCTCTTTGTCCTGCTGTGGGTGCTGCTGTATTGTCCATCATGATAGCTTCGGGAATGGCCCCTCTGTAATAGATAGGCATCTGGATCGGGATTTTTTTGTAGAAATCATTGATAGTTTTCGTCATTGCTTGACAGGATGGAAATGTTTTATACTCCCAGTTGATACGTGTTTCTCTATCATCAAGATCAATCAACGACGTATCTTGTTGTGCAAAGACAGGAATGGTCGCTAACAATGCGAGTAGAAAAAATGAGGTGGTCATGCGAAGAAAAAAAAGTAAAAAAGGGTACATGATTCCACAAGTACAACGATCAAAAAACAAAAAAGGAAAAAGATTTGTGCGGGGATATTGTGCATTATTCTTATAATGAGTGATTTTTTATGATGAAGCTTGTTTGTTCTTTATCTTTTTGGAGTGGGTGTAGCCGTATCATCCACAATCATTCCTTGCTTCATTGTCACTACCCTTTCCACCATATTCAAAACAAATGGTCTATGAGTGATGCAGATAATTGTTTTGTCTTTGTACATTGCAAATAATTTATGAGCAGTTGTTGTTCGAGTTCTGCATCAAGATTTGATGTTGGTTCATCAAGGATCAACACATCGTATGCAAAAACAAATACTCTTGCAAGAGCAAACCTCTGTTTTTCTCATCAGGAAAGCAATAGTCCATGTTCTCCTACGATGGTGTCGAGTGTCAGCGTTGTGTCTAGTCATGCGTTGGTCAAGGCAGACTGCAAACGATCATCGCTGATAGGTGTATGGATGCTGAGATGTTGTTTTCGAGATTGGAAAGTTCTTGTTAGAGATGAAGAAAATTGGTATTTGCTTTGAGATCAGGATAGCTTTCTGATCCTGCAAAGAGGGATGTGAGAGTTCTACTGAGGACTTCATCAGCATCTACTTTGGTTTGCATATTTGTACCAGTATTGAGAAGCGATGTTCTTGCTTCCATACTTTTGGTCAGGGTTGCTTGTTCGTGACTAGCATAACCTTTGGCCGTATTGACTAGGTTTTCGATGAGATCAAAACGGTTTGTGAGTTGAACATCAATATCGGCATAGGTTTGATCGATAACGTGTTTGAGAGTAACAAGGCGGTTGTATTGCATGATGACGATAATTGTAACAATAACGACAATTCAGACAATGATAAATATAGATCGATAAAAAAATAAAAAAAACTGACACGCAATATCCAATAAGTATAGTTTTTTTTCTTGTGTTTGCAAGCGATTGTCTCGTTTTTATCATTAGTGAGCAGGAAGGATAGTGAGTGAGCGTGATGCATGGATGGTTCATGTTTTATCTATGAGGTGAATTTTCACCGTTCATGGTTTGAGATACAGACTTTTTTGTTCTCATCAATAGCGTTTCTGTGTCTGATCTATATGTATTTCCCACCAAAACTCTTCACCTTCAGGGACAAACGCATGAAGAGGGAGACTGATGCTAGTTTGTCACGGAAGTAGTTTGTAAGGTCAAGGGAGAGGCGAGGAGATTTCTCGGTTGGTGATATGAGGATATTCAAATCATACTGATCTAGAAAATGAAGGAAGTGGCTCAATACTCAGTCTCTGACTTTCAATCTCAGGCTCAAGGAGTGCGATGATGTGCTGACCGATTTCTCCTGCTCCCATACTTCCTGTTACTTCGTGCATAGGTGACCCATTTTTGTTGCCCACCCAAATACCTATGAGATAGTGATCTGTTCGTATAATAAGCCAATTGTCCGAAAAATTTCTTGAGGTTCATGTTTTGAGGCCCACACGACCATCAGGATAATCGAGGTTACCATACAAAGGGAAGGTCGCTCGTCTCAACGCTCTTGATCTTAAGACATTGTCAATAATTTTGCTTGCATTTTTACTGACTTTGGGTTCGCATCGTGTCACATCTCCTTGAATCAATGCTGACGAACATCGCAATCCATGATGCACAAAAATTCCGTAACTATGAACCAAATCCCATAACCTGATATCAGGAGCTCCCAATGAGAGTGCTAGTCCATAGTGCTCTTTAGGTTGGGTAAGATTGAGTTTGAGATGACGAAAAAGTGCATCAATCGTCGTGAGTCAGACACGATTGGTTATTTCGACGGCAGGTGTATTGCGAGATGTTGCCAGTGCATGTGCGAGTGTCATCGCTCACCATTCTTCTAGGTCGATATTGTGTGGTTCGTAAGGAAGTCCTTCTGCTGTTTGATAGCTACGACGAATATCAAGGATCGTGCTATCGAGCGATCGACCTTGGAGAACAGCTCCGAGATAGACAAACGGTTTGAGTGCTGATCATGGTTGATTTCTTGCAAACACAGCATTGACTTGTCCACCTGTCTCACTCCAAAAATCAATACCTCCTAGTAATGCTTTGACTTCATGTTTTCTATGATCAATCACGATGACAGCAGCATCAGATACGCGACGGTGATGATATGATGCAACGACTTGTCTCATGCGAGAAAAAATAGCATCTGACAGTTGGGTGTCGATCGTCGTGCGGATGTAGTGTGTGCTTGTATGTTGATTGGTGAGTCAGTTTGTTTTTTTGTTCGTATCAAGACGTTGGCTTGGTCGAGTGGTTAGGGTATTAGTGATATATCCTGCTCGATGTGGTGGTGTCAACGGCTTAAAGTGGATTTTTATTCAGGATGAGAGTGAATTGGTTATGTTTGTAGGTACTATCCTGGGTCAATAGGTTGTATACACATTTTCATCCTCACACAAATCTTTTTTGATACATTCTCTCCACATACGATCAAATCTTGTGTGGAAACGATCAGGATTGGTAAAGGGATGATAGATGCGTGGATTGCGAGCCATGACAAAGAGTGCAAAACGCTGGTGTGCGTTGATTTTATCGACTGGTTGAGAAAAAAAATGTCGTGCGGCACGTTCAAATCCTATAATACCATTCCCAAAAGGAACAGTATTTGCCCACATTGTTATAAGCTCTTCTTTGCTGTACCAGAGAGCAAGACGCGGTGCGCGGGCAAATTCCATGATTTTCGTCAGTCGTGTTCTTTTTTTGTGATTGGTGTGGAGACGATCGTGATTTTTGAGGATTTGAGTATGAAGCGTGGATGCACCTTGGATGGACTGAGGCCTGTGTCGATTGTTCCAGAGAGCTCTTGCGAGTGCGATAGGGTCAATCCCTGGATGTCGTCAGAAACGACGATCTTCTCGATGGATAATTCGACGTTGGAGATCAGAGGGAACTGTTGTGAGCGGAAGATATCTGGGCTGGTCCTGTGTTTTTTTTTCTCCTAATCGTCATCATGAGGAGTCAAGAATACCGGGGGTGGGGACAGGTCCTTGGAGCTGGAGAGGGATGCTGAATCGCAAAAGCACGCTACCAACGAGCATATATTGTCGATAGCGAATATAGAGGATACGAAGTGATGAGATGATAGTGTGAATCATGATTATAGCATATGAATTTTCTTTTCTAATGCAAGTGAACGTTCTTGGACTTGCAATTTGTTCAAAAATAACTATACTGCTACGCTGTAGAGATGTATGAGTATTGAAAATATTCACCCACTCTTTATGTTTCTTGGTTGCAAAAAGTCATTTTTTTTGCAGTCCTTGTTTTGTGTTTTTTATAGTTTTTTACGTATTTGTACGTAATAAGTTCTTTATATCTTTTTTTTGTATGGCGTCAGCATCTTCATCACATTTTTGACTTGATATCGTTGTTGCACGAGCAAAGCGTAAATGATTTGTGTATCCATGATCAGATATTTATGGATGATTGGCAAATTCATGGGATTATGGACCGTATGGTTCATTAGTCAAGAAAAATATTGCTGATGCTCGATGGCAATATTTTGTCCAAGAGAGAGATGATATCTATGGAATGGATACTGCTATTCTTGCTCATCCGCGTACGTGGGAGGCATCTGGTCATGTGAGTAATTTTGGTGATTTTCTCATTGATGATAAAAAGACAGGCCAAAGATTCCGTCCTGATAAACTTATTGAAGATGATTTGGAACAAAAACGTCAATCATTGTCAGAGGAAGATCTTTTGAAGTTTTTGGCTCAAACATACGGTGTAGAAAATACTGTGCCTGAGTCATGGGGGCCGGATGTGATGCTTGCGTACATGAAAGGAGAATCAATCAAAAATCCAGATACAAAAAAAGATGCTGAGTGGACTGATATTCGTAAGTTTACGTTGATGCTCTCAACGCATCTTGGTCCTATCGAAGGTGATGCGTCAAAGGTTTGGATGAGACCAGAAACGTGTCAATCATTATTTACCAATTTCAAAAATATTCTCAATACGACGCGTGCTCGTATTCCTTTTGGTCTTGCACAAATTGGGAAAGCCTTTCGCAATGAGATTACACCAGGACAGTTTTTGTATCGTACCCGTGAATTTGAACAAATGGAGATAGAGTATTTTGTCCCCAATGATCCTGAGATTGCTCTCAAATCACATCAGGAATGGAGAGACATATCGTTATATTTTTGGCACCATATTATCAAGCTTAATCCAGATAGGATAAGAGTCAGGGAGCACGAACAGGATGAATTGTCTCATTACTCTTCAGCAACGATGGATGTAGAGTATTTGTATCCATGGTGATGGTGAGAGTTACAAGGACTTGCATACAGAGGTAACTTTGATCTGACGCAGCATCAGCAGTTCTCGGGTACTGATATGCAATATCATGATCCCAAAACAGGGAAAAGATATGTTCCCCACGTTATTGAGCCATCTTTTGGTCTTAGTAGGACGGTGATGGCAGTGTTTCTTGATTGTTACGATGAGGAAGTTATAGAAAAAAACGATGGAAGTACTGACACGAGAGTGGTGATTAGATTCCCTTTTGCCTTGGCTCCTGTGAAGTATGCTATTTTTCCCTTGATGGAAAAAGATGAGGCAATGATGACGCTTGCACGGGATTTGTTTAAAAAACTTAGTAAAAAATACTATTGTGAGTTCGATTCGTCGGGGAATATTGGGAAACGCTATCGTCGTCAAGATGAAATTGGGACGCCCTACTGTTTGACGATTGATCATCAAAGTCTTGAGGATGGGACTATTACGATAAGGGATAGAGATACGATGAAACAAGAGAGAATCAGTATTGATAGTTTACTTGGGTAGCGGGAAGGGGTTTTTTTGATGTATGGTGAGGTCATAATTATTCTCGACGTTCTTTGATGGAAAGATTTACCATTTTTTAGTAGTATTGACAGTTGGGTATTCATCTCTTATTTTATTATTTTTTTCTTCATATGACTATTGCTCGTTTAGGAAAAATTCAAAAAATTCTTATCTCTCTGGTTGGGATTATGTTTTTGGTAGCTTTCAATTTGCTTTTGTTTGCAATAGCTATTCCTGTGATGGTGGTTTTGGTGATTGTGTTTGGGATTGCGTGGGTGTATGTCTGGTGGAGATATACAGGCATCAGTTATGCTAAAACGGATGATGGTGACCTGTTGATTCGTAGTCGTTGGAAATCTTATCGTGTCCCTGCTCAGGATATCGTGTGAGTCTATGATCATATTCCTGATGATGCTGTCTGATATACAATTGTTGATAGATATGCAACAGATGATCAAGGGAAAGTTTATTTTCTCACTAGGCAAGGAACTATTATTGTGGTGACCCCAAAAAAGAATTTTTGGTTTGGGTAGTTTTCCACAAACAACAACTACAAAAAAAGCCGTGACAAAATCACGGATAGGGATGAGACTGATGTCAGGCTCTTTTTTTTAGATGTAGGTTCTTTTTCGATAATAGAATCCATAACATATTAAGGATATGATGAGTATGATAAGTATATTTTCTTTTGGTCAAACATTGACTCTTGCAGCTCCATGTACCATGAGTGTCTGTCCATCGCTACAGCGAGCTTCGATAGAAAATGTCTCAAATGTTGCTGTCTCTAATGTAGGATCAAAAGGGTATTGGTATCTAGGTTGCGTGACTTCAGCAACGACTTGTTTAGCTCCATTAGCATCGATTTTGGAGATGATATAGGCTGTGGCATTGGGGACGGGATCCCAGATCAAAAAATGTTGATTTCCTACTTTTTCTGTTCTTGATCCTACATTGCTCACGACGCATGTTCCTCACAGGACAGGTGCAGATCACTGTTGTTCAAAATTTGATGCTACGATATTTGAGGGTGTTCCCAGTGGTGTATTTGAATTATCGACTCAAAAAACTTGAAAAAAACTTGTTTGTCATGTGCCTAGGTTAGTAACCGTAAAAGATGTTCCTGTACTAAATCATGAGTTGGTCATCGAATCTTGCGTAGGACCTCGCATGATAAGATATCATGATACGGATCAGGCATTTTCCCATGATAATTGTGCAGATGTACTATCTATGGTTGATCTGACGACTCTGAGATTGGTGATAGCAACTGGTTTTGGCGGTTCTTTTACTTCGATAAATTCGATATTGTTATAAATTTTTCTTTCACCATCATTGGTAAGAAGATTGATTGATAGCCCATGAATTCCTGGTTTATCGATAGCGATAACTTTGGAAAATGAAGTAGGTGATGCTCTATCAAGAGGGAATACTCCTACATCACCAATTTTTAGCTCTGCATTCGCAACCCCATTCCCTACTTGGATGGTATAGGTTGTTTTATCTCCTGCATTCATTGTAGGTGAGGGCGTGATCGTGATGCTATTGAGAGTTCCATCATTGATTCCTTGCCTTGCAACAAATCTTACAACATTTGATTCGGCAAGAACTTGGTTATTAATATTGACGACTCTTACAAAGACTTCGTTTTGTCCACTATTGAGTCCTCTCATAAATGCAGAAAAATTTCCATTTTCATCAGATTGTGTTTCTATGGGGACTTGATTGCCATTGAGAAAAATTTGGATAGGACTTCTGATGATTTCTGATCTTCCAAGTAACGCAAATGATGTTGAATTGATTTGTTCACCACTCAGGGGTGAAATAATATCAACGATTGCATTTTTTTTCACAAGATCATCATCTTCTCTCTCTCCGACAATGATGGTTGTGCTTCCCATAATTGTTTCATCATTGATATCAAAAACATTGATCGTGTAGGTCCCCCCTTCTTTGAGTCTAAGTCCTTTCGAAAATGTCTTGACTCCTAGATCTTGTGGTTGGAAGGTATAAATCCCATCAGAAGGGATGTCATATTGGTCAGGGTTGAGAAATTGAGAAAATTCCATGATAACCATTCCATTGTACTCTTTGAAGACATCGCCATTTGCATCAAGTGCTCTGATCGTCATATCCACTGTTTCATTGATATTGAACGTAGATGGATTTACTTGCACATCAAAACGAGCAATTCTTGCTGTTACCAACGTGGTAATGCTTGAGAGGATGATCAATGCAGTCAGAAAAGTTTTTTTTCGCATGAGAAGAGGAGGTGTAAAAAGAGGAGATACAAATACTATGTTTTATGCAGTACTAATATCTCATGTTGCCATAGTATTCGTCATCTTCTGGATTTGGATTTGGTGGAGTATTCGTGAAGACAACAAGATCTTCTGTCTCTCCTGTTCCATAATCAGCTTCGACAATAAAAACTGTCCTGACTTGTGTTTGCCAAATTGTTTGGTCTGTTGTAAAAGGGAGTGACATAATGGTTGTATTAGTTGAAAGCTGGCTTGGTGTCTCTATTTCTATGCTCACAAGATTTTGGGATGCATTGACACGAAAGTCGCCAATTGCCGTGATTGCTCCTGTATTAAATGATATTTTTTCATGATCAAAGGCAAAGGTTACAATCATTGCTTGGACGCCAGAATAGGAAACGGTTGTTTTGACATCTAGTGTATTGCCTGAATAGATATCGATGAGTATTTCTGATCACTCTGTACTTGTGACGATTTCTCCATATTGATTCATCATATCTGCGGTAAAAAGACCAGGAGTCATTGCGACAAAAGCAAGTCCATAGGCAAAAATAAGCCCGAGTATAAATGCACCAATGTTTTGGAAAAATCTGAGCGGCAGAGAAAGTGATTGATCAGGCATGATAATACAAAAAAAATAAAAAATCTTGCTTCTGTATCAGTGTAAGCAAGATGAGCAAAAAAGACAAATTTGTCTTGTATTTCTATTTGCCTAGGTATTTACTTTTATTTAAATTGTGGTCTGCTAATGTTTTTCAAAAGTATATGTTGCCATGGGAATCGTGAAGATAATAGAGGTATTCATGACTTTCTCGATTTGCAAGGCGACGAACTGTTTCTGCTGATGGATTTGCAATGGGTGTTGGAGGGAGTCCAGGACGTGCTCTGGTATTGTAGAGATTGGTTGTGTCTGTGAGATTGGTAATGATTTTTTTTGTTGTGCATTGCGTATAAGGTGTTTTGAAGTTGTAGCATAATGAAATATCAGCATCGATTCTCATATTTGATTTGAGTCTATTGACGAATAGTCAGCCAATACGTGCTTGGTTTTCATGATTTTTTTCTTCTTTTTCTATGATTGATGCCAAGATGAGAAATTCATAGGGTGACATTTTCACTCATTTACGAGTCATTCTTGTGAGAGCGTCAGCGATGTGTCATGAGAGGGGAGTGATGACTTTGTCTTCATATGCTTGGAGTTGGACACGGATGAGTTGGGGGATGATGGGTTGGTTTGTATCAAGAAAATACGTATCAGGATAGAGAAATCATTCTAAACTGACAAGGTTGGAAGGGAGTCGTGTTTTGGTGGATGGAATTTGTGTGGTTGCTTGGATGTATTCACCTTTTGTGATTAATCATCTACTGGTGAGATAATCATCGATATCATAGATTGATCGTCCTTCAAGGATAGTGACAGAAATAAGATTGTTCTCTGGTCAGCGCACTACATGATCGAGAAATTGATAGACAGTATAGAATCAAGAAAATTGGTAGCGTCATTGATGCAATGATTCTGCTACCTGAGGATTACGACGAATATGATATTTTCGCCATAAAGATTGGATGGGTGATAGTCAAGAGGGAAGGAGGGAATAGATTCTTGATCATGCATCTACAAAGATGCTCGCCGTATGAGGAATTGATTGGGTTGCATGTCGATAGAGTCAGCTGATTAGTATCACAAGAACTGTACAGAGTCAGAGCAGTACTCTTATCATAATAAAAAAGAAAAATAAAATACGGATGAGTATGATATAGTGTAAGAAAAGACTTGAAAACAGAACATTTTTGGGTATAGCAAGGGGAAGTATTTGTATGGTGTGTAGATTTCTGTCTTTGTAATTTGTCTTGGTCTTGACTTTTGTCTCTGTATTTTTTGATCTTGTGTACAGACGCAAGTTCTATGATGGGGTGTTTTATTTTGCGGTATTCGCTCATAATGTCTGTGTGACCAAATCATCAGTATCGATGGTGAACACGTATTTTGGTAGTACTGATTTTTCTCAGTCTACTGATTTCTTCTTTTCTTGCAAGAGATAATACGATGGATGATGGGTTGGCAGATGCCCTGGTTGATTCAGGCAATGCGTCGTGATGACTGCATCTATTATCATCTGATGGGTCATTCCTTCATTGGTTCTTTCCTCGTGATAGTGTGTCTATTACTGCAGGCAGATGAGATGAGTATTGAGTATTCCCATCCTCAGGAACGTGGATGAGGCTGTTGATTGCTCAAACTGATCGTGATCGACGGAATCAAGCAATTCTTGTTGTCAGGAGAAATCGTATACAATCACTCCTGCTTCCTTATCAGTCAGGAGATGATTTTTCTGTTGTTTTTTTTCTGACGACGTTGGGACAGTGGTGATTGATGGGGTATGAGGCTTTTCAGTTTCTTCATGGATGATTGATGGATATTGATTTTGCTCTTCATTTATGACCTGTTTTGATTCGTGATGGCCGCATTAATCAGGCTTTTTCTCCTCGTTCTTCTGATCGTCATATGTATGCATGAGTTTGTCTTGATACAGAAGGGTTTATTCGTATAGTAGCTGCCAATACGCCTGTATCGCTTTTTGCTCTTGCATACGAGATGCTTATGATAGGATGTGATGAAGCAGCAGTAGTAGTAACCAATCATTGATGATGGATGGATAGTGAATGAGGAGGAGTACAGTCATGAGCGTGATGATGACGACTTGAGTTGCATCATCCGTAATGGACGGTGTTTCCCTCATGAAAATCTCTTGTAATTTTAGAAGAAACAGGTATTATAATGTAAGCGGATTGTTTTGTGATCCGTGTGTTGATCCTTATGGTTTGATACACAATTATGAGAGATTTTTGTATGATGATTGGTGATCTAATGGTGTGTTGTCGTTGGTAGCGAGACCAGTGGGGGAATGATATTTTATCTTGGTTGATGCGTATGCAAGGATATACAAAAAAAGGAATTACTCTTGTGGAGCTTCTGATTGTCGTTGTGATTTTGGGTTTTTCGTTGGCCTCGATTATTGGGTTGATCAATTTGGGTATTAGAGCTGTTGATAGAACTAGGGCGGATGTGATTGCGATCAATCTTGCCCGTGAATGAGTCGAAGGAGTCTTCCAAATTAGGAATACTAATCGACAGAGACGATGATGATTCAAAGATGCGTGTCGACTAAAAATCAATCCTTTGTTTTCCAATCCTTCATGATGTATCAATGACGCACGAATGCAGTCAGGTTTTTATACTATTTTTCTCTCAGGGCAGGAGACAAATCGTTATTATGTTATGCAAGAAGAGTCTGCATGACTGGATCTAAAAAATTATGTCGAGCCAAGGGATGAGCGTTTTGCTTTGTGTCAGATTGACGGTGTGTGGGAGCCCTGTTCAGCAGGATGAGTCTCAGTTGGGAATGTAAGGTATTATAGACAGATTGTTGGACAGTGATTATTTGATAAAACGACGCAGGTAGAATGAGGAACTCGCATGAATTGTCAGAGTGGAACAGGCCCATGATGTGCTGATGGTCGTGCAAAAGAGTATCGTTTTTGTGTTGATGTGCAGTATCAGCAGTTGGGTATAGGGTCAGTTCAATTATGTAGTATGATAACCAATTTTGCTGAGTAGTCGTTTTTGCTTGCATTCGATTCAAAATTTCCTATACAATTGTAATGCGTTTTTTTTATTCCTTTCTCCCCTCTATGGCACAATCATCAAAAAAATCATCAAGAAAACCTCATATATCGTCGTCTTCTCCTCGTGATTATATGACTTATAGTTTTGATCAAGGAGGTCAATCTAATATTGTGATTCGTGCTGTTTTGACATCTGAGCATTTTACATATTGGTCAAATCGTATTATTGCTCGTCTTCACCAAGATTTTCAACTCCCGTGATATCGTAAAGGAAAAGTTCCTATGAGTATGTTTAGAATGTATCTCAATCCAACAGACGTATCGTCTAGAATGTTTCCTGAATACGTCGAAATGGTTGTCCGTGATTTTGCTGCGAACAATCCAGATTATTCATTGATTGGAGAAGTCTATGACTTTGTGTTTCCTGATATGTCTCAAATTGATGGGAAGAAGGATATATCTCTCGAGTGGAAAGTGGATTATGTGCCATCAGTACAAGAATCATCACAGGTATGGAAAGGTTTGCCACTGATGTCGATTGATGATACGGTTAGTGATGAAAAATTGGTTGAGGCAATGCAGTCAGTAGCAAGACAATTTGCTGAGTATAGTCCTGCCCAAGAAACAGCGAATGATACTGTGATCAGATGTTCTGTGCGCTTTTTTGGAGCAGATGGCAGTGAACTCAAAACAAAATTTGCGTATTTTGGTCTTGATGACCATGAAAAGTATCCTGATTTTTCGGCAAAATTATGTGGTCACAGCGTATGAGATCGTGTAGAATGTGAGTATATTTCTGATATTCTACCTCCCTCGTTTTGTTATCAGGATGGTAATGTTGCACGTCTTGAGTGTACGATTACTGATATCCAACGTATGGTTGTGCCAGTATTGACAGATGAATTTGTTGCCCAGCAGTTTGGGAATGGAGATGTGCAGATAACATCTGTTGCTCAGTTAGAATCTAGACTTCGTGAAACACTCAAAGAGAATCTTTTAAAAGAATGACTCGAGAAAGCAATTGATGCATTTATTGTCTCATGTATGGATTATTTGCACATTACGATTCCCAAAACATATATTGATCATGATGTTGTTGAAAGAAAAAAACAATTTGCTGCACAGTTTGGTGGACAAAAAAGGTTTGATAGTTATCTTGCTTCTATGCAACCACAGGAAAAAGAACAATTTGAACAATCAATCAGATCAGCCAGCATAACATGACTCCAGAAATATTTTATTTTTTGTCATGTATGTAAAGAGTTTGGTATTCCACATGATCTTCGTAAGGGTGATCCCGATGCTGGCAAAAAGCTCTATGACGCACTTCGTGCCCGCGCTAATCAATAAGACATGTAGTTAGTCAGTTTTTTCTTTTATTTTTTGTGAC
Source organism: Candidatus Absconditabacterales bacterium (assembly GCA_025057375.1). GTDB lineage: Bacteria > Patescibacteriota > Gracilibacteria > Absconditabacterales > Absconditicoccaceae > JANWWO01. The sequence goes on along the minus strand of JANWWO010000001.1, from coordinate 91,937 downwards.
AAATAGTATGTTTGGTCAAATGGGGGAACTAAAAAAAATGTATGATAAATACAAACAATTGCAAGATGCTTTAAAAAAACTTATTATCAGAGCAAAGCAAGGGAAATATATCAATGCGGCTGGTGAAGAAATTGATGGATGAGTTGTCGTTGATATGTCCTGAGAAATGAAACTCAAATCGATCTCTATCAATGATGAAACATTACTTACAAATAAACCAAAACTCGAAGAAACAATCAAAGAAGCATTTATCAAAGCACAGAATAAAGCACAAGAAGTTGTTGCTCAAAAAACGAAAGATATTCTTGGGTTTGATCCCAGTGATATGGCCAATATGATGAGTGGCTGATGAATGCCCAAAATTCCTTGATTGACGTAAGCGTGGATAGTCTTGATTGATGATTTGTGTATGGTTATGCTTTTTTCATACATCATCCTCTTTTAGTTTTTAAGAGGCACAAGCATCATGCAATCGTCAATTATGTTTGTCTGTAAAACATGGGCAATGCTCGCAATTGTCCTCTTTCATTATGTGAGACATCTTGTTCCTGATAGTTGACGGTGATCACTTGTTGTCATGGCGTGAGGTATTATGGCTCATGTCTTTTTTTTCATATCATGATGGTGACAGTTTTTGTCTTATGAGCGTTGGCAGCAAAAAAAACCATGACGAGGATGAACTGGTTTATGGTTTGTGTGAGTTATCAAAAAAGTCTATCTGCCCTATATTGCCGTTATTTGTAGTATTGGTCTGATCTGATGGTTATTTCCTCACGTTTTTCCTCCACAGTCACGGTCTGCTTTTTTTTCTCATATTTTGGGGTATAAAATGTTTGATGCTTGATTGCTCACGAGTTTTGGTGATCATTTTTGGTTTTTATCACCACTATTGTCTTTGTATGTATTGACTCCTCTGTTTGTTTTATTGATCAAAAATCATCCGCGTACTACGCTTGTCTGATCTTGTGTCATCTCTTTGGGTTATTGAGTTTTGTTAGTGGTTGCAGATCTTTTTTGGTGGAGACATCGACAGGTAGCGTTTCCGAGTTTTTTATGGCAATATATTTTGTGAATGGCTCTTGCATTTCGATGATGGATGCCAGAACATGCAAGAACATTTGTTGTTTCTTGGCGTGGAGCGATGCTGGGTACATTTCTTGTTTGTTGTTATGGTTGACTAAGTATTTGGGGAGGAGAGATGGGAAGAGTAATGAATGATCGATGTGCACTGCCTTTGGTGATGATGTGTTGTATTCTTTGTGCACAACGAGAACGGTGAAAAAGGGTTGCTGTCCGATGATCAGGAGTCAGTTATTATATTTTTTTGATCCATGGGATATGGTTTATGTTATGGAAGTGACTGATGGGATGAGATGTGACGATTTTGATGATTTTGGGAGCATTTGTGTCTTTGCTTGGTGTCTGGTGTCTCATGGCGTGGTATCAGCATCGTGTACTACCATAAGCGTATTGATGGTGCTTGTGCCTGGTGGGGTGCATGTCGATCAGAGGATCACGGTGTGCTTGCAAAGAGGAGTGCTGTCGATGGAGTATGATAGATGCTTGGATCTCGACGGAAAGGAGTCAGACGACCAAGAATGACTCGATATCGGCCGCGATTTTCGATAATATGCCATCCAGTATCGGTGAGAATCATTGGAGTTGTAGAAGGCAGGAGGAGTGGTCAGAGGGTAATAAGTCATGATTTTTTTTCACAAGCTCTTTGTGCGAGATGTGAGGCTTGATGATTGCAGTCTCATATCATCTTCAATTGTTCTATTTCATCTTCTGATAGCCCTATTTGTCGCGCTTCACGATGATCGAAGTGTCATATGTTTTCTGAACTAATGATGTCAAATTCGTGGAGACGTTCCAAAAATGTTTGCAGACAGAGGGTTGTATTTCCTGAGGAGATTTTCCAAAATAATCATGCAAGATCTTTACCTATCCATCTCCAATGCCACTGTTCTTCTGGAATTCCTGTGATGGGTTTACAATGTGAGGGAAAACTTTGGATAAAACCATAGCGATAGGCATTGTTTTTGAGCCACTGGAAACCAGCATGATGGTTGCGAATAAATTCGATATCAATTGTTGTTCCAAGATGATGTTCGCTTGCTCATGGAGAAGCAGTGAAACGATACTGCTGTGTTCATTGTCTGCGTGCTTTGAGTATTGCTTGTGTTTGGATACTTCTATAGAGAGAAAAAATTCTGACTGACTGTGGTCATAATTCATCTGTGAGACCATGTCACAGTTGGTAGAGATCGTCACTGATGAGAGGATGGAGGAGAAGATTGCTTCATCTTGTGAGGAAGAGCTGTTTGCCTCGTTGTGCTTGGACTTGGGACAATGAGAGGAAGTGTGTTGTGTCGACATCATGAGCAAGATGATAGGTGTTGCTGAGAGGAAGTAGCACATATCATGCTGTGTATGATGTTGTTAGGATGAGTAGTCCAAGAATGACAAGAAAAGCCATTACTGAGGAGATGTCTATAAATAAAAAGAGTAGTGGCTCCGTGTGATGGAGAGAATGGATAGGAGATTTATTGTTTATTTTTTTTTTGCTAGAGGGTATGTCTGTGGGTGATCTAGTATGTCATGCTCCTTTTTGTCTGTGGGTGAGATGTATGAGTGTTGTTGGTGATGTGGATGTGTTCTAGAAAAGGTAGCAGTTATGATATTAGCGGATACAAGAATATTTATGTTATTGTTATTCAGAATTATGCTGAGGTTTTGTGTATCTTTGTACATAATTGTGTTATATATTTCACTCCTTGCAATTTCTTTCTCTTTTTGTATACTAAAATTTCCTTTAATTGCAAGGCAAATGATAGATCTGTGAAAAAAGATAATATTTTTTTTTGCAATTTTTCTAAAAGTCAATATAATGAACACATCAAATGTCAAGATTGCTTTTGTCATTGATATGTGAATTCTTTATTTGTGATCTTTTCTGACATGAAATTCGATTATTATGAATCTCTTTCTCAGTCGTTTGCTAGTATGGGATCTCATGTTGCAACTCATTTGATGACACTCCCATCTATGCTCGCAAAGAAACCATTTTCACAGCCCTCCTCATCCCCTTTGTATGGGCAACGTTTTGTTACGCTTCATATTTCTCCCTATAAATATTGATCTTACACTATCCCTATGTGGCATAATGTCCTCAAAAATCTTTCTGATTTACCATTATTTCATTGTGGAATAAAAGGGAATTCCAATCATCTTGCGTTGATTGTTCGTGTGGATCGTGATGATATGTCGTTGGTCCAAACAATTATTTTTACGATGTATCCTGATGTAACTATTACACAGCAGGATTATGGTGATCATGATTATGAGTATTTTTATTTTATTCCTAGTGCTGATGCGCAATGGATGAGTTTGGACTCGGTGATTGCAAGTTCTCATGATCCCTTCCAAGGAATACTTTCCTTATTTCTTTCCATTCCTGATAATCAAGAACGATATTTTGGTATTGATGCAAAACCACTTAAAAAACAATCATTTTGGTCATTCTTATCGCCGTTGATCAAGCAGTATGATCATGAATGGTATTCGTGTTTGATAAAATTTTGATCGAATCAAATGTACAAGGGAATCGATGATGTCATGGTCCAAATCTGCCGTACTATGCTTCAAAACTATCTTCATTCATGAACAATTACACTATCTATCAGTCCCAAACATATTCGTATCAATCGTGAAACCTTAGCTCTTCTTTTTCATATTCCTCATGATCTTCCTTGAGGCTTATCGACAACGACGACAAGATATTTTCCTATCCCATCCTCACTCAAAAATCCGTCAGATGATGCTGTTTTATCTCTAGGGACGATGTGTTTTAGATGAACTACAACGTCTTTGATGCTTTCTATGGAGGATATGTGTAGGCATATGTATGTCATTGGGAAATCAGGCATGGGGAAAACAACATTTGCGAAACAAGTTCTAGCATCATGGCTTAAAACATGAATGGGATGCTGTGTTTTGGATCCACATGGTGATTTGTATGAGTATTTGTTGCATACAATACCCAAACATCGTATTAATGATGTTGTTGTGATTGATATTAATGATGCAGATAATCCTATTGGATATAATATGCTTGGGTATGAGACACAAGAAGAGAGAGATTTACTTGTCTCTGGTTTGATTGGCGTATTTCATAAACTTTTTTCTTACTCACGATGACCCAGGCTTGAGTATATTCTCAGAAATAGTATTTTGACTGCGATGGAGATACCTCAAGCAACTATTTACGATGTGACTAAATTATTGACCAATACACAATTTAGAAATAGTGTTATTGAAAGGATTTCTGATCCCTTAATCAAAGATTTTTGGCTCAAAGAGTTTAATCAACGATCAGAAAGACAAAAACAGGAATCGATCTGACCGGTGCTGAATAAGCTGTGACAATTCTTATCTCATCCTCGTGTCAGGTTAGTCTTTGGGAATATTCATAAGACTGTTTCTTTCCGCTCTATTGTCAACGAAGGGAAAATTTGTTTGATCAATCTTTCTAAAGGAAAACTCGGTGAAGATGTTTCTACTATTATTGGTAGTTTTTTCATTACTCAACTCCAGATTGATGTCATGACGATTCCTTTGAGATCAGAGAAAAAATTTTTGGTCGTGATTGATGAGTTCCAAAATTTTGCGACAGATTCATTTGCGACTTTTCTTTCTGAGTCAAGAAAATTTGGTGTGGGACTTGTTCTTCTCCATCAGTATCTTGATCAAATGCCTGAAGCGACAAGAGCAGCAATATTTGGCAATGTTGGCTCTCTTATTAGTTTTGGTATTTGATCTCAGGATGCGATGACAATAAGCCAAGAATTTAATGAAACTATTTCACCAAAAGATCTTGTTGCTCTTCCTCAATTTACTTGCTATGTAAAAATCATGCACGCCTCACAACGATTTTTCCCTCTTACTTTACTGATTCCTCCTAAGCAGTATACTATGAATGATGAACTCAAAGCAAGTATTATTGCTCAATCAAGAGCAAGATATTCCATTTCTCAGGCTACGGCTGAACATATTTTGCAGCGTGTAGAAGAAATGCAGCCATTGGTCATTGCAAAACCTGCACCAACAGAATTTGTTGATGAATTACAACTTGGTGAGACATATGTGGGTACCGTCAAGATGTTTTTTAATTATGGTATTTTTGTCTCATTTGGGAAGTGGGAAGGTTTATTGCACAAAAAAGACATCATTGATGGTGAAAGTGGAATGTGGAGAAAAATCTATAAACCTTGAGATCCGATCACTGTTATTGCTAAATGATTCAAAGTCATCAATAATGAAAAAAAGGTGGTACGAAGTCAGCTTGTCTAATGGGATAATCTACTTTTTATACATAAAGACTTAATATTCAGTTTGTTTATAGTTCACTATACATGGAGACAAGATGTGGTTTGAAGCGTGGTCGTGTTTCAAAAGGCGTTTGTATCAATCGTGCTCAACCTCTATACCACAGATACATAAAAACAACCTTTCTTGTTATTGTTGGATTTTGCTCATAGGTAATTCCTGGAATATTGATAAAAACAACATCATCTCCTACGAGTCAATTAGCAAGAATATCTGCTTGCGTTGCTAAACGAAATGTATTTCCTCCCAATGTTTGGGCTTGGGCTGAAAATGATTGTTCTTCATTCCCCAAAAAGAGATAGAATGTATCTACAAATTTATCATCCTTGAATGATGCAAACGCTTGAATTCCTAATGTCTGTGATATGAGAGTAGGTCAGAGGAAAGGTGTAGTACCTGATAGAGAAGGCATAGCCTGTCTCATTGACTCTATCATGGACCAAATATCATCAATACCCGTCCCAGTCTCTCATCCAGTGCTTGTATTCCCTGGCATTGCTGTTCATGATCCTGTGCCAAAGCGTGGTGGACTGATAAGAAAATCATCATCAGACATCATTCAGCTCTGTCATGTTCCCTGTTGTGATTCTCGGTCACGCATGAGTTGATTGAAAATGTCTTGATTTGATGTCTTGCCTCATGTGTTTCATGTGATCGTGGCTTCTGAGAGAGACGATGGAGGTGAGATTGTTATTCCTGTAGTTCCTGTTGGGATGGATGAGTGGGGAGGAGTTTGTTTGTCACGATTAAGAAAAAAATAGAGTCAATAGACAAATGACAATGAGAGAAAAAGAATGATCATAACCATTCTGACAATATTTTTTTCTTCCATATACCTCGTACAACTAAAATAAGAAGTATGCAGAATTGCTCAAAATGAGGATTGTATGTACTCCGTTTAGATAAGGTTGATCTTATCAAATCAGATCATGACAGATGTCATTCTGCCAAGTATCTCAATACTAACAATAGCAAATCATTTTTCTTGATCTATTTCTTTGATAGGTCATTTCATTCACGCAAAATCCCCATCATTGATAACAACGATGTCTCATGCTCTGAAGGGCACAACGAGATCGGCACGTGCATTTTTTTCTTCAATATTTTTTTGAATCTGTAAGAATTCTGCTTCAGTTAGAGGAACAGGATGTGTTTCAGCTCAGACAATCAGTCTTACTCATGGCGTATTTCTGATAACATATCGTACTCTATCATTCATTGTCGACTTGACAAAAACGTATCAAGGATATAGTTTTACCTCTTTCATGACTTTTTCGCCATTTGTTTTGAATTTAGTTTCAAGAACGGTGGGATTCAGATAGTCTACAATCTCGTTATCCAACTCGTATTTTTTGACTCTTTCTTGAAGATTTTTTATCGTAAGGGATTCTTGTCATGGAACGACACTAAGAACATACCATCTATGTACTTTGTCTTCGATTTGTTTTTTTATTTCGATGAATGACATCAACAAGAAAAAAGATTAAAAAAACACACTATTTTTCAGTATTATTTTACTATTGGCGAATAATTGTATATAAAATTTGACGAAGAGCAGAGAATCAGCCATCAAAAAGAACAAGAACAACGCCACAGATGAGGATCATACCAATTGTTGCAATAGCTAGTGTCATAATATCGTTACGAGATGGAATCGCTATTTTTTTTATTGTTTCTAAACTATCATAAAGAAAATTGAGCATGCAGACGAGGGAGATAAATAAAAAATTATACACGATATTCTCTGCTTTATAGGAATTTTTTTTCCAATAGCAAGACAAAATGAATGAGTTTGGTCGTGTTGGATAATGAGACAAGAGGTCATGGGATATGTTGCTGCTGTGTTGTGTCTACAAAAAAAGGACCGTCATGAGCGGCTTGCTTTTTTGCGGTCTATATATGTATGATATTACATACTATGGTTGCATAAAGTTGGCACGTGGAGACGGAAATAGTCTAAACCAGACTTTTCACAAGATTCTTTCGTTACTAATAGTAAATGATGATCATTCATAACATCCATATCAAAAACAACAACGAGAATCTGTGCTATGATCTCTATTATCTCCCATGACAAAATATCATGATTGAACATAGAATTCTGAGATAGAACATCTCGTATGAGTTTTTCCATTTGTAAGATATGGTTCATCAAGCATATCACATTCACCATCGACTCAGCAAATTGTTACATCTCCATCGATGATTTTTACTGTTTCTCCAGGTAGTCCTATGATTCTTTTTATGTAGGCTTCATTTTTGTTTGGTGGAAGAAAAACAATTACATCTCCTCTTTGGTAGTTATTTTGTTGAGTACTGATTTTCTCAACAATGATAAAGTCTCCTTGATCAAAAGTAGGAGCCATGCTTTGTCCTACAACAGAAAAAGGTGTGAAAAGAAAAAATCTCACAAAAACAACAATTCCTAAAGAAAATACAAAAAAAGTTACAACATCAAATACGTCGAAGAGAAATTTTTTTGATTTGATGCTGTCTGCAATCATATGAAGACATGGATAAATAAAAGGAAAGAAATGATTTTAGAAAGAAGAAGTATTAGTATTCTGTTTCTTCTGTTTGGGTATATGCTTTTTCTGATGCTTTGGATTCAAGAAAGATAAATTGTGATACTACAATCTCAGTACTATATTTGGTTACTCATGCACTATCTTCCCATTTTCTTGTTCTCAATCTTCCTTCAACATACATTCTTTTTCCTTTTGTCATGTATTTTCCAAGGATATCAGCACTTTGTCCGTATACAACACATCTGTGATATTCTGCTTCTTCGACTTCATTACCTTCTTTATTTTTATATCTTCTATTGGTAGCAAGAATAAAATTAACTACTGATGAGTCACTACTTTCTATATGTTTAACATCAGCATTATCAGTTGCTCTTCCAATTAAGATTACTTTATTAACATCCATAGTACGTGTTGACAAAAAATAAAAAAGACTGCTTCTGTTCAATCTCTATTATTCAGTATAATGAAATTCTTAAAAAAATGCAATACAAAATATGATGAGAAAGACATTCTTTCCTTGACATTGTCGTTAGTCATGATTATTCTGGGATAATCGTCAGAGATTCTTTTTGAGTGATGTAAGAATTCTTGAAACTCTTTTTCTCAGTGTATCAGGTGGTTGATGATAGATGATGGCCAATTCGTCATAGGCAAGTGAAAGGCCAATTTTTTTGTATATGAGGTCTGCCTCATGAGGAGTGAGAGATTGAAGTGCTGCATGGAGTGCTTCAATTTCCCATTTTTGATTGACTCGTTGTTTGACATCATCTTCACTTGCAAGCGTATCTTCAAATTGCATTTCTGTATCTTCATCTCTTGCTTCATAGGAGAGGGATGAAAAGTGTGTATCAGTTGTTTTTTTGAGAGAATCAATGAGGTGATTTCTGAGAATGGCCCATGTATAACTTACAAAACTGTGGGGATTATTGAGTGTGTCTAGCCCGTCCCAGATTTTGATATAAACGTCTCCAAGCGTATCATAAATCATTGTATCACTCCATGATGTTTTTCGTTTACAATATCCAAAAAACACATCAAATGATTGATGATAAAAATCACTAAAAGCTTCATCATTTTTTTCCATGATTGCTGCAATTTGTTCCTGCGTGAGAGAAAAACTCATAGTTAAGAATGTCTAAAATGCTGCTTGATCGTATTTGCTCATTTTTTGCTGTATTGGTTATAGGGTAATGTGTGTTTATCGTCATTTTTTGATCACAATGGATCATGAATTTCATGGTTTTATTCATGCGATGCAGCTACAGATTTGATCATCAGTATCGAGTGTGGTGAGCTGAGTGCCTAAGAGCTCATGGTCAATATTATCCCTTCCTTCCAGGACATAACATGCACATACACTACATGCTCATGCACAGCAAGCGAGAGGGATATTTGCTCAGTGGTTATTTGCTTGTTGGGCTAGTGACTCTCACATAACACCTGCAAATGAGCAACAGAGTGAACCGTCAGCATTGAGGACAGTAATTGTAGTTTGGGACATGATAATAGAAATTGTGATAAAACATAATGTTTAACACCTCTATGTCTCAAAGACTTCGAGAGCACGAAGGAGCTGCGTATCAGTACGGTCTTTTTGAAATTTGTCTGGATCAAAAGATACTTCAATATCAGGTGTCACGCCTTTGTTATTGATTGCGGTGCCATCAGGTCAAAACCGTAGTCATACTGTATACTTGAGTGATCATCCATTGCTGAGTGGTTGGAGTGTTTGGATGCTTCATTTTCCAAAACTTGTCGTACCTACGATGGTTGTATTTGGTCTTTGTTGTTTGAGAGCAAGGGCAAGAATTTCGCTGGCACTTGCGCTACGTTGATCCAAAAGAATAACCAATGGCAGTGAGGCATCAACATCAGGATCACGTTTGGTGAGATAATCAGTTTTTCCTTCGAGGGTGCTTTCAGAATAGGTGACTAGGGTTCCTCTGGGAAGGAAGTGGCTTGCTAGATCAACGGCAATATCAAGATATCACCCACCATTTCATCTAAGGTCGAGAATTAGTCAGTCAATATTTTTTTCTTGGATATATGCCAACTCTTTACGAAAAATTTGTTCTGTTTCTGCTCCAAAACTTGCAATTTCGATAAGACCAATTGTTTTGTCTTGATGAGTGAGGTGTGATGAGGTGACAGAAAGGACTTTGACTTTATTTCTGACAACCTCAACATCAAAAAGACGTTGGCCACTAGCTTCTGTTCTCAAAATCGTGAGTGTCACACTGGTGCCAGCAGGTCATCTGATTTTGGCAACACCTTCATTGATGGTGAGTGGAGCAGTAAGTTCGCCATCAATTTTGACGATAAGATCAAGAGGAAGGAGTCAGGCCTGAAATGCGGGTCAGTTTTTTATTAGCTCGTCGATTTGAATGCCTTGTTCTCTTTTAGAAATATAGGCGCCGATGCCTTCAAATGTTTCGCTGCCTTGGATAGCTTGTTGAAATTCTTCATTGATTGCAGGTGAGAGATAGGTTGTATACGGATCACCAATGGCTTCGACAAATCATCTTAAAGCATTGTCCATCATTGCTCCGCTATCAATCATTGCTCCGCTATAAAATTGAGATGAGAGAATGCGGTAAATGGTATCAAAGAGTGTTAGATTTTTTGTATCACGAGAAGAAAGAAACTGACTGACCTGTTTGCTAAGTGTTTCTTGATCAAGGGTAAGATTTGTTGATTGCAAAAAAAATCATTGTTGTGTCACGAGACCTCCCATAATTAGTCCGAGAGCAAAAAATCCTAGTCATCCTAGCAAACCAAAGCGGAACTGTATCATAATTGGAGGAAAATGAAATAAAAAAGGCTTTTGTGAGATACATAAGTGAATTTTTAGAGACTAGTGTTTCTTCCCAAATAGAGACTAGTGTTTTTTTCCCAAAATTCAAGATCAAATCGTATCATAGGTTTGTTATTGTTTTTTGCCTTGATTTTTGATGAGAAAAACATATACGGTACATGAGACGTTGGCATGTATCTTTTTTATTTTTTTTCGTTGTCTCTCTATGTCAGATCTCCAAAAAGAACTTAATAGTGCGAGCAATATTGAGTATGAACTTTTTCTCAATGAGTTGACCGAAGAGACCATTCGCAAAATATCTGCTGATCAAAACGAACCACAGTGGATGCTCGATCATCGTCTTGCTTCTTTTGCTATTTTCAAATCAAAAAAACTCCCTAATCGATGACCTGATTTGTCAAAGCTTGATTTTGGTAAAATTGTCTGGTATGCAAAACCAAAAAAAGACTGACCATGATACGCTCGTGACCGGAATGATGTTCCTGCTGATCTCAAAGAAAAATTTGAAAAACTTGGTATTCCGCAAGCAGAAAGAGAATATCTCGCTGGTGCTGGTGGGCAAATGGATAGCAATACTGTATATCACAAACTCAAAGAACAACGAGAACAAAAAGGAGTGATCTTTGAAGACATGGCAGAAGCAGTCACTAAACATGAAGCACTTGTTCGTAGATATTTTATGAAACTCGTCCCCAATCATGATCATCTCTTCGCAGCGTTGCATGGGGCTGTTTGGTCAGGTGGTACATTTATTTATGTTCCCAAAGGCATCAAAATGACGCAACCACTCCAAGCGTATTTTCGTATGAATACCTACGGTGGTGGACAATTTGAGCATACGCTGATTGTCGTGGAAGATGATGCCCAAGCTGATTATATTGAGTGATGTTCTGCTCCCAAATTTGACACACCAAGTTTGCATGCGGGGATGGTTGAAGTCTATGTAGGAAAAAATGCAAAAATGAAGTATTCATCAGTCGAAAACTGGTCATTCAATACCTATAATCTCAATACTAAACGTGCTTTGGTTGATGATGATGGTTATATGGAATGGGTCGGTGGCAATATGGGATCTTGTACTACTATGCTCTATCCATGTACTATCCTCAAATGAGAAAGATCCAAGACTGATATCCTTGGCGTTGCCGTTGCGGGACAAAATCAGGTCCAAGATGTCGGGTGAAAAGTGATCCATATTGGGAAACATACAAGCTCAAAAATTGTATCCAAATCAATCGCAAAAGATGGAGGATCTGCGATTTATCGTGGATTGGTGCAGATTATGCCTAGTGCAGAAAATGCCCATAATGCAACCGAATGTGATGCTCTGCTTATGGATGATCTCTCTACTAGTTCTGCAGTCCCTAGTATTGATGTCCAGAATGACACGGCTGTCGTTGCTCATGAAGCGAGTGCCGGTAAAATTGACGAAAAACAATTATTTTATCTTATGTCTCGTGGTATCGATGAAGATAAGGCACTTTCCATGATTGTTAATGGCTTTTTTTCATCTATCGTCAAAAAACTTCCCCTCGAATATGCATCAGAAGTAAATAAACTCATCGAAATGGAAATGGAAGGGAGCGTTGGGTAGGGAGTGTATTAGTAATCAGCTCAGTAATGTGTTGGCATTTCCGTGATTATTTCGCGGTGTTTTGGATGCAGGGATATTTCAGACTTGTGATGAACACAAAATTGCTACTGTTGAAGCGATCGCAGGTATGATTCACCATCACACTGCTCAGATGAGTATTTCAGATCTATGTATGTGAGTATCAACAGTCGTTGCAGATGCGGTTAAACTCGTCGGGAACTAGTGTTGATATGTGTTGTTTTTTTGGTATCTTTACTGTTGTGGGAGGAGGAGATGCTGGAGAGGCAAGTGATATGTCGTGAGGAGATGATTGAGTTTATGAATGAACTCTTCTTTTTTGTCTATATGTTCATCAAATGATCATGCAGTTGTATGATATACGATTCTGAGTTCGTATCATCGTTTGGTAAGAGCATGTATATTGATTCTGACTAGATCAATACTATCGTGATGGTTACACCAGTCTGTCATGTTTTTTTTTATTGTTTCGAAATCAGATCGATTGATGGGTGGTGTGATGTAGCATATATTTTCGACTCTTCTTTTTGTGATATTTGCATAATTTTCTATTCTCGAGGCAGTGAGATCAGAATTTGGGATGATGAGTTCGTGTCAAGCAAGTGTTTTGATACGAGTTGATTTGATGTTGATTTTGGTAACATTTCCGATAAATTCTCCTGTCTTGATTGTATCTCCTACACGGAATGGTCTATCAAAAAAAAGTGAGAGTGAAGCAAACATATCTTTGAGAATTTGTTGGATAGCAAAGGCGATAATGATTCATCAGACTCCTAGTGAGGCAAACAACGGCGTCAGTTGTCATCACCACACGATGATGAGAATAAGTCAGGCGATAATCCATAGAATAATCTGACCAATCAGAGCTAACGCATTGACGATTGTTTCGTCATAGTTATCGTCGTCGGCAAACAGTGCCACCATATCGGTAACAAAACGCGCAAGCCATTTGGATGTTCGTCGTGTGATCACTACAATTCCTATGCTTGAGGTAAATGCACTATTGATTCAGGAAAAATCAAGAAGATAAAAACATGATGCTAATGGGGGAATCCAGTAGATTCGACGAGGAATATTGGTGAGAGAACGTGCAATGAGTGATGCTGATGGATTATTACTCGTACTTAGTGTGGCAATCCAGAGGTGAAATGATTTGATGAGGCGGATTGATAGTAGAATAACTCCTCATGTTGCAAAAAAACGCCAGAGTTGGTTTCCAAAAATTTCTCTTGTGCTCCAAAACATTATATCAGATCGTAAGAGGACGAGAGCTTCCATATCGTGATATGATGAGAAATAAAAGTTTACAGATAAATACGTTTTCTGTACCATAGTAATTCTTTGTAAAATTGCAATGCCTTTTGGCGATATATGATACAATACCTTTGGTTTGACCATGGTATTTTTCTCTTGCATATTGATCATAAACCAGTATAGTCATGTGCGTGGGCTGACGTGATCGTGATGGAGTATCAGTCTTTGTATCTCAGTACAACATTTTTGGGGGTCTTGTGTTATCCATCTGGGTGACTATACCTACCACCTTATTTATCGAGATAGAAATATGATAAATGAGTCCTTGCACTCACTCCACACGTTGGTATTGGTCCACGTTTTTGCCTCTTTTTCTCTCAATTACTGTGTAAACAAGATGCTTATTTGTGTTTTCATGTAACTATTGTTTTGTTCTCTGGAATCAATAGCTTGTTCCAATTTCTTTTTAGTGAATGCAGTTGTATATGATGAGAAAAAAACGTTATTTTATGCAGAAATCTCTCTGGATATAAATATTTTTTTATTATATCTTCTTTTTTCTCATGATCACGCCTTGATCACATACGTTCAAAAAAAAATTGAGATATTTTCTTATGGTTTGTACTGTTGTCTGGTCCATTTTGACTATGTTTGTAGCGTATGACTATATTTTATTTTCTTCCACTGTCATTGGTTCTAAATGATGAACCTTCGTGGAGTGAGTCGTATGATCAGTAAGTGTTGTTCCCTATCTTGATTTTTCGACCCAGTCAAGATTTTATCAATCACTTTTGTTCCAGTCGTGTCTCGATTATCGTTTTGATTCATCATGATCAATAGAGTTTGTCTCTTCGTTGTGTGATGTCCGTACGACCAATAATACAACCTTCACTGTTCGTCTGACAGGTAATGCTCAACGAGCAGATGGCAAACCTGTCAGTATTACCGATCTTTTTTTTACCTATAATACAATTATTAAACAAAATAAGCGGGAAATCCCTCAACTTGATGTTTTTTCTAATATTACTATTACACAGCCTGATGAGGAGACACTTCTTGTCGAGTTCCCTCGTGCAAGTCGTGATAATTACTCTTTTTTTCTCAATTTTATTCTTCCTGCTCATATTTTGACTGATGCTCCATGGGAGTGGTATGCGGATTCCTTTGCAAAAAATCCTCTTTGATCGGCATGTGGTACTGTCGAAAGGTCTTTGGATCCTAAGAGTCTTATTGTCAATACTACTACTTGTAAAAATACTTTCGCATCATTTTATCAAGTCAAACTTCTTGCGTCTGAACATAGTACAGAATATGTTGACATGAAAGCAATAGAAAAACCTCTTGATGATGATCGTTTTACTCTTCATCATGCAATTACCAATACCAATATGTGATTATTTTTTAACACAAAATCCAAAAAATTAAGTCCAAGAATCCAAAGAGCATTGGGAGGATTGATTGTGAGTCATTTGTATACAGGTAATGTGCAATATCTCCTTCACCGTAATCATCTATGACTTGATGCATTTTTGTCCCAAGGAGATGGGATAAGGGATTTTATTGTGTCTTTTAACCCTAATGCAGATCTTGAACAAAGGGATCTTGAGTTACTTGATGTTCAGCCGCTTCCTTCTGTTGTCCCTCTTATTGGTGATAGTGTAAGGGTGGTGTATCAATATGATTTTGCTCGTATGTCTGGGATGCAGTCTATTCGTTTGGATTTCCGTGAGCAACGTATTCGTTATACGTGATACAGATTATCATGACCGATGTTTCTTCAGCCGATAACATTCCGCTCCAATCAGCAGGTTATTATCCCTTTGTATCGCAATGGAGAGAGGATCCTCCAACCTTGACGTTCGTTTGTTGATATTGTCTGATTGTATGATACGTTTGAGACATCTCGTAATCGTTTTGTCACGAGAGAAAGGTCATTATGACGTATTGATATTTATGCTTTTGATACGCAACCGCCACGTTGATCATGAATGGTTGATCGTTTGTATACCTTTGTATATTTGTCTAATCCATTATCTCAAGCAATTGTTGCGAGGATTAAAGATATTTTTGTCCAGGCAAATATTGACGAATTTTTTTCATTTGTTGGGTATGAGAATGGCGATGAATATGTTGCAGCATTGTGATCATGAACATATGATCTTGCGTTGAGAATGCTGGATCTGGGAGCAAAAGCAGATTTTTCGTCTATTTTTTTGACAGATGAGGCGTCGATTAATCCATCTCGTTATGTCAATGAAAGACTTGTTTTTCTCCTCCAAAACTATACCAACGAAACAGACATTACCAAACAAAAATCTTTTCTCTCTGATGCCAATATTATTTATGCTAATGATTTGCCTGTTGTTTTTTTGGGAAATGTTGTCCATCCTGTATATCTGAGAACTTCCCTTGCATCAAGATATTTTCGTGTAAGAGATGAGTATGTTTTTAGACGTTCTGTTTTTGATTCGATTAGATTGGTGACTCGTTTGCGTCCTGATCTTGATGCGATGTTCTCTGTGGAGACGATGAAAAGGTATGCTGCCCAATTTTAGCAGTATATTTATCCTATGTTGCTATTACTGATGATTCGTATGGTTTTACTTCTCTTTACCTTTTTATTGTTGTGTGGATGAACATTTGCTTTTGCGACTTCTGATATGCAGCATCGTTTGAGTGTACTTCTTGATCAGTGGAAGGCTGATAATGAAGAGATGTATGAGAAGAGAAAACGCTATCTGCGTTTGATTATAGGCAGACGCTTGGCTGATCCTCAGTTTGCTCGTCAGCATGCGGTGATGTTACAGTTTCGTGATATTTTGGATGAGCGTGATGATCGTCAGTCATCTTTTTCTCTTTCTGGAAATATTCAGCCTCTTTGTCAGATGGATGATGTCCGTCTTGATCTCTCTGTGATTGCTGCTGCATGGCTTGATCAACTCAACCACGAAAGACGTCGCGTAGGTTCGCCAGCGATTGTTCTTCATCCGCAGCTCATGCAGACGGCAGGAGAGTGGGCATGTACGTTGCGTGACAGATTTGCCGGGAGGGTGTTGAGGACCTTGTGAAAGCGTTGACGATATTCTTTTGGGTCTGTCCATATGAGAAATCAGGGAGATAGGTATTATGATTTTCCTACGATTGAGATGTGGATGAGAGAGAGGTGAGTCGTTGCTCGTAATGTTGAGAGAATTACGTTTGCTGAGAGTGTGGGTGCATGAGTGGTTCGTTGTCCTGAGGACTGTACGCAGGCGATGATCGATGCACTAGATCAGACATGGACAATGTATATGAATGAGAAGCCACGTCGTGGGGTCCATTATGTCCAAATGACGCGTGCACAGTTTCGTGTTCTTGGGATAGGACTAGCCTATGATTCTACAACGCAGGCTTATTGGGTTGTGTTTCACTATGCAACAGAACTGGAATAAATAATATTACTGACTGAAGTGAGTGCGTTGGACTTGTGATTTGGGGGAATTGTTGTATATGTGTTGTATTAACTTTATTATAAGTTTTTGGCATGAACAAATTTTATTGTTTATTGAATATCTAGAGCAACAACGTAGCGGTATTTTTTTTGTTTGTAACTGCAAAAATAAAAAGGCTTTTTTGATCGTTTGTTGGTTGGTGTTCAAAAAATATATCAACATGGGAGAATATTTCAATCTTTCTTTGAATAATTGCTTCACTTGTGACAATACTATGATGGTTTGGCATCTTTTTCAATTTTAATATAGATTGTAAATGGAATGATAGGTGTGAAGAAGAATTGAGTTGAAGAGTAGCATTAAAAATAAATAAAGATTATATCCGTGATATTTTATGAATACCGCAAAATAACAATCAAGACTCAGATTTTTTTCTTAAAAAGAACTTTTTTGTCATTGTTTGATATGATAATACTGTTTCAAGTTGTCTAATTGTATGAGTAGGAATAACAATGTTTTTTCTCACTGATATTTACAGCATCTATGAGTTAAGTTGCATCATAAATGAATTAAAAGCTATAATATCTCTCCTGAATCATATGTTTGATATTACGCTCCTTGAAGAGCTCATTGATACTATCGAAAAATTTATTCATGATTTCCATTTTACACTTACTACTATATCGGATCTTCATCAGAATGAGATACTATAAATGAACCTGATTTTTCTATACTAAGTGGGGATGAAATCAATACAATAAAAGTGGATGTATGAAATTTCATACCACATATATTTTGAATATGAAATTGTGACATATATTTAAATAACATTCATCGAACAATGTTGTATGATTATCGACACTTCTAAATAGGTAATTCAAACATTTAGCTCATTCCTACCCTCTCACCACTACATGCCCATCCTCTACCTCAAGTATCGCAGTATCCCCATGGTTAGGGTTTTTTAATAACCACAAGGCAACCGTATCAATCAACCATTTCTCCAAAAAAAATCCTACTGACGGGAGTGGGCGGGTTGGGCTTGCAATTTTTGGGAGAATTTTATCAGAATGGATGAATTGACTTGTTTGTTTCATTTTTTCATATTTTTTTCAATGCCTCTATAATTCTATCACTTTGGTGAATTGGTTGAAAAGTCTTGTTCCCAAACCAAAATGGTATTAATGCATTTGTCATAATTCTTACACAGTATCTTTTATGAATCTCTAAAATTTTAGCATTATAATCATAGCAAAAAATATCATATCATTTGTTTTGATAGAATAAGAGTAACTCTGACATAGTTGAACAGTTGTATTGTTTTTCTCACTCTTCTATTGTTATTAAATCTATATCAAAAATCCATGCAACTTCCTTGAAGTTTTCTGATTTTAAATAGTGTTTGATATGCATTTCCACAATGAGGTCATCATCTTTTTGGTTTGAAGAATAATTGAGATGTTCAACAGCAAATTGTCATGATTCTTCAAGAGATCTTTGGATCGCTGACATCAAGGTATATCAAGTACCCATAGAGCAAACTATTGATTGATTTCTTTTAATTACGGTAAGAACTACGGGGATTGGGTGGTCATAAGTAAGGAGAAAAAGATGTGTTTCATAGTCTTCATATGTTTGTTCTTGAATCATTTTCATAATAATATTGTTTGGAATAATTTTTTTTCATCGACTTTTGCATAGCCAAAATAGTGCAAACGCATCTCTTTCAATAAGTTCATGTAATGCGTTTTCAATTGCGTCATCGTGAGTAATGTGACAAGCCATTCAATTTGAATTTGCATTCCAATGTGCGTTATGATAATAGGGATAAAACAATATGTTTCATGGGAATAAGTATTTTTTTTGAGAAAAAAGAGAATATCATTCAAACCAATCTATATCTAATTTTTTATAATCAAATCACTTCCCAAAAAATAAATCAAGTGTATTCTGATGTATTTTATTGTGATCAAACAATGATGTTTTTCAACAATATCATGCTACCATTCTTTCAAGTGATTCTGATTTTGCTTTTTCAATAGCAATTTCTTGTGTCTTTGCTAATCAGCTTCATGTGGCTTCCAAAAAATCATTATATCGATTTTCTTGCAGTATACTTGTTCATAATGGAGTTTGACAAAATCATTTCCAGTAATTGCCAATTTTTTTACTTCATACAAGCAATGAGTGAAACAATACATCATCTAATGAATCAATAATAATTGTTTCATTTATTATATCAAAAGAAAAATAAATAGAACATTTGGGATTGTTTTTTATCAAAACATACTTTTTTTCATCCATACAAAAAAGATAGAGCATAAGAGATTGTATTCATATCTGTTTTACCAATCAGCGAGAAATGTGAAAAATTTTATTGTGAATATAACTAGCGATAATTATATCTTTGTTAATATCTCAGTGGTTCTTGGTAGCCATGAAATTTATGTAATCAGGTAGTTTTTCTTCAATCTGAGTATATTTTTTTTGAATAACAGCATAAATTTTTTCAAAATCTCAGGTAATTTTTACAAAACTATCTGATTTTTTTGTGTAAATAATATTATGTGTTGTATCGACAATAATCATTTTTTACAAAGAAAGTAAAATTGTATGAGAGATAAAAGTATTGTCAGATAAGTGATATAATCATAAATCTCAGATAGCATTCATACATAAGGCATCATGATATCATCCCAATTCTAGATATCACTTTTGTGAATAAAAATTTCTAAACAAAAAACCAAGAGATCAGGATTCTATCATCATAAATCTATATCATCTATTCCCATATTTCGCAAAAACATATTCAGTATTTGCAAGCAAAAACACTACTCACGTATATCATGAAAGATTGTACTGATCATCATCAAAAATTCAATCATACAATTTTTCAAAAGGAAATTGGACTATTTTTGTATACAATGATCCATCATATCCAAAAGCCAAAAAGCACTCTCATCATTTTGTAATTACCAGTTGATTTATCGCATAAAATCATCATGCACTACCATATAATTTATGGTTTCTATGTTTATGATTGATGGTAGATAAACAAGAAAGAAGATAGTCTTTGTCATATAATGATGATGAATTATTTTTTGATCTTGTTGATCAATCTGTATAAGATTTAAGGTCAATATAGTTTTCTTTTTTATCAACAAGAGTATATCACTGGGTTATTGATTTTTTATATTCCTCAAAATATGAATAATATATTGTGTCAATTTCATTTTGGTTCAAAGTATGGTCTATATTGTTTGGGTTTGATGACTGTTTATGAAATCACAATGCTTCTGATCATTTATTTGAAAAAGAATCATCAATAATAATTTCATAATGAAAAAAAAACGATAACAAAGCATCACTAATTGAGTACTGACCAATTTCGTCTTGTGTTCAACGTCATTTTGTAAGAATACAAACCAAAAAATCATAAATATTTTGTTTGTATGTACAATGGATTTTTTTTCATGGCATCATAAAAATAATCAAAGATTTTTCATGAAAAAAATGAACAGAAAAATTGTATCTATATGAAACCATAGATGAAGTACGAAAAAATAAATGATATATTATTGATGATCAGGATTGTCTTTTATCATCAACATTGAGTGTGATCATATATCTGTCATTGCACGAAGAACTCTTTCAGTTGGAATATAATGAGGATTTGGACGAGGATCAATTGGTTCGTAAATAATACAGTTATTGTTATCATCAATTCACGTGCACAGAACCAAATGTCCATCTCAATCACTACTATTGCTTTCTTTATTATACAAAATGGATCTATTGAGTCAAAGAACAAAAAGAACTCATACTCATTGATTTTGTTTTATATTATCAGCAATATTTGCAAGACTTACATTGTATGAAAATTTTACAGAACTTTGTTTTAGTCTTTGCATCAACAAATCATCAATAATATCAAGTGACATTCCACTTTCAAAAACTCGTTTATCTCATTGGATATTGTGATGAAATTCTGGTTTGGTATATTTTTTGAAAATTGCTAATTTTTCTTCTTTGGTTCAATCAAAAGATTTTTTTCAGTCCTCCTCATTCATACTCGTAAATATTTCACATGAAAGATACATCCTATCTAGGAATAAAGCTATTTCATCAATATCAATAAGATCTGCTGTCCCACTCCTTCATCGTTTGACCAAAGACAAAATATCAAAATTGTCTTTTGATCCAAAATTTGTCCCAAAAAAATAATTGAGAATTCATAACATGACAGTCAAAGAACAGTATCATATCATCATTCATTGAGGAAGAAAGTCTGGTTTGTAAAATTTGTTGCTATCCATAACGATCAAGAAAAAATAAAAAAACCATGTCCAAACAGCAAGACATGGTCAGTTACATTATTCAGTAAATCTACACTTTGAGGCAGAGCAGGATCATGATCTTGTTCCTCAACATCATGATGATTTGTTTGCAAGCAATTCTTCATCTTCTTCTACACCAAAACTAATTCATTCTTGAGCAAGCACATCTACCAAATCATTTTGACCAAATCTTTGTTCGTCAGGTTTTCTTTGTTCTACACTACTTCATGGAGAAAGAATAAGCATGAGCAATAATAAAGAAAATAAAAAGATGTGGTGCACCACTATGGTTGAGTTTACTCTTTTTTTTTTTTTTTGCAAGATGACTTTTCCATTTCAACTGGACAAACAAAAAATAATAAAACCTACACAAAAAAACAGCCCACTACCGAATTGTTCCTTTCCCTCACTGGCGAGCATTGTTCGCTCCTACAAGACATTATTCCTTCACCACCACTTTCCCATCCTCCACATCAATCACCGCCCTGTCCCCATGATCTGGATTTTTCAATAACCACAAGGCAACCGTATCAATCACGTATTTCTGTATAGCTCTTTTGAGTGGTCTTGCTCCGTATGCTGGATCTCGTCCATGCTCCACGAGCAAATCACGCACGGCGTCTGTCACGGTCAGCGTCAGATTTTTTTCTTTTTGCACCAAGACAAGAAATGGCGACAGTTGGACATCGACGATCTGGCGGATATCTGCTTTGGAGAGTGGATGGAAGACAATGATATCATCAATCCTATTGATCAATTCTGGACGCAAAAACTGTCTGACTTTGGCTTCGAGGGTGTCGTCCAATTCTGTCAGTTCGATATTTTTTTCTGCTTGTTCCATAAGATAGTCGGCACCGATATTGCTGGTCATGATGATGACGCAGTTGCTTGCATTGACGGTTTTCCCTTTGGAGTCGGTGATGCGACCGTCGTCCATAAGTTGCAAAAGAACATTGAGAACATCAGGATGTGCTTTTTCAATTTCGTCAAAGAGCAGGACAGAATAAGGATAACGGCGAAGTTGCTCGGTGAGTTGTCCGCCTTCATCATGTCAGATATATCCGGGGGGAGAACCGATCAAACGACTAACGCTGTGGCGTTCCATATACTCGCTCATATCTATTCTGATGAGATGTTTGTCACTATGGAATAAGGTTTCTGCAAGTGTTTTTGCGATTTGCGTTTTTCCGACTCCTGTGGGTCAAAGGAAGAGGAAGGAGGCAAGAGGTCTGTGAGGATCGCGGATGCCGACTCTGGCACGACGGATAGCATTTGCAACGGCGGTGATTGCACGATCTTGGCGGATAACACTGCGGTGCATCTGCTCTTCGAGGTTTAGTAATATGTCTGTATCGGTTTGCAAGAGTTTGGTGACGGGGATGCCAGTTCGTTTGGCGACAATTGTTCCTACATCATCCTCAGAGACAGTTTCTTGCATTCCTTGTTCGTCTTCCATCGCTTCCAATGTTTTTTCGAGCTTTGGGAGTTTGCCATAGCGGATTTCTGCAACGGTGTTGTAGTCGGCGTTTTTTTCTGCTTTGTCCGCTTCACGACGCAGCTCATCAATCTTTTTAATCAGATCTTGTTTGGCGGTGCGTCAAAGATTTTGTTGGTCTCGTTCGGTTTTTGCTTTTTCGAGTTGACTTTTTAATTCGCTGATTTCATCTGTTAGGGTCTGGATCCTCTTCTCGGTCAGGTCAGATTTTTTTTCTTTGGTTAAAGCGGTTTTTTCTACTTCGAGGTGATGAATTTTGCGTTGGAGTTGGTCAATATGCTCAGGTGTGGTTGTGAGACGCATTTTGACGCTGGCGGTCGCTTCATCAAGGAGATCAATTGCCTTGTCGGGCAAAAAACGGTCAGGAATATATCTTGATGAGAGATCCACGCACGCAACGACTGCTTTGTCGCTTATATTGAGTCCATGAAACAACTCATAGACAGGTTTGATTCCTCTCAAAATTGCTAACGTATCATCACGGCTAGGCTCGTCGACATAGACAGGTTGCATACGGCGTTCGAGGGCAGAATCTTTTTCGATATATTGGCGGTATTCGGCACGAGTCGTCGCACCAATCACGGTGATCGCACCTCTTGCCATTGCGGGTTTTAGAAGGTTTCCCATATCCATTGCTCCTTGTGTTTTCCCTGCACCAACGACGAGATGTACCTCATCGATAAAAAGGATCGCTTGTCATTCGAGTTTGTCTAGGTCGTCAAGGATGCCTTTGAGTCTTTCCTCAAATTCTCCTTGATACTTGGCACCAGCAATCAAACGACCCATATCAAGTTCTCGGATGACTTTGTCACGTAGGACGTCGGGGACGTTGCCATTGGCAATTTGGGTTGCAAGTGCTTCAACAATCGCCGTTTTTCCTACTCACGGCTCACCCACGAGGACAGGATTATTTTTGGTTCTACGACTGAGAATTTGCATCACACGGCGTAGTTCATCCTCTCTCCCAATCACCGGATCAAGTTTACCTTGACTTGCAAGCTCAGTGATATTACGACAAAACTGAGGCAAAAAATCGCCACTGACGGGATTGGATGGATCGCTATGTCATTGGGCGAGAGATTGTTTGAGTGCCTCAGGATCACCACTGATTCAAAGGCTTGTGGGGAAAAGTGAGCGATGTTTGAGGAGTCATCGGATGAGATGGAGGGGAGACACTTTGGCTTTGGGGTCAGTGGAAAGTTCATGCATGAGTGTTTTGGCACTAGAGACAATTTTTTGGGCGCCAGAGGACATGACAGGATCAGTATTAGATCATTCTATGCTGGGGAGTTTGTTGATGAGGGGAGGGAGTGCGTCTTTGAGTGTTTTGGTATTTGGAGATACCCGTTTGTCCATGTCTTTGGGGGCGTGGATGATGAGGGCATGGAGAAGGTGGAGTGGATCGAGTTGGCTGTGATTGTTGCTTTGTGCCTGTGCAAAAGCGGTTTGAATAATATCCAATGATTTGGGTGTGAGGAAGTCCATGGTGGTTGGGGTTAGGAGATAAAAAATAGCACATATTGTTATTTGGTGCTATTATACACAAAATAGAGAAAATTGCAAGAGATTTTTGGAGAAAAGAAAAACCTCCGCAGGAAGGAGGGATGTATGTTTCATATGTCATTATTTTTTTATTGGCTCTCGACTAGCAAACATCCAAAAAAGACATAACGTCATATGTAACATCAATAGTGTTTTCATAAAGAAGAAGAACAATAGTGTATTTGTTTTTTTCTTTTGTTGCTTTTCTTGACGGGAGAAGCGTATCTTCGACACTTTTTTGGTACATGCAAGATTCATTCAATTGATATGAACTCATGAGGCGTTACTATATTCATTTTTGCTACAATTGATTCTAAAATGCTTATCATACCCCAAATATCAAGTCTATTATATTCCTTTGAGTGTGTTTTTGTGTAAGGACAAACGTGTTGTACACTATGTAGCCGTTATATCTAGATCACAATATATTCTCTCATTTGTTTTATTTTTTATTTCGAAAGTTTATTGTAAGAGAAGAGTATGTCTGTATACAAGTCTGTTCTTTTCCTAGTCAAGTCCCAAAAAATTACTACTGACTACGATCACCGAGCGTGGTTTTTTTGGGTGTGGGGAGTTGCTGATGTGGGTTGGGTATAAGCTTGGGTATCATGTTGCGACACAATGGTCGAAGGAAGAAGGGAAGACTGCGTGGGACTTGGTGGATGCTGGCATGATTTGATACAAAACCGAGAGCAATAAATTGTTGCACAATATATTGACTTTTTTTTGCAAAATACTAAAGTGATGCTGACGAGAGAGTCGTCACAATTTTTATTTTTTCTTATTATCATGCCAGACTCAAAAAAATCTATCATAGAATTTTTGAAAGAACACAAATCAAATCCATTCTTGCCGTCATATATACTAGATGAAATAGATGATATACTGACCCAAGATCCAAAAAAGATCAATTATGAAGACCTAGTTCTCTTGCAGAGAGAAATTCATCTTATTCTCGCACAAGACAATTCTCCTGAGATGAATAGTTTCGATGATTAGTATCGTTTGATCAGTTCACTTACGTTTTTCCACTTGCAAATAGGTAATAAATCACTATCGTATAGGTAGTGTTTTTTATTATTTCCCTCCTTTCTTGTATGTCAGCTCTTGATTCGTATTTTCTAGCTCAAACGATGTCTCTGCATATCAAAGCTGGCACGTACCTGCGTCGCAAAGTCTGAAGTCCTTCCTGAGTGGAAATTGTCACCGATACGTCCAAACTCTGGTCATCGCAGGATTGTCAGGATCTAATCCTCTGTATCGAAACCGAGATGCAAGGGAATCCCGATTCCTTCCTCGAAATATCCAAAGCTCATTTTCGTGTCATCCAGCATTGATTATACAGAATTGTGATTGTGATGCCACCATTGGCTGATGCGACCGAACTCACCATTGTTCGTCCCTTGACCAAACTCTCGTTGCAGGATTATGCTTTGACACCTGTTCAGTCCAAACATCTCCTTAATACAGCATCTGGTATTTTGGTTTCAGGTGCTCCGTGATCTGGAAAATCAACTTTTGTCCAAGCATTGGGTGATCGATTTTCTTCCCAAGGTAAAATCATCAAAACGATCGAATCTCCTCGTGATTTGCAGGTTGCTGATGACGTGGTGCAGTACAGCTATTCTCATGCCTCGCATAGCGATATTAGGGATATTTTACTTCTTTCTCGTCCTGATATTTCGTTGTATGATGAAGTGAGGAATCGTGAGGATTTTCTTCTTTTTTCTGATTTGAGATTGACGGGAATTGGGTTGATTGGGGTCATTCATGCCACTAAACCGATTGACAGTATCCAACGTTTCCTCAAAATTGTCGATATGGGCATCATCCCCCAAGTTGTCGATACCGTCGTTTTTATGTACAAAGGGAAAAATGATAAGATCTATACACTCGAAATGACTGTCAAAGTCCCCAATGGGATGATGAGCGAGGATTTGGCTCGTCCTGTGGTAGTGATTCGTGATTTGGCTACGGGTAAGGATTGCTATGAGATTTATACTTACGGAGAACAATTGGTGGTTCAGCCCTTGGGGCAGACGTCAAAAAAAGGAAAAACATCACCACTGGCCCAATTGGCGTTGGGGTCAGTCAGAGATTTTTTTGCACAGGAATTGGATGTGGAGCATATTGTCTTGATCCAAGGCAATACAGTGATGCTTTACCTCCGCGATGAGCACAAAGGTAGGGTGATTGGGCGTGGCGGTGAGCGTATTCAGTTGTTTGAGCGTAAACTTGGCTTGGCTATTAGTGTCAAAGATCTTGATCAGTTACCGATTGTGCCTGCCCCAGCTCAGCTTGTCGATATCACCAAAAATCGTTTGGTGTATAGTTTTGATCCCGAGCAGTATGCAAATACATCGATCGTTTTGTATGTGGGCAATAGACTGGATGAGAGATGGATCGATGAGTGTGGGCAGTTGGTGATCACAGAAAAGTATTTGATCAAAAAAATCCAGCGTGATGGATTGATGATGGTGGAGTAGAGGAGTGGAGATGCTGTGTGGATATTCGTGATGGAAGGCAATTGTGAATGATTTTGGAAAATTGATGCACAATATTGAGCCTCTAGATAAGAGTTTCTCAAACGTTTTTTATCATATATTTCATTATATTCATGTGATTTGTACCCAAATTCCTTACACCTTCGGGCTCTATTTGATGACCGTGATCTATAATAAAAAGTCTCTGTGTATGATTGCTATTGTGACTTTTTGTACATGCACATGATATTCGCGAACCTTTTTCATCTCAGAACCAGAACCCAACAGACTGATTGCTTCCTCAGCCAAAGTGACATACAACCCAGTCCTGTGCTGAGTCTCTTTTGGCGAGAATGATTCAAGGAGCAGTTACTCAGCGTGAGTTGTTTACTTGTTTTATGATCACACCACAGAAAGACGTATGGAATACTGAAGATCTCATTCGTCGTCAATTGTTTGATACATTGGCTCGCAAGTATCCACATATAGACTTTTTTTATTGACCAATGTGAGGTGTGACGAGGCGTGATCCATGTCATGAGCCGTGAAAGCTAGGAACAATATCATTGACGACCGAAAAGATTATTCTTTGTGAACACAATATTAAAAATATCTTACCGTTATACGTTTCTGCTTATACACAAACTGCACACACTAAGCAGGCATGATCTATCTATGATTCTGTCTATGCAGAGCTTCTTGACCTTGTTCGCCTCAATGAAGCACTCCATATACGTATGATGGACATGAGAAAAAAACATCTTCGACCATATCCATGATCAAATACAGAAGATATTTATTTAGCTGCTGTAAAATGGTATTTAGAAAAACTATGTGGTATCAAAAAACTTTATTTTACTAGTCTTCATGATTATGAAGAGGCATTGTCAGATGTTGCAACGCTTGCAGGAGGGAAAAATCAAGGACTGACAGCACGTTTTTTATATCATCTCGGGCATCATTCTGTGTATTCCGCACAGAAGCATCATGTGAGATCCAAAATTTTTGCGTATTTGTGATATGATCCACAACAGACTTATTCTTTACAGCAACGATTGATGATACAAAGAAAGGCAGAAACTTTTCTTTCTAATTTTTTTAACTTTATATCTGTTCAGGATTATCACGCACTCTATAGAATGTACTATGTCTATCCCAATACGAAATACAGATTTGTGAGGCCATAGAGATACCAGTTATCTTAGTTGTCTGTTTGATTCAATAATTGGTCGATTTGTGTTCCTATCGTAAATGCATCATCTAGAGCTTGTGGTCAGGTGTTTTGTTGTAGGGATGTTCGTTTTTCCCTATCTCCTATTTGTAGCAATTTTTCAGCAGTATTTAGATCATTCTCAAATAGTTGTATTTGATCTAGAAGTAGTTGATGATCTGTTTTTTGAGATGTAAGTTTGTTTTCAAGAGATTTGATTTGTCTTTCAAGTGCACCTTTTGTTTGATTTAATGCTATTATTTGGTTATATAATCTTTCATTTTTTGCTTTTTGATTACGATCTAATTTGGCTTTTTCTGTTTGTGCATTTGTTATATCTTGTTTTGTTTTTTGTAATTCTTTTTCTGCCGTTTGTAGTTGTTGTTGTGTTTCACGAATTTTTTTTTCAGAAATTTCTTTTATCTCTTTGACATCTTTCTCGAGATAGTCTCTTAGTGTCTTTAGTGCTTGTTGTACTTTGAGCTCATGTTGTATATTAGTGTTTTTGTCGGTATAGGATGCTGATGCAGGGTTTAATCAATATGTTATAAGGTAGTTGAGAAGAGGTTTCATTTTGTTTGCTAGATACTTGCCTTCACTGAATAGGTCAAGAGTATTGTCAAGTCCTCTTTTTCACTCTTTGGTAATTCATAGACGTAAGAGAGCATCTCTTCATTGTCTAAATTGAGGAGTTAAAGGATTTTGATCAAAATGCATGGCTCATCATACTGCTCTTGAGAATTGCTCTTGTTGATGTTGATCCATTTTTTTGGCAACGTGTGGTACACTTCCATCTGCTTGTCTTACTTTGTAATATTTATCATATTCCACGGATTGTGGATTGAGTTTGTTTTGTGTATGTTCAGAATATTCTGATTTTTGTACTGATGATGTTGATGCATTAGATGTAATCACTCTGTCAATATCATCTGGTAGCGTGATCTTATATTTAGTTTTGATATAGTTCAATCCGTTTTTGAGAGCGAGGATAAATGTTGTCTTTGTTTTTTCAGTAATTTTTTCATTGGTAATGATTTTGCTCATTTTTTCCAGGAGTGTTTGAGCTTTTTCAAGTTCCTTGATTTCTTCTTTTAATATACTTTTTTTATTTTGATCAGTTTCTTGTTTTATTGCTTCTTTTTTCTGGTCAATCAGGTTGTTGATTTCGTTTTTTTGATCTTGTATATCATTTATCTCACGCAATTCATTATATGTCATAGTGTTGATTGTGTTAGGAAATAAAAGTAGCTCTGTATTGTGTGAATTATAGTCAAGTTAGTATCTGATCCGCGTTGAGAGATTCATCATCAGATGCGTTTGCAATAGAATGAAGCTTTTCTAGTTGTTGTGCAAAACGAGCATTTTTTTGGCGCGTATGATCTGTTATGGTGATTTCATATGCCTGCATGACTATTTGGGCAATATCTGCGTTACGTTCAGTCGCATGTTCATCAACAAGGTCAATCAGTTTGTTATAGAGTAGTAAGTCAATTGTTTGTATTGGTTGCATGAGATTGATAAGCATCGGTTTAGTCCACATGATCTATCATAAATAGTAAAATATATTAGTCTAAATATGATCTAAGTATAGTCTTTTTTTTCTTTTTTGCAAATTTTTGCAATGTTTGTGTGATTATGAGTAATAGCTCTTGAAGTTTGCCAAAAAAACAGTAGGGTAGGTACGTACTTTTTATTTATTTTTGTGTATGTCTCCGTCTCGATGACGACAGGCACCCACAACATGACCACGACAGTGGGTAGCATGGGGTTTGGTTGTCGTGGTTTGTATAGGCATGTATGTGAGTTTGCTGTTTGCTCACCGTATTTTGTTGTTGGTCGAAAAAAAATCACTGACTTATGTCATGGATAACCTTGTTCCTTTAAGTCTGTATACCAGAGTCATTGATCCTCAGCTTTCTGAGACACTCTTTACCCTTCATCGTATTACCAAAACATATCTTGCGTGAAGACCTATTTTTGATCTTCATCGTGATGACATTTCTAACGTTCTCGATCATCTTGCATCTGTGCTTGATACTGGTCAGTTATGATTGGTGTCTGTGGATCCAGTCATCAACAATCTTTTTGATGATATGGTTGCTGTACGCTCTGAGATTGAGACGCTTCTTGGTGCAGATGGTCCTAAACGTTATATTGTATTGCTTCAAAACAGTGCAGAAAAAAGACCCAATTGATGATTTTTTGGGTCATTTGCATTTATTGAAGTTGATCAAGGGCGTTTGGTTCATCTGCGTGTGATTGATAGTTATTTTCCCAATTGGCTCAGTCCGCAGACGGTTATTACCGCTCCTGCCTGGACACGTCCCTTTATTCCAGATGGGCGTATCGGATTTATTGCCGCCAATAAATTTGGGTTTACCGACAAAGATGGTGCCAATATCAAAAATCTTTTTGATCATATTTTTGCTGGAGCAACACCTGACCAAAAGGCTCGTGTCATCGATCAAAGTCTGATTCCCGTGGTATTTGATAAAAAAATCGATTGAGTGATTTTTGTTCATAGTGATAAGATTGCTGAATTGTTGCCTTGATTGCAAGCAAAACTTTGGGAACGACAGTTTGTCAATGCATCAAGTACTTTGATTAAACAACAAGAAGCTTGATTGACAGGTGAGCGTTTTTCTGACAAAAAATCTCTATATCTTGCTGATGTTGAGCGTTTTTTTCTTGCTAATCGTGGTGCGTTGTTTCGTGCTTTGCTTGATCAGGCACCTCGCTTACTTACTTCCAAGTTTGTTCAAGTCTATCTTGATCCATCGGTGATGACGCCAGCGTTGGCTCAGACTTTGGATCGTTGGCAGATGCAAACGGTGTATTCCTCATGATTTTTGTATGCTCGGGATACCAATGATTCGGAAAACAAAATCGATACCTTTGTGACAAAAAAAATAACCATCACTGACAGTCAGTGAAGGATTGTTTCTCAAAGTGATGGCGATATTGTTGATGTTCGTTGAGTACCAGCAGGGGAGTATGATATCAGGATACGTCGACGTTTGGAGGTGCCAGATTGGTATACGGACTATATTCGTGGATTGGAACGCCGTTTTGGGATACAGATGACGGAGAGAGAATTGGGGATTTTGGCATTGGCTCCTACACGTGCTCATGAGACGGGTGAAGAGAGATGGTGGAGTACGAAATCACAAGTGTATGTACCTTTGGGTCGAGAGATAGTTGATGTAGTGGGGGATATGCGTCGTTGGTCGAGGTTTGAGGCACCGTTTGCTCATGGTGTTTTGTGGCATGCGGTGATAAAAAATCCTGGGGAGGAGATTTGAGTCAGGGTGAGAGTAAAGAAAAAGTAAAACTAAAAGATTTTCTTAATTGTGCTTGATATTATGGTAGGAATGCTATAGAAGGTTTATGGTCTTGTAACCCCAATAGCTATGATGAGAATTTTGATTTTATTCCTTTTCCTTATGGGATGTGCGGAGTATTCTTCGCCACCCAAGATCGTAGAAATGATCTACGATCAGCAAAAAAACAACCTGTCTCTGACGTTTGAATGCTCATCCTTTGAGAGAAATCTCTTAGGTGATAAGGCAGATGCAGATCGCATCATGTGTTGCATTTTTGGTCTTTTTTTTATTTGTGGGTATATTGGCACCGTTGGAACTATCCGTCTTATATCACAAAACAAATGACTGCATTCATTGATACGATTTTATTGCAAAATACCCTCAATCACAAAACTCACTGTAAATTGGTCTTGTCATGCACGGTTGGTGATGGTATAGACAACTGCGTTGTTTGTCTCGTCAAAGTTATATCTTCCCTCAAATAGCATATTGGCATTGTCAGCAGCATAGATAAGACCACTGGGAGCGACAAAAAAGTCGCAACGTTGGGAATTGATCTTGACACATCGACCATTATGGAATGATGCAAGTTTGGGTTCGTTGATTGTGGTAATAGAGACACGAGGATTGTTTGCACGTGGTTCGTTTATGATAGTTTTGGGTTGAAGATAAATATCAAAGATTGCTTGTTGTGTTTCTTGCTTTTTCATTACGAGGACGGGAATACGTCTGCTGAGATCAAGATCAAGGAAGACACCCGAACTAGTCAGATCAATTTTTCCATATGTGCTATCCATTCTGGCAATGATATTTTCTTGGGAGTCAAAAAACTCTATTGCGTCGGAAAGAGAAAACCACTGACCGGTATTGATGGTTTGGAGTGTGGTGAGGGGGAAGAGGGAAGGTGTATTTGGGAGGGCGTTGGTTCCTTGCATCACTTCTCGTGTATTGCGACGCTTTCTTTGGTATTGGACACTTCCTTCATCCATATCGGTGCTGATTATGGAGACAATACGAGATTGCATTCAGGTAGCGGATACATCGTCGATATCAATCGTGGGAACAGTGAGCTCAAGTTTAATGCTTGCTATTCACACATTGCCTTGGGTATCGAGTGCGCCTATCTGGAAATTTCTTGTTATTTCTTCATCCCAAAATAACCTTGGACTATCAATAATAAAAGTGTCACCTTGGAGTGATCCAGATCGTTGTCTTTGGTCTCCAGTGGCGATAACTCGGTTTTCTAGAATTCCCGATTGATCGTCTCGTTTGATGCGGATCTGGTAGTGGGTATTGATGGTTCCTTCCAGGTTGAATCATTCCATGATATCAGTATTGGTTTTTACTCTATGGAGGACGACTTGAGGAATAGGGGGTTCTTTATCAGCAAGAATCTGCTGTCCAGCGACAATTTGATTTGACCAGTTGGATGCTTTGATATAGATGGGTTTTTCATCTGTTCCTTCGTTGATGAGGGACGCAATTTGCATATAGTATCGTGTTCTTTCCATATTGGTGAGTGATGTTGTAAGATCTGGAGACTCTGGATCAAAATATTCGACTTTGATAATAGTTCCTGTCATTGCGTCTGGAATACGAACGTTGAGTTCATTAGGAACAATTACACGACCGTTTTCTCGTTGCGTTTCAAGGGGAAGCATAAGGACATATTGAATAGGTGTTGTTTGATCACGTCGTTGACGATCAAAGAATGAGTAAACTTGCTTTTTGGTATCAAAAATATCTGCTCTTCTGGTTGTTCTGATGAGATAGCCTGCAACATTATCATTTTGTTTGGTACTTGCAGTAAATCAGACAGTAATTTCATCAAAACGTTGTCCAATTGTCCTAAAATTCTTGACCATATAGTGTCTCGATGCAATACGGAGATTCTCTCCTCATACACGAACGTGTCAGTCATTTTTTTGCGTTTTTTGCCATCGATAGCGTGTTGCATTTCCTTGTGATCATGCAGTTTCATTAATCGCAAATCTCTCACCACGAAAGAAATCCTGTGGACGAGTGTTTGAGAATGGTTTGCGTGTTGTCACGTCTAATGCTTTTTTGTGCCATATCCTTTTATCATCGTGCATCAGAAGATCTTGACGTGCATAATCAATACCTTGAGAAATTGGTTCATCAAGATGGACAAAGGAATAGTTGTCTTTGATGGCATTGATTTGGTCTATGGATGAGACGACATTGGTAGCTTGGTCACGATCACGATACCAGATGCCTTGGACATATGTTGCAAGATCAACATTGTCCATATAATTTGTTATCAAAGGATTGGATACAATATTGGTTGCAATTGATGATGGATTGATGTTTTGGGCAAGAAGTCTATGATTCGTGGTGTTGAGTGGATTGGTATGTGAGTGGATTTGTTGTAGTGATGCTGGGGGATTTCATGTATTTTGGATGTGTCATGTTTCATGAGACATTGGTATATCAGTATTGCTTGGGAGCGAACCATTGATTGGGATTTCTGATTTTTCCACACGGAGAGATTGCGAACGATCGAATGAATCAGATCCTGCCTCTTGTCTCAACCAATCCCACTCTTCATTGTCTATTCTACATAATGCTGGTTGGTCTCATGGTCTGGATTTGCGTGGTTCGTCTATCTGTGCGAGAAAATCTCGATCAGCTTGTGTTGCCTGTCAGTCAAAAATATTTTTGATTGTTTGGATACCTGAGGATACAAAAGCCATTTCTTCGTTGATTTCCTGTGCGAGAACGGGATCAAAGCTTGGTGTATTGTTCATTGCTTTGATTGGTTCTTGCATGATGTCTATAACACGTTTATGTATATCCACAAATTCACGAGTGGGATGACGCATTGATGTGGTGAGGCTATGAAATTGGTCATCGACTGTCCACAGTGGGATTGAAAGTTGAGACTTGAGATGTGGTGTATCAGCAACCAATACAAGTTCGTTATTGATTCTCAATTCCTCAATCAGTCCGTCATAGTCATGTTCTACACGTTCACGCAAGTCAGTGACGATTTTTTTGTGTTGATTGATGACGTCATTCATGAGTGTTTCCATTGTTGCGAGTCCGGTGAAATTCCCTTGTGCTCACCAGTTTTTGGTTGCAAGAGAAAGAAGGGTGCTGACGGTATCACGGACCTTGCCTCTGACTTGGTGGTGATTGAGAAGTGTGGTAAGTCCACGACGAAGGAAGTTCTGTGCATCAGGGATATCCATATTATCTGCGATTCGTCTGTCACCATACAGTGTTGATGCAAGTGTCTCACGATGTGCTGGAGAAAGTCACTGGTTGTGAAGGAATCACTGGGGAGCATTTGGCTGTGGCGTGGGTATAGACTGCTGTGGTGATTTATTGCTTGAGGGCTGTGGTGTTGTTTCCGTTTGATTTTGATTTTGTTGTTGCTGTTGGTTGAGTTGGTTCATGATATGTTCGGGAACGATGTTTATTTGCAGGTTGCGATTGAGTGGTTCCGTGATTTGTTGAGCTTGCTTATTGAGCGTTTGTGAAAACGAATCAATTGTTTGATTAACTGGTTTCATAATTTGCTCATTGGTAAATTCATTGACATAATCAGCAAAGAATGATACAATATCATAAATATACGAAAAGTTGAATTTGAATTGCGTATAGGCATCAATACGGTAATCAAATCCTCTGAGTACGTCACCTTGAAAAAATGAGATACGGGTTAGATCCATATAATCAAAGAAAGGGACTGGCCGTGTTCTTTGTGTCATTTGTTCAATTTTTGATTTGACTCATTTTTCTGCAACTAATCAAATTCCTCATCCTTTGATGATGCAATAGATTTTCCCAACCAAATCAAGAATATCAAGAATCAGATCAATCTGGGGAATAAGTCTTGGGATTTTGGGTGCAGGAGGAAGGTCAGGAAGTTTGAGTGTGACAGATGGGATAAAGGAGGGGAGTGGAGGAAGCACGGGAGGTGCAGGAATGACAGGAATGTTTGTCAAGTCAATATCTCTGAGAAATTCTAGTCATTGAGCAAGTACGCCCCCTAAACTACCAAAGTCGAGTGCAAGTTCTCCATTTTCATTGATAACTCACCCAAGTCTCAGAGCATCATTGATGAGTTGTTGGAGATCTTGTGCAAATTGTGCTCAAAGAGTGAATCCAATTGTTTGGAGAAATTGTTCAAGTGCGAGAAGTACAAGATCTTTGACTCCATTGATGTCGATACCAGCCAGTACTGGTGGAAGACGAGGAAGATCTGGAAGTTGTGGCAGGGAGAGCATTACTGGAGCGAGACGGAAGGTGGGAAGCATCACCATAATGTTTGCATCAATATGAGACAGGTCGATATAAATGCTTGGTATTCTGAGAGGTGGGATCGGTAAAATGGGGAGATTGATAAAATTACAGATAAATCAAAATCCACATCCATAAAAGGTATAGTTGTCATTTGAACAGGTGCTGCATTGTTTTTGTCGATTGACACTGACATTAATAATGACTTGTCGTGTTTTAAGTGTGAGGATAAGAATGACGATGGCATCCACCCAGAGCGAAAATCTCCTACTGTTTTTCATCATCCATTGAGCAATGGTGCCCAAAAATGTTTGGATAATCCCGGCAACTTCGCTGAGATAACGATCGGTGATATTGAGCCATTTTGCGAGTTCAAGCGGGAATTTTTTGTATTGTTGGAGAACCAAAATATTTTCTCTGACTCTTGTCACGGCAAGTTCTGCATTGGAAAGCATTTCGAGGATACTATCTAGGCCTTCTATTGGAGGAAGACTGAAAACTGCTGCAAATCATCCTATGACTGCTGCTTCGAGAGCTGCTTTGAGTATTGCACCAAGTTCTTTTCCAAATCCTCATCCAAACACAAGATCCAAACACTGTGGTGGCATCGTGCCTGTTTCTCTTAGTCCTTCAAAGAGGGCT
Organism: Candidatus Absconditabacterales bacterium; assembly: GCA_025057375.1. Lineage (GTDB taxonomy): Bacteria > Patescibacteriota > Gracilibacteria > Absconditabacterales > Absconditicoccaceae > JANWWO01. Next base: position 55,611 of record JANWWO010000001.1, on the reverse strand, counting down.
ATACTCTCGTCTAGTTGTGCAAGCATTGTATCCAGTTCAAGGTCTTGTCTCAATATTTGTCTTTGTTGTGCGAGTTGGTCATATTTTGCTTGAGCATTATTAATTTCATTGGTTAGTTGTGTGATTTTTTCTGTTCGTCTGGTTTGTTGAGTTTGTGAGGGAGTGGATGTAATACGCTGTTGATTTTGAAGTATTCTTTTTTCTGCTGTTTTGGTTTGGATAGTTTGATCAAGATCTGCCATTTGATCAGAAATTTGTCTGAGTTGTGTGGTTATTCCTTCTTCATTTCATGCAAAACGTTGGGCAAGAAGCTCAAGTTGTCAAAGAATTTTCATCAATTGCGAAAGTTGTCCTGTCATAGCGGTCAGGAGTTCTTCATCTTTTTGGTATTGGTTGATGATTTTGGTTGCTTGTTTTTTGGCTTGAGTAATGAGATTATCGACGCGTCCAGCATTTGCTCTACCACCTTGTTCGGTGAGCTGGATGCGAGTTTTTGCATTAAGTAAAATAATTTGTCCTTCGGTTGCATGAGCAGAGACATGAGCAGAGATAGCAGCTCTCTTTTTGAGTTTTTTGTAACTTTCTTTATTGTCTGATGCCGATGGCTTTATGCCAGTTGGGAATTGTGTTCTTTCGAGTGCTGGGAATGCATAACCACAAAATCCAAATACTTCACCAAGTTTACTATTCCATTGGTTGAGAATATCAAGATTTCTTTTATACCAGGATTCTAGGTAGGATGAGTATCTAGTGACTTCATCTGCGGTGAGCATGGGTACCTGAAGTACAATATCTTTGGTCGCTACATCAATGAGAGGGACTGCAGAAAAAAGACTTTGGATTGCCTCAAAAGGATTGGAGATTGATGAGGCAAGATGATCAAAATGAGCTTTTTGAGGGAGAAAACGACGAGCATTGCTGTCAATTGTGCCCACAAATCATCATTCTTGACTTATTTCACGTCTGAGATCAAAGGTGTGAGTATTGTTGGCGACTTTTTGGTATGTTCTGAGTTTGTCGAGAGTTAGCTGATCAAATCATTGGAAGAGTGTCGTAATATCTGGAAGATAGACACCAATTGTCATATTGGTCAAATTATTGATGATATAGCGACTTTGCCTATCAAGCCAGTTATTGAGAACACAGGCAAAAAGGCCTTTTGCTTTCATCATTCAGCCTTCGATTCTTGTTTTGATATCAATTCAAGGGCGAAGAAGTACATCTTGAGTCGTAGCAAGAGGGTCGGTGATTTGCGCTCTGGCAAGTGGTTTTCTCTCAAATTCGACCAATCCAATACCAAATGGACCATATATACCACCATCACCCATTGGAGCTTGATCAAATCAGATAGTATCATTGGCAACATTCCATTTGGTCAGATCTTTGAAGCTATAGTCAGTACCGAATATCCTGACTAGTGTTTTTTCTTTATCCTCGATCAATACTGTCGGACTAGAAGAAACATCACTCCTTGCTCATGGGAAAGGAACACGATTGGGACGGCGTGGTTGATTGGTACATTGGACTTTTGAAGCATCAATCGTATTGGTATCAAGTGCAATCTCATCAAGCAGTCAGTTATCTCCTCCTCATTGATCGCAGGTATTGGAAAAGGGAATGGCAAAAACGATACAATTGCCTGCAATATCTCTGAGAGGACTTGGGATCATGCTCATTGGTCTTTGTGGTCAGAAGCAGAATGCAATCCCTAGTCCCATTGTGAGTGTTGGTGAGAGATAGATTCTAATCATCGACGGATACGTACCTGATGGTGCAGGAAATCCAAAATAGCCATACTGATCAATTCCTGGCATTTTGAGGATTCCTCCCCATGGAAACGGTGCTAGCATAGGTCAGACAGGTGTTGGTAATGTTGCAGGAAACGCAAGAATAGGAAACCCGTTATCGTTACCTATCACTCAGGGAATAATAGTGGGGAGCGCACATCCAAAGATTTGGTATCTTCCGGGACTGAGAAATGCCATATTGAATGGGATAGGTGGTCATTTACAGGCTGCCTGTTTTGACCCAAGGCGGAATCATTGACACATGCCATCAAGAACGCTTTGGATGGCTCTTTCTACGTCTTGTGTGTCTACTCATACACGGGACAGAACTGAATCGACGATGCTAGTGGTATCAAATCCTTGAATGATCGAAAAATTATTATCAAAGAGTGTTTGGAGTGAGAACTGTTCTTTGATATGATCTCGTCAAGGCAACATATCCAATGAGCCACTTTGCATAATAGATTGAATTGTTTCGGTTGTTTTGCCTAGGAAAGAATCAAGATTTGATTGGAGGTCTGTCATTGCTTGATTTTTGGGATCAGCAACAGCGCGCTGGACTTTTTTATAGCCTCTTCTTGGTTTGCCATGAAGTGATTGTTCAATATTGAGATAATCATTGATATAGCCAAGACAACCATCTTTGGGATAGACGACGATGTCGGGATAGGTGTCACGATTCCTATCTTGTAGCGTAAAACTTGCAATGGGTATATCGCCCCACCAGGTACGTGTATATGAAAAGGTTACTGGTTGATCACCAATATTGATATTGTCTATCACAAACGAATAGTCATCATCGCGATTGCTAAGTTTGATCAGACGACTATCAGTATTCAGATTCCCTGTATGTCGTCATTGGACACCTGATCATTGATCAGGAGCTCGTGGTCATTTATCTTGATTGATATAGGTGAGACGTTTGGTTGTTTTCCCTTCGATTGTGACGGTAATGCGAATATTATCGCCTCGTGCGATTGCTCATCCATTGAGGTCGGTATATGTTTTGTGTACGAGGACAGGATCTTGATTTGACCCAAATCATATTTCTCTATATCTGATATCTCCAAAAGCAAGTGTTTCGCCGATGGGATAGATGTCCGTGCTTGGGTCAGGTACAAATCTTTTTGTTGTTGTCATCGATTGGTTGATGAGATCATTGGTTGGAAATTTGCTGAGATTTGGAACAGTATTTTCCACTGGAGTAATTTTGTGATCATGGTATTTTCTAAATAATTTTATTGCTCTTCTGTAAAAATACATTAGTCAAGGCAATTCTGCTAATAATCAGGCTTGAAGTAAACGAGAAGACTGTGTTAATTCTAAAGCATTCGGTTTTCTGAACATTCTTCATCGTTTCGGGTGGTTATACATTATCCATACTAGGGATTCCTCACGTCTAGGGATATAATTAAAGACTTCCATATCCTGTGTATTATCAGTGAACGTATTCTCAAAGGCTCATGGATCGATGTTAACTTCTTCCTCAAATCATTCTTCTTCACTAAGCCCTGTCCAACGAATCAAACTTTCATCGACTACTTTTTGCGTTGGGTTAATGACGGTAGCAAATTGGGTTATCGGGAGTTTTTCTTTGATCAAGTATTCTTGTCGTCAGGGAGCACATTGTGTTGATTGGGAAGAAAGATATGTTGGGTGTCCATCTCTTTCTCCTCCATACCAAATAGTTATACTTCCTTCACTATCAAGTGCAATGATGTCTAGGTTGCCATCAAGGTCCATATCACGAACTTCCAGCTGTCTTGCATTGGCGACATTTTGTGGTCTACGAGAAATCTCATGTCCAGGCAAATCAAGACAGATCGGAAATCCATCAACATCAAAAATACCACGCTTATTCGTGTATGCTCTGAGATCATTGCTCTGGGTATGGATGATAATATCAGCATATCAGTCACTATTGATATCCCCAAGCCATGCTTTTTGGACTTGGTCAGCAAGAAACATAAGGTCACCAAGATCTGTCCGTCAATTATTGTATTGCTTGAGCCATTGGACCCTTCCATTACGATACACAATGAGTTGGTCAGGAATATCATCGTTGTTGATATCTCAGATGAGAGTCGTGATGATAGGAGATTCGCTGTTTTTCCAGGAGATTGTTCCTGCTGTTTGATCAAAAGGGATAGGTTTGGTAGGAGTTGGTGTTTGTCTTTTTCATGTTTGCGTATTTGTTTGTATTGCATTAGATTTGGCTTGTGATGTAGACGGAGGAAGTTTATCTTGATCAAGTTGGGTTAATAGCCTTGTTGTGTTAGTATGTTTTGTTGTTGTAGGATCTCCGTCGTTGATCATAAAGGGGGTCATCCCAAATTTGGTTGCTTCTCAGACATTGCTTCCTGCAGCCCATGATGAAAGATGTTGTCCTCCAATACGGAATGCGTTCCCTTGTGTTGGATTTTCTGCAATGGCTTCTAGTCCGTTGTGAAAATCGTGTTGATAAGTGGTTGATGTATCAGGAAGAATCCATCATCATATAACATTGGTTGATCATGCTCCTCGTGTTCTTTGCCATTGTGGTCATCGTTCCATTGTTCATGGTACTAAACGGACAGATCAAATTCTTGTGTTATTAAATGAAACAAACCATTCTAAGCGATTTTTTGTTCCAAACGAAAATGAGAGTTGTGGATCAATGATATTTTGACTAGGATCAAAAGCTACTGTACCATTGATACGGAGCGCATTATTTGTGATTTCCAAACGGAGACGATCATCACTAGGATTGAGTTCGAATTGTCGTCAGACCGAATTTTTCTCATTATTTATAGCGAGTGGTGGGAGCCTCCATTGATTTGTCCCAATAGTCATGATTAGTCAGCTTGATCATGCTGTTAGTATTGGATCTGGACCAACATATCTTCCATCATCGAAGATTTGGATTTGTGCTTGATGAATGTTGCGTGGATCTGTCAATTGGCTTGTAATAGTCAGTAATTTGGACGATGTTGCAAGCATTGTCTGTGTTGCTTTGTAGGTTGTGGAGTTAGGATTATGCCAATTTGCTCGATCGCTTCCTGCCAAGGTAAGATACATGACATTGAGCCCCATTCTTGGGATAACATCAGCAGATCACAGAAGGGATACAAGAGCAGGAACTTGGTCATCGAGCGATTTGTTGGGTATGAGAGCATATAGATAGGCAGGTCATAAGTTGGTCATTGTTACTTTCGTAGAAAAAGATCCATTGACTGACTGGATTTGTTGTGTGTGTCATTGATCAGGGACAGCTGCATGGTGGAGGGTGGATACAGAATTGTCTGATATGTCAGATTGTGTGAGTTTTGCTGTGCCTAATGTTCCTAGGGTGAGTGTGACAGGAGTCGTGACGATATTATCCCATCTATCACGAACTGTCCCACTGAAATGATAGGATTGTCCTAAATCTGTTGCTTGTGTGTCACGATCAAAGCTAAGACGATATGCTGATGCTGGTTCAAAGATGATACGTTGAGTACGTGATTGGTTATTGGGCCAGGATATAACGAGGTTTTCATCAAGTTTTTTCATTCATTCACTCCAGAGATATAGTGTTTGATCTCCAGAGAGAATTAATGATGATTGAGGTTTGAGTTGTGATCAGGATCATTTGGGTATGATAGTACCTACTTTGAGGATAGGTCAGGCGGTGAGTGACAGTGGTACTTGGATGGGAAGCCCGCGAGAGGAACGAGCAGAAAGAGAAACGGAGGGTCGTCATCAGGTTTGGACAATCATTCATCCACTTATGACACTATTCATTGATTCGGGAAGCTTGTAGGTTGTTTCTGAGAATGTTGTTGTGATGATAGGGTAGTAGAGTGGGATTTGAAAACGGAATGCTTTGTTTGGATTATTTTGGTCTTGGACGATGAAACTGAGAAGTTTATCCTCCTGTTCTTTGGTTGGGTCGAATGCATACGAAAAAATTTCATCAAATGACCTAAATTCTCTCAAAGCGACCCCATCAATGTCTCCTTCATTGACACGAATAGTCCACTGTGTCAGTGTTTGGTTGACGGGATTATCATAGGGATCAAATGCCTTTAGCACAAAAGGCGTTGTGACACCAGCAATTATATAAGGGAGAGGGAAACGAAATTCGATACGTGCAACTTCGGTAGGGACAATCGTCATGGGTTTGGTTGTTGTGATACATTGCGTTGTTCCAGGAAGACAAATATCCACAAAAATTCCCATCAATCATGCTTTATTTGTTGCAAGACGTAATTGGTTGTCAAGAATAACATTGGCTGCTTGGAGCGGGAAACGACCGATAGATACAGGACGGGTGCAAGAATTATTTCCATCAATTACCAGACAGTTATCTCCTGATGAAGCAATACGTATTTCAAATTCACCTGTTTGTGATCATTGTGACTGAATTTGAATATATGCTTGATCTGCGAATCCGAAAGGTTTGCCTACAAGCCATTGTCAGCCTGGTCCTTGAATGGAGACAGAAACGCTTTGTTCAAGACGTGTGAGACGTGAGTCAGTTGCAGGATTTTTTTTCCCTACACCAAGGAGTGCAAGTTCTTCTTCGATACGATTGATCTTGGTGGTCAAGTCATTGATTTGCTCTGTTTGTGTGGTATGACGTGGTGATCATGCTTGTTGTTTTTGTCTAGCTTCTTCGAGACGACGACGATTAGTCATATATCTATCACGTCTATTGCTCAAAATCATAATTCTTCGTTGGTCACTGTATCTTTTCCATTGTTCGCTTGCTTTGTTTGTTTCGTCAAAGACATACATTTGACTAAACTTATCAAACCATGATTGTAGATTGTTCCCAAAAATAGGAATAACCGGTCCCTCTGCATCTTGATAACTAAATTCGAGCTTGAGTGGATTTTTTTTTATTTCTTCTAACCAACAACGGAAGGCTTGGAACCAATCCATTTCTCATGGTCTTCTTTTTCTTAGGATAAAAAGATCATATGCTTCATCAAGGCTACCACAGCTTGGTTGTTCGTCTTCTCGATCGGTTGCTGTCATGGTAGGGATAGAAGGTTGTGGGAGACGAAGTTGTCTTTGGATTCTCGTGATTAGAGGTGGTTCTTTAACTTGGGGAAAACGAAGCAGTCCATCACTTACTAAAAATGCTGCTTCATAGCCACCTGAATGATATCAGGGAAGTCCACGAGCAGGGATTGCGTCGGGATTGTCTGGGTTGGTCATATCTTGCGTTAGATAGTATGCAAGATTTGTTTTGATTTTGTGAGGGAGAAAGTTTTGTGACCAGAGTGCGTCGAGTTCTTGTTCGATAGTTGCTGTTTGCATTTTGGTAGGTCGTAGTGCGTTATGATGATAGAGAATAGCAGCAAGTGTCTTGATAGGATCAGTATTGGATACATCTCATGATCATATGATGCTATTGAGTTGGTCGATAAGATATGTTTCGGGAAAGAGTTGATAGGGACGATTATCAAGGCTTGGTTTTGCAAGTGGATCAATTCTTCCAAGTTCAGTAAACGCTTGACTGTGTTGTGAAAAAAATGTAGGTGCTTTTGCCTGTTGTCAGGCAAGGAGTTCATTATATGCTTTGACTTGGTTGATGAGGGTTGATCTGATGCTTTGTTCGATTTCTTCGCGTGTCATCAAAACGAGTCAGTTGCCTTCTTTTTTGTATACAGGGATTGCATAGACGTTTGGCATCGTGAGACGAATCATATCTCATCAAATGCCTTGAAACGTGAGATTTCTTATACTATCTATTGGTCTATCATCTGTTGTGACGCTGAATTGGTCGAGAAGTGACGGTGTAGGAGCAAGATTGTATTGACGAGAGTCTAGGAGCTTATAGCGATAGGTAGTTTCATGCTGTCGTTTGATTCCTTCTAGAAGACATTTGCCTACAGCAGGTGCTCATCATTTTCTTTGCACAATTTGGTCATTGACAAAGATATTTCTTCTCTCTGTAGGTCTAAAAGGGACATGCCTTTTGTCTCCACCGTCATTGTGATAGACTTGTCCATCAAAAATAGAAAAGAAATCGACTGACCCTCGTGGGAGAAAGTTTTTTATTGAGAAGGGGAAGAAGATCTTGTTGCCCTGGCGTGTATAATAAGGTTGTCATGGAGCAAGATAATCTTCGAGGTAGGGAGCGAGGATGCTGATATTTGGTTTGAGATATTGTTCTTCATAGTCTCTTGCAATATTTTCACCTTTTGTATCTCTTCCTAGTTTTTTGATATCATCAAAAATCAATGTTTTGTTATAGGTCAAGTCTCAGAAACGATCTGTTTTCTGGATTGCTCACAAAAAATATTGTTGGGAGAGAAACGAGTCTGCACCTGTTTTTGCAGTCTCAATGGCTCTTGTTCCTTTGCTATCTCGGAGGGGGGAGAGTGCATTTTGTGGAATGAGATTTTGCATCTGCATTGTTCATGATTTGAGATTGATGAGCGAGAATCATCATCGAATTCTCTGGGCAAACTCATCAGGAGACTCTTTGTTGTCACCATCTTGATTATCAGCTTGTCTATTTCTTCTTCTTTTTTTTTGGGTTTCTTCGATAAATTCTCGTCCTCTTTTTTTACAAAAAATTTTAATCCCGAGGATAGAAAAATAGTCGTCACAAAAAATTCTTGTTGCGGTAAATTGTCTTTCTTCATCCCACTGCTTTGCATCACGAGCTGCGAGGTCATAATTGAATCACCTTTGTGATTGTGTTTGGGTAGAAAAAATACTCAAACTTCTTCAAACACTTCACTGTGCTGGATCGGTCGTCAAACTTGGTCAGGCAAGATTTTTTTGGTGTGTTGCATAAGCAAAGGTTTGGGCAGTATTTCGTCCTGTTATGTTCACAAATTGTCCACGATAGATACTCATTGATTCTATGCCTGTTAGAGCATCAGTTTTGGTTCCAAAGAAATGCGTTTCATAGAGATCGTCTTCTGTTTTTTCACATCGGTTTCTTGGGATACAGAGAGGACAGATTCAGATTCTTTCATTCATATTTTGGTGTCTAATTGTTCTATAACTTTGATTGACTGGTATTTTCATAGCAAACTTTTGGTCATTGACATAGCTGAGAACACTGTTTTCGAGGATTGTATTGTACATGGTGAGGAGGGGAGGATTCTTTTGGAGTGCTGATTTGGTAACGAGACTATCTTGATGAATTATTTTTTGTCGATGGGAATCAAATCCTGTTCGATACCCCATTGCTCTGACATCAGCAAGTGGTGCTGTTTGGTATCATTCTCAAACAACAGCATTATATGCTTTGGTAAGCTCTTGGACGGCTTTGGGAAGAAAGAGTGTGGGTGATTTGGTTTGTTGATCAGCTGAAGAGGCAGATTGTGGGTTATTTCCTTGTGTTTGTGCAACAATTTGTGCAGCCTCTGTTTGTGCTTTTTTTCTTTCTCCCAAAATTCTTTGCAAAAACTTCCAAAATGCTCATAGTTGTTCTTGTTCTCCTCCATCAATTTCTCAAAATACTCATCATTCTGCACTGACACGGTCACTGTTTCTTTGTGCATTTTCCTGGGCTTTTCAAAACATTTGATCGACTTGTGATTCGACGCTTCCCATGAGCATAGTGATCATGAGATTAGAGAATCTATGATAGGCGATATCTTCTGCGAGGAAGAGGGAATTGATATACCCCAGAAATGAGGGAGTAGAAAACGTTTCTTTGAGTTGGATAAAATTATCATACCAGAATCTATGATCAGTCCATTGGTATGGTGTTTCTTGATGATGTCTCAATTTGCGAAAATAACGTACATACTCTTCGTCATTGGCAAATCAGATACGACCATGCCATAGTTCGGGAGTGTGGTCAGTTAGTTCATTTTTTTCAAAGAATTGTGTATTTTTATCCCAGATATATGCTGGTTTGAGAAGATCAGTGTATGGATAGACAGTTGGAAAGATGTATCAGTTATCATTTACAACGGGGAGGGGGATATCACCAATCAGGACGATTCCATCAAGACGAGATGATGTGTTTTGGGTATTTTCTGTCCAGAGATTTTCGATGATACCAAGGATTTCTCGAGACATTACTGATGATGCCATAGGAAGGATGAGAGCACGTGTATGGGGCAGACGACTTTGGATATAGGAGGATGTATATCGATCAACTTGTCTACGAAGACGATTATAGAGTTCTTGTTCGATAATGACGGCAATAATTGATGTTTGTGGTATCTGTCCTTCTTGTTTTCCACGTTGGGAATAAATAGGATAAAAAAATTGTAGCATGAGGGAAAGGAAGTACGCAACGATTAGTGCCCAGATTTGAGGTCTGGTGATACGAGAGAATTGAGCATTGATCCATAATGTGATCGTCGAACGCATACAGTACTAATTAAGACAAAAATATTACCTCTCTAGTATATGGGTATTCTCATACGAAAAGCAAGTTTTTTTATTGTTTTTGGGTTATTTCGTCTTGCATTTTTGTTAAAAATATCACTGACTGCGATAGAGCATTGTTTGTGTCGTAATTTTATCTTGCAAAAAAAGAAAAAAAATATATACACAGAATACTTCATGCATTGTATTTTGTTTGTGTGATGGGCCTATAGCTCAGTTGGTTAGAGCAGTCGGCTCATAACCGATTGGTCGTTGGTTCAAGTCCAACTAGGCCCATTTTTGTGTTTCCAAAAAAATGACAATTGATGGATTGGTCATAAAGTTGTATCAATAAAAAGTGTAATTCCATGGGACAAGAGCATCTTCCCGATGCGGTTTATGACGTTAATTGTTTTTCTTTGTTTTGCCTTTTAGCCCAAGGACATGAGAATATTGTTGTATTGAGGATTGTGTATAATATGTGTAATATGTACACAATGCTATTGTATGTGTGTGTTTTATTGTCTCTCTATCCATTGTGTCCATTCTGTTCGCGCCATTCCTTTTTTGTTTTCTGGTTTAATGATGATGTGTTTGATATAAGAAGACAAACTTCGACATTTTTGGTCTATCAGTATATTGTGCCATCAAGGATGATTTTTGTTGTTTCTTAGCTCATCATCAAAAACTATTGTCTCGATCGTATGCCATATGTTTTTATACTCAAAACGAATTTTAGGCCAAAGATAGTAGGCATTGTGTTTTCTGATTATTGTTTGGATTGTGTCCGCAAAAGGATTGATAATGCCTTCTTTTTTGGATATTTTGGTAGTATATGTGGCTTGTGTATGATCCTGTTCTTTGAGAGGACAATGGCCACGTGGATATTCAATCATTGCATCAATAAGTAGCTGTGGTCCATGTTTGGTCATCTCATTGATCAAATCCAATGCTGTCGTGACAGGGGTAAGTTTGATGTTTTTTATTTTCATTATTGGTCAGGTATCAAGACCTGCTTCCATTTTCATAATAGTGATTCCTGTTTCATTGCATCAATCCAAAAGTGCTTGTTGGATAGGAGAAGCGCCACGATAATGTGGGAGGATTGATCCATGAACATTAATAGAAAGAATTTTAGGTATATCAAGAATGCTTTGAGGAATAATTTTTCCATAAGCAATAACGATAAGATAATCTATTTCATAGTTTTTTAATGTTTGTGCAAAGTTTGATCATTCAGATGATTTGTCAGGATCGATTTTTGATGGTTTCAGGATATGTTTGGAATCGATATATTGTGTTGCATGGCTAGCAATAATATTTGGTTTGATAGTCATTCATCTACCTTGTGGTGCGTCAGGCATTGTGACTACACATATTAGTTCGCAACGTTCATGATTTGCAATTGCATCTAAAAATGGAATACCAATTGGTGCAGATGAAGCAAATGCAACACGAAAGCGATGAGGATCATATGATATGGTGTTTGCTGGGCCACAGCGTGTTATTCTTTCTATTGTCATGATTATTGCTTTGAGAAAAGTAAAATCTTTGAAACATAAGAGTCAATAATTGCTACAACTAGGATGATGAGCACAGATACGATGGCGAAAAAAGAGAGACAACAGACCAGTATCAGGAGAGAGTGTTTTTTGATAGAATGTAATCAGAAAGCGAGCAATAGCTTTGAGAGTGTTGTCGATATAGTGTCAAAATTTGGCTATGTATGTCATCAACTGTGTGAAATAAATGATTTTTTGGTGAATAGGAAACTGACTGAGAAAATAATCTTTTGACGTTGATTTTGAACTATGACGTTGAACGATCCATGAGATTGATGACGATGTCCGAGGATTGAGAAGATTGTCTTTGATGTAAGATTATTCATTCCATTCGTTCAAAAATTGTGTGACAAACTGCTGCATATACTCGTGCCTTGGTTGTGCGAGTATTTTTCCCGTTTGGGTATGCATGAGATCTTTGAGTAAGAGCAGTTTTTCGTAGAAATGATTGAGAGAGGTGTTTTTTTCTTTTCTATATTGTTTGTCATTATGTAGATTTCTTACTGCGATGTCTGGATCATACAAGGGTCTTCATTTTTTCCCTCAATATGCAAAAGTTCTTGCAATACCAATTGCTCCAATAGCATCCAATCTGTCAGCATCTTCTACGATCTGAAATTCGGGTGTGTATGGAAAATCTGTTCATCTTTCCAGACTTTTTCCATATCAGACATGTTTGATGATGAAGATAATGTGATCTTGATCTGTTTGAGAAATACTGTTGTTAGTGAGAAGTTCTTGTAATTTTGCAGATCTTTCTTCTATCTGATCTACACTCCAAAATTTTTCATCAAAGTATTCATGTAGGTAGGCAGGATGCAATTGTTACCAATTCGTTGATGGGTGCAGATTGTGGATTGTTTTCTCATTGGATGATTTTTTGTGCATTGCGGACGACTCTTTGGATATGAGCAAAATCGTGAGCGGTGCAGACAGCTTCTATATCTTCATGGACAAAGTTTGCGATGATGGCGATAGCGTTCATCAGATAGTGATGAAAAATGTAAAATATTAACAAGATGTATTGCTAGATTTTCATTAGATGGGGGAGTTATCTGAACTAGCCATTCACGGATTATATTTTTGCCAGTATAGATTGGAGTGTGGTGGTTTGTATATTTTGTAGACATGTATTTTTTGATTTCATTGAGGTAAGCAATTTTTGGTGTCGAGTAGATACGTAAGATTTTTGTGCAGTATTCGTTTATAGATACGTATGCTGGTGAGTTTGACATGGATGGCATTTTGTAAGTTATCATGGTATGTATTTACAACGTAACAAAGAATTATTTCAGTGTATGCCAATGGATCTGGACATGGGGTGATGTTGATGATAACGTGTCGTCAGTATATGATTTTTATTTATTTTTGCAAGAAAAAAACCTCACTGGCTGGGAGTGGAGGTGTGGGGAGACCATTTCACGTTTTGATTTTCCTTTGTGGCTGGTATCTATGCGTTTTGTTTATTGTATGCTCAACGTTGGATTCACAAAACGTTGGTTTGTGTGATGTGGTGTTGTTCTTGTTGATTGTTTGTAAATGTTTCTGTTCCTTTGTGTAGATGTTTTCCTTAATTATGGTTGTCCATCAAAAGTAGGTATTGAGCATTTTTGCTAATTCAATGTCTGTCAGATGTACGATGTTGGCATCAAACTATAAAAAAAAGCAGCAACTGATACGTATTCATTCATCAAACGACAGTGATCAAACGCTGTATAAATCGTTTTCTTTGTATCTACTCTATTTGTATCTATAAAGTGCTCTGTATTGTTTGTTGTTTCACATACTTCGTGTTGTCGTTTACTTACTTATATTCGAATGCATTATCGCATTAGCAGTTCAGGTCATTATTCCAAAAGTCAGTTAGTTGTTTTCCCCTGAGTATCGTCAAGACATCTGTTGTATGTTGGATCAATTGAGATTGTAATACATATCATTATAGTTTTGTAGTCTGGTTCATTGAGATAGATTGGGGGATTAGTTGTTTTTTGCAAAAGGTGATGAGTTTTATTATTTCTGTCCATAGCTCATGTTTGTTTTGGAAGTTTTACTGGGAGATAAACGATAGAAATAGTGTTTTGTGTTTCTCTATAGGGAGACTTTTGTGCATATGTCTTTTATTTTATGCTCAATGCCTCATAAACCTGCTTTCTATCCATGTTGCTCGTATGTCAGCCATTCACCACTACTAAACGAGCATTTAGATCACGAGCACATCGTTCGCCCATTGAGAGTGGACACACGTCATCATCACGACCATGAATGACGGTCAGTGATTTTTTTTGTCATATGTGTGGTTCTGGTTCATAGATGACATTTCCAAGTATTTCATCCCAAAAACTTGGATCGACTGTTCGTGAGCGGGGGAAGGCGTGGGTGAGAATGTGGCGATGGATATGGGCTTGCTGGATTCGTGGCTTGTTGTTCGTGTATCTGTGCGGTGATCGCATGGGGGAGAGGATATGGATAGTTAAGATTGCAGAAAAGTGTGAATGATATGCCATGAGTCCTACTATCCATTCACCAAAACTTGTTCCTATGAGGATGGTTTCGGTGGGTGGGAGTGTGATTGTTTCAAAGCTTCCATCAGGATTGATAAGGGTTTTGTAATTTCACTGTTGGATATAGTTATATCGGTCGCGTAGGTCGGTGAAACATTGCTGAGTCGAGAAGACACCCTCGCTTTCTCCTGATCCAGATCGCATAGGTCTGAGGACGGCATATCATTGATCATGGTAGAATGAGTATAGTTCTGATGATTTGGGATATCAAAGCATATCTGGTGCATGGAGGACGACTCAGGTAATTGTTTCAGTTTTTGGTAAAAAGAGATGGGCTCTGCGACCGTGTGAGTTGCATTGGATAAACATGACTGTTTGGGGGACAATACAAAAACGAGTCAGGATTATTGACTCATTGCGAGATTTGTTGTAGTAAATTGGACACCATGATAAAAGTATCTGAGGACATCACGATAGTTTACTCCCATTCTCAATAATGCACGAGCTCCTTGTCATGATAGTCACACTCCATGTCAGACAAATTCGTTACATGGTGCTGGATCAAGAACCATTTTGAGATACGGTGCATCGGTCCATCACCATTTGAACGATGCGGGCAGTGTAAATCATGGGGTGCACGAGAAGTAGGGGAAAAGAACAATACGATTGTTGATGTGCATGATTGTATATTGGGTATCTGCTACTGCTCTTGGTCGAAGTTTTAGTGTATCAACAACACCGGCTCAAACAAATTTCTGGAAATAATCAGGATCATCGATGGCGTTGTAAGGAGCATTAGCCGGGATGGATGGATGACGATTGCGATCATCAAGATAATATAGCATATAAGATCTGGCTAGGATTGCCATAATCTTATTGTACTCAAAGCCATGTTGATCATTTGCTTCTACAATACCAAGGAGATAACGATCAAGATCTAGAGTATTGATGACGAGAGGCTGTTGACCAGATGGTTGGTTTGATGGGAGTTGTCCTATAGTAAAAGTCATTGAGCCCCAAAAGGAATGTCGCGGAATTCATTGGAATGATGTTCTCCCATAGTTACTTATAATGATGCGTTCTTTTTGTGTATTTGTCGTAATCGTCAGCGATGATATTTCTCTTTGTCTTGATCATTGACTAATGAGAAAACGTTGACGTTGAGGATTATATCTGATGGTGAATGAACGAGGCGCGGGGAGTGTGGATTGATTAATCGTGAGTGTGCATGAAGAACAGGAAATATTCCGTGTATTATTAAGACTGGTACTTGCTTCCAGAAGGAGAACGGAGACTGGTTTTTTTATGAGATCAGGGAGGGATGTAATGAGCGGTGCTGTTGAGTTTCTTTGGATTTGAGCTGTTGACGGTGTCAGTGGCTGTTGTTGTGTGACATGGCGAACAGTTTTTTGGAGTAATTCTCTTTTTTGTTTGAGCGATAGGGTCAGTGGGTTGATCGTTCATTGTAAGGGATGTGTTGATCAGCTTGGTTCTCCTAGGCCCGCCAGATTTGCTAAAACTTGTGATCTTAGTGTAGGAAGTTTTTCGTACAAAAATTTCCCTGGGCATGATGTCCATCACGCATCACGATGTCATGCAATACGAAAATGGCGATTTTGTTGGATAAAAGGGGCATTATTTATTGCTTTGAAATATGTTGTTTGATCGTTGGGATTGATATTGTAGTAACGAGCAAGGGCTGTCGTTAGTTGAACTAATGCATCATATTGTGCTTGAGGAACAGATTGAACCTCAAAATTTCCCATCAACGATATGCCGATACTTGTTGTGTTATTATATTGTGCATGAGCTCAAATGACACCTGGTCCTCATGCTCTTCCTTCATAAATTCTTCCACTTGGTCCGATAATAAAGTTATATCCAATATCTCATCGTGCGCGAGAATGTGTATGAAAGCGATAAATTCTTTGGATTTCTGCTATTTCATCTGTAATTGATTGGTCTGTGGGAACTTCTCAAGCTGTATGATGAATGATGATTTCTGTTTTATTGAAATGGTAGGTTTGGGGCCATCGGAGAGGCTCTCAGAAGATATTGTTAATACGATTGTTGATAGAAAATTTTTCACTAAAGCTTTGAAGTAACCATGCATTTCTATCATCTTCGCGTTTTCTTGCTTCATGACGTTTTTGCTCTTCTTGTAGCCATGCATCAAAATTGGTCTGTCTTAGGAGTGCATGTTGACGTTCACGTTCTTCATATGCACGAATAATACCTTGAAAAATGGCATGTGATCTGAGTCTTGAACGTTCATCGGCTCACCATTCTGCACGAGTTATGAGCGTGATTCATGGAAGATCCCACGTTTGATTGATGGTTGATGCAAAAGTATATGACCACAAAAAAATGGTGATGATTCCAACAAGATAACGAACCATTGGTCATAACGATAAAGATAAAAAGAGAATCTGACCTGTATCGTGCTCCAGATGACTATTGATTGTCAGTAAACTCGGTCATGAGGTAGAACGCATTCGTTCCTTCTGCTCTACGGATCATATAATAGGTTGCTTGATTTCCATGAGGTCTTATATTTCCTTCGACGACGATATTATTGGAGACCACAAAACTTGCTGTTCCAATTGGTTGGTCAGTATCTAGGTCGATAATTGTACCATACCAGACAAAATTATTATGAAAAAATCTATCCACTTTTTCTCTTGTGATTTTATATCTTTTGTCCATGAGATCAATAAATCAGACCGTAAAATTTTGGTCAGCGAGTTTGGTCGTCGTGATATAGACTTTGGCTTCTCTACGACCATTAACAGTGATGGGATTTTCATCGACAAGAGCAAGGAGTTGATTTTCGAGTATGCCTGCATTTAGATTGGTTAGCATTCTATATTTGATACGAAATCTATACAAGATGACAGCAACTTCATATCTTGTGATTGGGTAGTTTCTCACAAATGCTACCCTATCCATAGGATTCACAAGTCATAGCTGCAATCATATTTCAAAGTATGGTTCTCGCCATACTTGTCATGCTCTTATTGTTGGTTCTGGGAAGGCGTCTCCAAGCATACGAATCATGGCAGCAAGAAATTCTGCTTTGGTCATTGAATGAGTTGGTGAAAAAAATCATTGTTGTCCTCTCAAAATTCACACATTACAAGAATAGATAATAAACGATCTCAATTCTTCTCTCGCAGCAGCAAGATCAGAAAATCTACACTGTGGGGAGTTTGGTACAGTATCCAATCATCATGACAATAAAAATTGTTGATGAAATTGACCGAGAAACCTTGCTGCCTCTTGTCTTTGGAGTTGATCAAATGCTCTAAATTCTTCCGCTTGTGCATAGGTCGTGAGTCATTGTTGGAACATTCGAAATGTTGCCTCTCTCAATTCTGGATCATTCCCGATTCCAACGTTTTGTGTGAGGAGTCCAATATTATCAGACAGACGCAGTGCATCGATTTTTTGGTTGCCAGGTACAGAAATTGTTCTGAGTCTTTGAACTAAGGCATCTCTTGCGAGGGTGTTTTCTGATGCTTGTTTGAAACGATAGAGAAGAATTGCCACATCTCATCTAGGTATAGGGACATCAAAATTTGCAGTGTGATCTTGTGTGGTAAGTCACATTGCTTGTGCTTTAACGATATAATTACGATATCGAGGGTCTCATGACTCATCGGATTTTTGTCCTTCAAATATTCTTATAATCATCGCGATTGCTTGCGCTCTTGTTAAGGTGACAAAAGGATGAAAATTTCCTCACCATCACCCAATGATATCTCTTTGGCAGCTTTGCGTAATAAATGGCTGTAGCGTTGGGTCTGCTGTGTCAAAATCTCCAAATTGACATGGATTACTCCCTCTTTTTTCTGGATATCATAATACAGTATATGCTTGAGAAATCATTTTTGCCATTTGTTCTCTGGTGATGATATTGTCTGGCATAAATGATTCTTTGGTTGGAAATTTGGTCAGATCATTGCTGTACATCCATGCGATTGCATTGTCTAGTTCGCTACGATTGGGATCAGGAGTAAAGAGAGGTCTTGTTCCCGTTTGCATGTTTGGTATGGTTGTTTGTAGAGATTGTGATGATTGTATCAATCCAGTTGTTGACTGTGTGGTTCCTGTTTGGTTTGTGCTTTGGATGGTCTGTATTGTTTCGCTAGTTTGGACAGTTCTAGTGATAGAATTATTTCATGATTGTATTAATCCCGTTGTTTGAGCGTGTGTGATTTCTATGCTTTGGGTTGTTGCTGTATTTTGTGTCGTAGTTGGTTGTGTAGTTCCTGTTTGTGTTATGATATTTGTTCAACTTGATGATTGTTTTGCATCCCACTCTGCTCTTGGGATGATAGCTCCACTATCTAAATCAAGTACAAAATCATCTCTCATAATGACATTTTGAGCTCATACAACATCGATAATGAGAACAAGAAGTAACGTCAGAAGGGTTTCTTTCATTATTTTATTAATGATAAGAAAGATAAAAAGAATAATTAGTTCAGATGTTGAACAATAGGGAATCATTGCTTCATAAGCATATGACGAAGGTATTCTCCTTGTAATTGTCCTGGACAATAGTGAATGTGAAGATGTTCTACACTTCTTCCAGAATTGTGTACGGTTTCTCTTGTAAAAGAAAAATATTCTTTCTCATTCATAATGTGTTTGACGGCTTGAAATACAAGGGGAAGTTCCATAATTTCGTTTGTATCCAAATCGGTCATTAATATCTTGTGTGCTTTGGGAATTGCCATGATGTGTTCTGATGTACCGGTGTAAGATCAAATATTAATGATAATGGCTCGATATTTTCCTTTTCGAAGGGTAACATTACTTAGATCTGTGGTGCAAAAAGGACAGTCATCTTTCCCAAACATGCTTTTGTTTCATTTGATTTTTTCATATTCTTCTCTGGAAATGATCATGTGGATGAATTATGATAAAACAAATTATACTCAGGACTTCATAATACGTTTTTTTTCCCAAAATACAAGATCATTGCTTAATGTTTGTGTTGACAGTGCGTTTTATTTTAATTCAATCAAGCTATTAATTTCGTTAGAAATATTTTTTTGGGACATAACATAAGTTTTTGTTTTCGTTTTTTCATAATAGTCAGAAGACAAGTTTTGATGCTGTGTGGTTTTTCAGATCGATTTTCAGTATTTTTAGATATGTGTCTGTCAATATTTGTCTACTTTTGTCATTAAGAAGCAATAGTTTTGCTGTATTTTCTCATGATTGTTTCAAAAAAAGTTTGTTATATTCGAAAATAGTGGAGTGTGCTTTGATCGATGAGTGGTTTTGTTCTAAAAGATAGAGACCGTCAAGAACTTTTGAGACGGGAAAGGGGAACATATGTTTGTTATATTTTAATTTTAATTCAAGAGATTGGTCAAATCACAGCAGGCCGTATCAATTCTTATTCCTTTGATATTATGTATAGTGATTGTTTGTGTCAGTTTGAGTGTAATATGACTCACGAGTCCTATGAGATCATTATAATTTTCTCTCGTTCATACCTTTGTTCAATTTTATTTGTTATCTCATTGTCTTGTTGGATGGTGGCATTGTTTGTATCGTGATCAAACGAGATTTCTATTTCTGTGATGCTATTGTTATGTCATGCGGTGTGATTATTTTTGATATACATATTTCTCTCTCAGACTTTGAGAAGGATAGAAGTCTGATTGATAATTCTTTTGAGTATTATGTTGTAGGCAAATTTCTCTCTTTCAGGTGTGGCAGTAAATGATTGTATTGGTTCATCAATCGCATCGAGATCTTGAGTATTGAGATAATCAACATTGGTATTATGAGTAAAAGGATTGGTGCAGTTATTTGGTATGATTTTTGGTGTTATATGATTGAACATTTTAGTTGTAGTAGAAGAAACAATACGTAATCGTATTTCGTTGAGTATGGTGAAATGGTGGATCATTTTTTTTGTTGTTGGTTTAGATAGCAAATAGTAAAATTGCCAGATCATCATGCATGAGTTTCGCATGCACAGTGAGGATGTTTAGTAATCGGGGTAATATGACATCAGAGACAGGATGACATCAAAGACAGAAGGTAGGTGAAAAACATCGACTAGAATCATGTGCAACGATCTAACATCTTTTTTATCTTTTTTGATAGACTAGTACATATTGTCTATATTGTCAAAATTTGTCAAACTTAGTATTGATATTGATTGATGATAAAAACTTTTGCTTTTGTGATGTTTTGAATAAGCGATGGTTTCGTTATCAAATCATTAAGATCGTCATCGGTAATTTTTTCTTTGATATCTAATCATGATCGATCGTGTATTGTATCGTTAGATGTGCCTGGATGCACAATACCTGTGGACGCTATTAGAGCAAGAGGATTTTAATCTTCTTTGACTCGATTGGTGGATTGATTGAGAAGATATATTTTGCCATTTCCTGGTTTTCATGTGAGAAACATGTTTTTCATGCCTTTATAAGTTTGAGTACAGTCTTTGATCCATGCCGAAAAGATGAATGAAAGCGGATAGGTTAATTCTATTTTTTTTGATAGAAACAAATTTTTGTTCCTTCGTCTTCTCATGCTTTCTCTTGTATGAGAATCCAGTCGTGTTGATTCCAATTGGGAAAGAAGCTATCTCATTCGTAGTCTTTGTCTATGTGGGTAATGATCATTCTGTTTGCATAAGAGAGTCGTGCTTCATAGATTTTTGCTCATCATATAATCCAGAGATTGTCATGTGGGTATGATTGAATTATTTCTTCTATTGTTTGATTGCTTGTTTCAACAATTTTTTTTGTCTTAATACATTGATTGATTGATGGTTTTTGTGTCTGAGACATAATAATGCTATGTTTGGCTGATGGATGTCATCATCGTTGAGCTATCTGGTTTTTTTGTAATTTGGGATGATTGCGAAATGATTGGGCAGTCTTTGATCACATGACAATACGTTGATCGGTAATACATGACTGAAAATGTTTCATATCTCAAGGCAGGTGAGGCCATGGTAAACGATTATGGTTTCCAATTACCCCATTGGCCGCAATAGCTGCTATGATCGTTATCATAGAATGAGTAAGAGAGAAATAAAATGATGGTTATATTGTTTTTGAGAGTAGTTTTTTTTTTAAAAATTACAAGCAAAACCACCACGGAATAGTCAGTGATGGTTTTTTTATTCTTTGTATTTAGTGATATTTAGAAAAAGTATTTCATTCTATCAGCTGCTTTATAAAGGCAGACAAATCTTGTTGGTTGCGCACTTGCATGCGTTCCTCATCAGATGGTGAATGTGATTGTTCATCGTGTTTGTCAATTGATTCTTACTGTTACTGTTTTTTCGCCAGCAGTGGATGCTTTGATACGTACAATAGCTGGATCAGAAAGGAGAGAAATAGAGGTAGGATTAATAGTAAGAGAACGATCGGATGAAACAATTTCTAATGCGTCTGTCAATAGTCATACCATTGCTTTATTGGTTGTTTTGTTAATAAGTTTGAGAGAGATATTTCCTTCTTCGTTGATAGCAAGATTGTTAATGGGGGCATCGATGGCGAGTGTATGTGTATTTATTAGTTCTCTTGCTGTTGTAGAAACATTTATTCCTTGAGGTTCAGTAATACGAATAGTTGCTGGTCATTTTGCTACTGCCTGGGTGGGTTGAGATGGTGTTGGTTGTTGGACAACTGTGTCTTGTCATCATGGTGATGGTGCGACGATGGCTGCTCATGCTTGTTCAAGAAAGGCGATTGGGTCAAGAGTTCTTTGATCCATAAATGATCTACAGTGTCATTGTTCTACGACTTGAAATTCATTTTTCCCCATGTTCCATTCTGGACATTCCCAGAATCCATAGACAAATCTTTTTGATTTTGGGTCAGGGATATTTATTTCGAAGTGGAGATGAAATCAGCCCATTTGTCCTCATGCTACTCCTGTATTCCCTACTGTTCCGATTCTCTGTCATTTTTTTACTGAGTCTCCTTGCTTGACTTCGATGGTATCAAGATGGGCATATACAGCAAGATATTCTTTACTATTGTATCTAAATCTTATTTTGATGACATTCCCATATCATCCTTGGGTTCCAGCAAAGTCGACAATTCCATCTGCAATTGCATAGGTTGGAGTTCCTCTTGCAGTTGAAAAATCAATTCCCATGTGAGATCCTACAAATTGCCATGTTTTGGTATAGGCATCTTTATATAAGACAGAATAGATGTCTCTTACTGTTTTATTGTTTTTTACTGCATCGAAATTGGCTCCTGCAATACGGGGGAGTCATATCTTACAATCAGTGCTATGATCATTCCAATGTGTTGTTCTACATTCCAATTTAGATACTTGACGAAGTGGATATTCAAGATTTGTATTGTTTGGAGTATTTGTATTCGCTGTGGAATATCGTCCAATAATCCCAAACAAGCTAAGAACTATCATTGATGTATAGCCAAGAATGTTACGAGACGTATCGTGAGACCACCATTTACCATAGTCAGCGATAAAGATGTTTTTTTGTAATTTGGGCTTGCAAGTTTGCATCATATCAATAAAAATAAAAGAGTTGTATATTCATATTTTGATTATACCTTAAAATAATTTTCTTGTCAAATTTTTTATTAAGTATTTTATCTTTTGGGGCATATGCTTGGTATGAGGAAGAAAGCCTGATCAATGATGGTGCTTGTTTTGTATATTATGACCGTTTCATCTTTGTTAATTTTTGTGAGTATGACTGGTCTTGGCTGATTGATTCGTCGTTTGGATTTTACTACTGATTATTTACGTTCTAGGTCGTTGTCTCAATGATGAATAGAATATGCCTTGTCCTATGTGTCTGTCACCAACCATTGATTTCGTGATGAATATGTTTGATTTCTTGATTGATTGCTTTCTTGATTTTTAGACCGTCATTCATCATCTCATCTTTTGTTTGCAAAATCTTTTTCGCCACGTTTGACCCATAATCCTCTTCATGTGGATGATTGTTCGCTTCTCAATGCATTTGTACTCAATCCATGAGATGAGCTTATTATCCCCCTTTTTCGTGATGTACGTACATTTTTTGGGCTTTTTTCTCAGGAGTCTGAATCCTTAAGTTTTCTTCTTACCCAGGATCGTCGTCTTCTCATCGAACCAGTGACAGATATGTCAAGTCGTCTTTCGACTGATTATGTTCTTAGTGTTGGATTCCTGCCATATAATGATCAATTATTACCTTATATTCCTTCTGTATTGATCTTTAGTGGTGATATGAATCCTGTAGATAATACGAATCTTCTTATGACATTTTTAGAGCAGCCTCTTGCTCCCATACTGCAGGAAAATAATATCACTGACGGGAATGTTGGTTCAGGCTTTACATTCCTAGATTTTTTGCGTTCTTCGTCAGTCGGCTCTTTTTCTGACCGTTTGGGATACCTTTATATTGGGGTTCCCTGATGTAGTGAGCAATCCGTTTGTACTACGCCCTCGTTTCGCTTTTGTCTTCGTGGAGAATCAAGCAGTGACAATGATGTCTTTTGGTCATCCCCTTTGGGTATTGCTGTTTCTACTGTGCAGTCATCAATGACAACAGTCAGTACGTATCTCCGTTTTCGTCTTCCTATGCCTATTATTGTTTTTTAGCTCTTTTCTCCTATAAAAAAAAAGGGACACAGTCCCATCTGTTGTTAAAATCGTGGTGATTCAAAGAGGCTATCAATAACAATGAGAGGTGAAAATGTATGTTTATCGTTTGATGATCAGCATGGTGTGCCATCACTTCCTTGTGATGTTCAAGGATTACAGCTCCAGGTAAATGCATCCGAAAAATTAATCTTGTTGGTATGATTTTTTGTTGCTGTCAGTCTTTCGACTTGTTGGATTCTTTCAGGAGTGGGAGCAACCGGTGTATTGAGTGATGCAAGTTTTCCATAAATATATACTTTGTGTGGAAATGACTGGATTGTATTGGTATTTGTATTATATCATAAAAAAAGTCCATTGATAATAAAATTTCATCTCAATGCTTGTCATCTTGCTGTATGATTGTTGCTGTTTGCAAGGAGATATCCATTGTGGTCAAAGAACTGTAATGTGTTTCATCATGCTGGTGCAAGAAGGAGATTGCCATTGTCGATAAACACGTTGAGCTCACTATTTTGTGGAATGATGCCATTAATGACAAGATTTCAATTTTTAATAATCAATGTTCTTTTTGATATAGTGCTTAGATCGCTTGCATTGAGCATGACTCTATTTGTTTCTTGATATGATCAAAAATCTACACAAATAGTGTTTTCATTATTGGTTCCCAAAAGAGGAGCGCTATTTCTTCGTTTCCCTCTACATAGTCATTCTGATGTTCTTCTTGTAGAACCTAATACATTTGCAATTGATACAGTTGTGTTTTGTACAATTGTTCTTTGATTATTATTTCCTTGGATGGAGGCTCTATCGGTTGCACTTATTGATCTTGTGAGTGCGATGTTCCCATTGACGCTAATGGATCACAAAATTTGTCATAGTGCTGTTTCTTTTGCTGCTTCATCAAGTCTACATGCTTGATTGTTTGTCATTGTGATGATGCCATTATTATCAAGGGTAAATATCTGATTAATTGTTTGATTATCATTGATTGCTGTGATCATAGTATCATAGCAAGACGCTGTTAGAGGACCTCCTACCATTCATCGTCCTCAGATACTGTCATACAACCATCATATGAGAGATTTGTTGTCAAAGTTTTCTAGTGAATGTGCAAAGGTTGGTGTAATCGTATTTAAGGCACGATTGATCTTTGTTCATGCAATGAGTTGAGATCTTGATCATCCTTGATTGTATGTTATGATACCATATCTTCCATACACATTTTTGATTCATGGTCATTCACAGTTGGTAAAAATTCATCACTCGAGTGTCAGTCTTGCATAGCTTTGGTCGCTCCCCTTGAGTTGATTGAGGGTTTCTTGATCAAGGGGCCATAATCTATTTCCTCTTTGAGAATTGAAGTAGAATCAAATAATTTGTCTTTTACAGGTGATTGTTTCTCCATTGAGCGAGATTGTTTGTGTTCTATCTTTTGTTCAAATACCAAAGAATCATCATCCAAAATCATTTCCTCCTCACACAAAATGGATAGGAGAAAAGAATTGTTTTACTCTTTCACTTGTAATACCAGGAAAGGTAACAACATTTGCTCTTACGAAAGGAATGAATATTGCCATGCTTAGGAAAAGACTGATGAGAGAGTAGAAGAGAGATGGAACGTGCATGATAAAGAGAAGAGATATAAAGTAAAAAATGATTGTTGTTCTGTGTGATGCTATGGGGTATATATTCTATATATAGTCATTTATTTTTTATTTGTCAAATTTTTCTTCTTCTTTTCGTTGAATGTGTCATTTTTTCCTTGCTTTTGCACAAAAAAACACTAGATACTTTTATTATGATAGTTGCTACATGATCGTGGTGTAGTATTGTTTTTATTTTTTTGTATATTCATGTCTTATACTTTGACATCATATCTTGCGTGAGTCCGTTCGTGATCGATCCATCCACGTGATGTTGTCAGTGACTATTTTTTCCGTGCCCATAAGGATACATCTTCTCTCAATGCATGGATTTACGTTCCTGATATGCTTGATGAAGACATGCTTGTGAAAGCGATCGATTTGCCATTTGCTGCTGCTCCTCTGGGACTCAAAGATAATTTTATGACGATGGATATGCCTACAACATGTGCTTCTCGTATGCTTGATGGATATATTCCTCCTTATGATGCAACTGCTGTTACACTTTGTCGTGATGCTGGTTTTTTCATTTTGGGCAAGACAAATATGGATGAATTTGCTATGGGAAGCAGTGGTGAGACATCAGCGTTTGGCCCGACAAAAAATCCCCTTGATATTACCAAAGTTCCTTGATGATCATCGTCGTGATCAGCTGCTGCTGTTGCCGCAGATCATTGTTTGGTAGCACTTGGGACAGATACAGGATGAAGTTGTCGTCAGCCTGCTGCGATGTGTGGTATTGTTTGAACCAAACCAACGTATGGGAGTATTTCTCGTTTTGGTATTCAACCAATGGCGAATTCTCTTGACCAAGTAGGAACATTGACCAAAACACTTGATGATGCTGTCTTGACTCTCAATACGCTGATTGAGTATGATGCTCGTGATATGATGTCTCTTCCTAGAACAAAAATTATTTGTCCTGATCGTCCACTTTCTTCATTTCGTATTGCTGTTCCTGATTTTGCTTTTAATGATGGGGTGGCAGACGATATTCGTCATGATTTTCTCACTGTAATTGACCATATACGTCAGGCATGAGCACGTGTTGATTATGTGTCGCTCCCGTCTGTTCAGCAAGGTGTTGCTGTGTATTATGTCTTGTGTCCTGCAGAAGTTTCTTCAAATATGGCACGTTTTGATGGTATCAAATATGGTTTGCGTTTACCTCTTCATGACCAAGAAACACTCCATCAATATATGACGAGAGTCAGAGATAGTTGATTTTGACCAGAAGTCAAAAGAAGAATTGCTTTGTGAGCTGATATGTTGCGTTCAGAAAATATGGAATTGTATTTTCGTCATGCACAAGCGATGCAAGAAGATATGAAGATCGAAGTAAACAAAATCTTGACGGACTATGATGTGATTTTGAGTCCTACAAGTCCAGAATATCCTTGGGTTTTAGGATCCAAAAGTGATGATCCAATACGTATGCGATTGGCTGATATTTTTACGATTCCAGCAAATTTGACGTGATTGCCAGCGATATCTTTTCCTGTTGGGTATTTTGCTTCTTCTGTTTTTCCATTTTCTTGTCATTTGATGGGATGAGCATGGGATGAAGGTACACTGGTAACGGTAGCAAAACATATTCAGTGATTGTATTGAATATAAATTTTGTCAATATTTGTTCTTGTTTTGTACCAAAAAATTTGCTTTTTTTTGATGTCTCACTATACTTATCTCGAATATCATGGATATTTTTTACCTTACTGCTTTTTACGTATGGCATTGATTACTCGTTTTTTGGTTTGTATTGCGTTGATTAGTGTAGTATGTCCTTTGTTGTGATTTGCAAACCTCAGTATTACCAAGACACTCACCACAGCAAATACATTGACAAATCCAATTCGTTCTGGTGATACGATATCCTATCAAATTGATATTGTTTCTGTGGGAATTGGTTATAGTGGTCTTGTGTTTTCTGATTTTTATGATACTAGCCGTTTTCAATTTTGAGGTGTGCAAGGAACTCGTCTTGCATGATGTCCATCGGTTGTGACCGATCAAGCATTGAATCCATCGCTATTTACCGCAACAGCAGGTATTCTTACCTGACAGATTGGGTATATTGGTACATGATGTACTGTTCGTTTGGTTATGACAGGGGTATTGATCAATGCAAGTGCACCAGGTGATAGTGTTCTCAATACCTGACTTGTTGGTGCTACTATCCCTGCTTTCGTTACTGGCCAGTCAGTCGCATCTTTTTCTCTTCAGCCTTATACAATCTTGTCTGTCATCAATCAACTCACTCGTATTGATTATCTCAATGGGACATCCTGTGTTTGATCAAGTTGTCAAGCATTTGGGTCTGGTGATAGACTAACATTTCGTGTAACGATGAGAAATACAGGGAATACTGTTGCTACGATCAATCTTCAACATGTCATGGCAGGGTGATCTTTTGTGTGTGATCCTGTTTCTTCTTGTAACCAAAATGTTACTATCAATCCAGGCGAAACGATTACACGTGATATTGTTCATATCCTTTTTACCAACACGCTCACATCGCGAACCAATACAGCAACAATTCGCGAATGAGCAACAATTCGTGGGGCATCTCAGGTGACATGATTCACTCTCGGAAGATCAATTGTGACATTCTCAAAAACAACACTCAATAATCAGCTCAATCAATGACCATACTATCCAAATGATACTATCCAATTCCGTCTGAGATTTGATAATTCCCAATGAACTAGATTGGGCACATGATTGTTTGTCGATACACTTCCATCAAATCTTGCTTTTGAGTCTGCGGTTGTCGACAATCTTAGTGCTTGATCAATTTCTGCAAATGCCTTGTCTTTTGTCTACAGTGTCAATACATGACAAATACTAAATGTGACCCTTACTGCACGTCTTTTGGGAACGAAAGGAGATGGGGTAGGCCAATCATTTCTTAATACATGAGTCGTGACATCACCTCATCCATGAGTTTTATTTCTCAATGATATTTCATCTGCTTCTTGGACAATTTATCCGAGGACAGAAATGAGTATTACTAAACAGTATTTGGGGATGGATGGAAATGGGCGTGATCCGTTTGGTCAACGATATGGTACATGGCAAGAAGTATGATTTCGTGTCAATGTTACCAATACCTGAAACACAACGATGACAGGAGTGATTGTTCGTGATGTTTTGCCTCCGTCGATTGCGTATGTATCTTCTTCGATCGTTCCTTCGAGTGTAATTCCTTTAGAGTGGACGTTGACAGTGCCTCGTGATCAAACCGTGTCGTTCTTTATTACCTGACGTTTGACGACACAAATCCCACAATCTTTTACGAACACAGCATCGTTTGTTCCTGCGACCAATTGTGTCCATCCTTTTGGTGCATGAGTTGCTGGTCGTCCTTTGTGTTTGATTGTCGTCACGCCAACAGCACTCGCTACTTGACACATTCTTGGTATGGCATATGTCTGAATAGAAAAAACAACACTGACGCCATTTCCGACACGTTTTGATGCACGTAATCCTAGCATTGCTTTGACTGGTCCTGCATTACCATGAGATCTGCTTGGGTTCCGTCTTCGTCTGACCAATACAGGAACGAGAGTTGCAACCTGACTTCGTGTCAGTGATGTTTTTTCTGCTTTTGTCCAACATTCAGCGTTTGCGACAATGCCAGGGTTGAGACTTCATCAGGTCGGGAATACAGTTGTGTGAATGAATCAAGGAAATGATCAGACTGCTACCTGGAATCTCGTTGATATCCCAGCATGATGATTTGTGGATGTCATTGTGACAGGGATATGGATGGGTGCGACAGGAATTGATGTAAATAGGACTCATGTCAATACTGGGATTGTGTTTGATCCTTTTACACAGTCATGAGTGGTTATCGTATGATGAACACCCGGTAATCCTCGTGCGTCGTCTCGTTCGTCCTTTGTGATCAGTGAGTATATGCAAGGACGTATTAGTAAAACGTTGTTGCCTCCCGCATCAATAGTATGAGCGTTATCGTGAGATCAAGCAAATTTTTCACTCGAACGGGAAAATATCGGAAATACTGGGATGTTCTTTTTTGTTGAAGATACTTTGCCCTCTGTTCTTCGTTTTGAGGCATGATTAGCAAGTGTTGTGGTGCCCAATAATACTCCATGATGGAACTATCCTAATGGATTTGCTGCAATCGGAACGGTTGTTGGGGATGACCATGTTCCGACTGCAAATTTTCAAGGACAAAATGATGCAAATCGTGTGAGACGATACCATGCACCAGCTCGCTTTTTGCCTGTCAATAGTCGTGGATCGATTCCTTTATTACAAACCAGAGTGACGAGTGATACTTTTGGCACAGTTACCAATACGGTCAGACTTCGATATGATGATGATCGAAGACGTTTTCAATGAGCAACCAATTCGTTTCGTGGACAGGTTCAAGCGTCTGCCGATCTTGCGTCTCGTTCACGTCTTGTATTTTCAAAACGTCGTCTTACCCAAAATCCAAATGAAGCAGGAGATCTTGTAGGGTTTGAGATTCGTGTGACGAATACAGGATTTAGTACACGAAATGGGCCTTTGTATATTGTAGATACTTTTGATCCTGCATTTACGATTATCTCTACGTCACCAGCAGCAACACCTACGGCATGAGCATCTGAAGTTGTGACACGATCAATTCCCAACGCAAGTATTCCATGACAGTCGAGTTTGTCATTTTTCTTGACAGGACGTCTCAATACTGCGTGATGGACCTATGGTGATGAATTCCAAAATACTGCTGATATTATGACAGGTCAAAATTGACTGATTCTTGCAACTGTGATAGCAACATGAGTTATTGGAGAGCCACGTTTGCAAATGTCCAAAGTACGTTTGACACCAAATCCGTATATCCCATGAGATGAGGTTGTTTTTCGTGTTCGTATCGACAATAATGGAGCATGACCAGCAACGGTCCAATTCCGTGATACATGGCCTAGTGATCTTATTGATTTTGTTTCTGCGTCAATTGGCGCTTTCTCATCCCAAGCGTGACAAACAATGATTCGAAACAATCTCGTTGTGCCTGCAACAGGACTTGATATTATCTTTACGGGAGTAGTTCGTCAGGGTATTTTGCCTACTCGTGTTGGTTCGGGATTTATCAATACTGGAGAAATCCGTTTTGGACTTAACAACCAGTTTACTCGTGTAGCGATTGCAACAGGTCGTATCGAACCTGGAATGGGTATGAGTTTTAGAAAACGTGCCTTGGTGACGTGAGCATCACTTGGTGATGAGGTAACATTTCGTCTTGATTTCCGTAATACGGGGAATGTTGCTATTAATTTTGATGTGCTCGATATCTGGCCAGCAGAACTTGATTTTGTCAGTGCAAATCTTTTTGTTGGTGTTGCGTGACCTGATGAACCATGTGGATGAGGAACGGTGTATCCATGAGAATTTAGCTCCACCGAAAGACGTGTTGCATGGTTTAAAGATGATCTTCCTGTTCTTCAACCGTGAGATCGTGGTTGTGCTTTGCTTGTTGGGCGTGTGAATGCTCCATCTTATACGTGTATTACCAATATTGCTCGTATAGCATTTGAGGATGCGAATAGGAATCAGCCACTTTTTCAATGACAACTTACACGTCAATCAGAAGATGCCGTCTGTGCAAATGTTGTCCTTCGTGTCGAAAAAAATCATATTTGACTTCCACCACAGCGTGTATGAGATCCTGTGTCGTTCGAAATTCTTATTACCAACTCCTGATCTGCATCAGCAACTAATGTGTGGATTTTGGATAGTTTTCCACCAGAAGTTATTGCAAACACAACTGTCCAAACATCCTTTTCGCCAGCATGATGACAAAATCCTTTGATTCCACTATCGTTTGTGAATGCCTTATTGCGGAGTGGGTCGGCAATGGTTCCTACTATTCCTCCTCAATGATCAATTCGTTTGGTGATCACATGATTTCTTAATGATACTGCATCAACAATTGGTACCGTTATGACCAATCGTGTTTGTGTCAGACCAAGTCCTGCTGCTGCAAGTATGGAAGTCTGTGATGATGCTGTTGTCGATGTCCAACCACTCCCTGATCTCTGGATTCGTAAACAACTACTCAATCAACCACAAGCCATGTCTGGTTTTGATGCTCAGTTTCAGATTACTTTAGGAAATAGTGGTGCTAGACTCGTCACAGGTATCCGTTTTGAGGATGTTTTGTCAGAGCATTTTGTATTTGCATCTCATACACTTGGGCAGACGCTTTTTGTAGGTCAAACATACAATCAAGCAACCAGAATATTGTCGGTGACTGGGATTAGTCTCTCGCCATGACAGCAACACAGTTTTGTTCTCAATGCACTGGTAAGAACGTGATATCAGTCAGGAGCTATTTTTTCCAATACTGCAAGAATTTTGATGCCGTTGGGACAAGAATCTAGAGAAGTGATTACTCAATTTGCTCCTGCTACCAATAATGTTTCATTGGTAACTGGTGCTTTAGCTCCATTTTCTCTCTATGATTTGCTTATGACGCCAGCTCAACAATTTGCAGTATCAGGTTCGTTGGTTACTGTCGATTTGCAATTATCATGATGAGCTGCAGGAAATGTGTTGCTCGTTGCGACGATTCCTTCATGATTTGCTTTGGTTCCAGAGGGAACGACACCATGATTTACGCGTGATGATCTCAATCGTGTGTCATGGTTTTTGACACCATCGATGTTTACCGCATGATGACCATCAAGAAGACTTGTTGTGACGCCACTGACTGCTGCTGCGATAGCAACACCACAAGCTGTGCGTGGAGAACTTTTTTATACAGCATTCCCTTTCAATGGAGTTGGCGCGCCACAAGTGACACGTTCAGTAACTATCAATCCGATGGGTGATTTGGTTCTCAGTTCATCTTTGACATGATTTGCTCCTCAGGTGTCTGGTGATGTGGTTGAGGTTTGTTTTGTGGTTTCCAATATCTGATGACTTGGGGTCAATGATGCTCGTGTGTTTTTGCCATCATCAATTCTTGATCATGAGATTGATTTCCGTGAGTATAGACTTGATAATGGATCGTGGACAACATGGACAAGATCTGTCGTTCCAGTTATTCTTCCTGCTCATGCACCTGCCCATGTGAGGACCTATGTATGAACATCCTCTTTTGTTCAGGTTGATTGAGTGATGGCGCTCGCATGAGGACAGAGCAGAAACCTTTGTATTCGTGGACGTACCCGTCAGCAATTTCCTGTCGGGACACAATTTTTTCTCAATCCTGCCGTCATTACTGACTCGGTTGAGTTTACTGGTGCTTATCATGCATGAGTGGGTCGTGCGTGATTGTTGGGTGATAATGTGGGCAATACGTCTCTTGTGACTCGAGAAATGCTTGGTATTCCAGATGTGTATATTGGCAAAAGATTGACAAGTATTGAGCCACGTATCAGTGGTGATCTTGTAGAGTTTGCATTGACTGTTGGTAATTCATGATCAATGACCATATCATGATTTGAGATTCGTGATCTATTTCCGTCTCAGTTGACTTATATTACTTGA
Organism: Candidatus Absconditabacterales bacterium; assembly: GCA_025057375.1. Lineage (GTDB taxonomy): Bacteria > Patescibacteriota > Gracilibacteria > Absconditabacterales > Absconditicoccaceae > JANWWO01. The sequence goes on along the minus strand of JANWWO010000001.1, from coordinate 22,687 downwards.
ACATCTTTTGGGTTTTGACCAGTTGTTGTAACGTGATGAACGATTGTCGTCTGGACATGATGAGTATTTAGTCCATGAGAACAAACGACACTGAATCTTAGTTTTCGTATGAATGCCAATGTCCCACAAGGTACTTGTTTTATCAATACATGATCCATTGTATTACTTGGTGCTCAGAGTTTCCTTGAACGTGACAGAACAATAAACAATATTTCGTGAGCAAGGGTGTGTTCTCAATGATCCCCTGATTTGTGGGTCAGAAAAGAAATTCTCCAAGGACAAACAGTGCTTCAGTCAGGAGATATTGTTTCTTACCGTATAACGTTTGGGAATTCGGGAACGGCACATTTGTCCTGATTTGCTTTGTATGATTCTCTTTTGTGGTCATGAAATAGTTCTTTACCAACATTAACAGGAATAAGCTTTTCTCTGCCTCCTTCAGCAACTATAGGAAATGCATACTTTTGGAAATTTGGTGATTGGTCTTGATATACACAATCAAATCCTGTTAATACAACAGATTTTACATGAGGTCTTGCTCCATGACAGCAATGACAGATTATTATGTCATGAAGACTGGTTTCTACTCAGCCTATATGATCGGTGTTACAAAATACTCTTAGATGAGAATGTTATGATAGATGATCATATCAACAGTGATTTGCTTTATGATGTGAATTTTTTCCGCTCACCAATAACTCATGAACTGTCATTTCTATCGTGTGATGAGCTCCTGATTTGGTGATAGAGAAATCTCATACATGATTTTTCGCACGTAGTGGGGATATCGTTACATTTATCCTTGATGTAAGCAATCAAGGCACCACGTCTGCAACATGACCAATCGTGGTTTTTGATCAGCTTCCACCACAGCTTTGATTTGTTCAATGATCAACTCGTTTGCACAGGCGTGATGGAACGATCATGACGGCAGTTACGCCTGTATTGACGTGATGACAATGGTCATGGTCTATTCCTGGCAATCTTGCAGTAGGAGAAGGGTATCGTCTCTCATTTCAGGTGACAATGTTGTCGCAATTGTCTGGTGGCACGCTACTAATCAATACCTGACGTGTTGCTCAGCAACCTCTTGAATATAGCTTTGGAAATAATATCGATACTGACACGATTGAAGTAGGAGATGTTCCTGGTGTAAGGCTTGTCAAGACACTCGTTTCGAGCTTTTCATGAGTGATGGGGCAAGAAATGGAGTGGAATATCGATATCGTCAATAATGCTCGTCCGTGAACAGGGAGAGCAACAGGGGTGGTGGTCTATGATTTCCTCCCTCAGTGATTTGTGTGATGATCGCCACTGTGTGTTCCATCTCGTCCTGATATTTCATGTAGCTATAGTACAGGTGCCAATCGTATTGATTCTTCGTTATTTTCTCTTGACGGCGGAGAACGTGTATCGATTCGTGTGCGTGGCCGTCTCAATTATCAACCATTGACAGGATTTTGTGTGATTAATACATGATTTGTAGACGTGTTCAATGATTTATTTACTGGTGACAATACATCAGCAATATCAACTTGTATTGCATCACCAGTTGGTATCTCATTTACCAAAACAGCACAGCCATCATGGCTTGGATCGATCAATCCAGCATGAGGACTTGATCTGATCAATGCATCGCTGTGATTTACAATTACGCTTCGTAATACGTGACTGATTCCTTTGCCATTTACTCAGGTGATTGATACCTTGACAAGTGCTGGTGGTTTTATTTGGGCTTCATGAACGCAGATTCCGACATTGGCAACATGATTTGTTCTTGCTCCATGACAAGAACAAGTATGGATTCTCAATGGGCAGATGACGAGAAGAGATTTTGGAACGATTGTGAATGAAGCACGTGCCTTCCTTTCATGATCACTCCAGCCATTGGTTGCAACCGTAACTGTGTCAGAACCACCTGCTCGTTGTAGTGATCTTATTTTGAGTAGAGGAGAACAATGTGAGTTACTTGCATGATGATGAGTGCTTGTTGCGAGTGGTGTACAATTGTTTGAGTGACAAGTCTGTCGTAACTGTCAAATTGTTACTGAGCGTATCGTCAACTGTGCAGAGATTTGTAGTGATGGTTTTTGTACTCGTGCATGTGATAATGCTGTTATTCAGCAACCACAACCATTCTTGAGTGTATCCAAAACGGTGACCTGTTTCCAAGGGCGTTGTGCGACAGCATCAGGCACACGAAATCAAGGAGATATCATCGAATATCTTGTCCGTATTACCAATACTGGATCAGTGACTGCAACCAATGTTTTGGTGACTGATACATGGCCTGCTGGTGTAGAATTGCTTTCTCTCCAACCTTCTCCTGCAGAGGTGTTTACGTTCTCTTCAGGATCCACACCATTCCAATGAGTGATTTCTTCCCTTGCACCCAACCAAACAGCAAATCTTATTTTGCGTGGACGTATTACTGTTTCTTCAAAATCTCTCATTCTTAATACTGCCTGTGTCCAAGGAGATGGACCAAGATTGTGTGCAAATGTGGAGACGTGTGTGAATTGTGAGGCAGTCCCTCAACCTCCAAGAACTGGGGATATTGTTATTACCAAAACAGCAACGCCAGCAACAGTTTCGTCAGGTGATATGATTACATTTCGTGTGAGACTTGCCAATCAAACATCATGAACAGTTGAAAATATAGTGTTGACAGATGTGCGACCAGATGATGTTCTTTCATTTCTGTCACGACGTGTTGTTTCTGGATCTCTTCTCTCATGAGCAATGAGTGGAACAACACTGTTTAGTTCTCTACCTGTGACGTTGACCCAATGATGATCACTTGAAGTTGAGTTGGTCTGACGTGTCAGAGTCAGTCAAGATACTTCTCGTCAAAATCTTGCACGTGCAAGCTTTGTCCTGAATGGTGTAAATCAAACACGTGAAGCTGTTGCTCCCTTTACTATTCGTCCACTTGGTGAGACGTGTCAGGCATTGACGCCTCGTGAGACAAGAATCAATGTTACCAATGGACAATCACAAACAGTGACATATACATGTACAGCAGCACCTGGTATAATCAATCCTCGTATTCGTTTTAATTGTGGTCTTGGATGAGCAGATGTGGTCGTGGATGGTTCTGTGTTGACGGCTTCTTGTACTTTTGCATCTGGATGAACCTATTCTCCTCGTTGTTTTGTCAATGATCAAACATCAACGCAATGTCAAGCAACAACCCTTGTTACCAACCAACCCTTTGGTGTCTGTGGGAATGGTCGTGTGGATGCATGAGAAAAATGCGATTTGTGAGGAAGAGGAACTGTCTGATCAGCTTGATGGCTTGATACTGCACAAACGGTGAGAGATATAACAATGGTAGGACGTATTTGTACTGCACAATGTGACCTCGTTGATGAGAATGATAGACCTGTTGCACCTGCTCAGTTGTGTACGTATTCTGATGTACCATTGTCCGTCATGCCAGGAGAAATCTTGCCATTACGATGGGATATTGGATATGATGATAATGCTGCTGTAGCATCTTGTGCCGATGCAGGAAGTAATGGAAGAATTGTTCGTGGATCACTTCGTTGTACTTTTAGGATTTATCATCAAGGTCGTGAACCAGTGAGTTTTGAACAGCAAATTGTGACCAACTGTACTGAGGATAGACGATGATCATCAACACTTTTCCAATTATTTGCTCGTGATCCGCTGTATTCATCGACTGTTCAATTTGCTGATGGAAAAACATCGATGCAACTAGGAACAGCAATTAGTGATTTCTGAGAATATAAACTCAGTCTTGATCGTGTCGAATATGATTATTGTGATAATGGTGCCCAAAGAGCAACAAGTACCGCAAGGGTTTGCCAGTCAAACTTTACTATTGTGCCTCCTTATTTTGTTCAACAGGGAATTACAAGTATGAGAACTGACGCAATCCTTGATAGATTCTGGAATATGGATGGAACGAGAACATTGTCAGGTGTTGCTCTTGCCAATGTACAACGTGCTAATGCAGGCATTATCAATCCTACTGCTGCGTTCCGTACACGTGTGGAAGCGTTGGTCAGACAATACACGTCGCCATCTCTTCTTGCGACAACAACGATTTGATGACAAACATTGAGTAAGGTTAGAGGAAGAGATATCTATGTGCTTCCTGCTGGAGCGACGTATCGTGAAGTAAGTTGATTGAGATGACCATTGGCTATTATCGCCCAAGGAGATTTGACAATTGAGGGAGATATTCGTCAAGCGACTATGATTGTTGCACAAGGACGTATCAGCTTCACCAAAAATGATTGTAGTAGACAATTGATCAATGGTATTGTCGTTGCATTGTGATGATTTGCACCGGACGCAATCCCAAGACGTAATACTGATCTTACCAAAGAACGATGTATCGATGGCTGAGTGACTGTAGAATGAGCGATGATTGGTCAGTGACTTGATGCACTCGTGCAATCTAAGAGATCCCAACTCAATCGTTGGTTTACAGCAGAAGGAACCAGACCAATCAATCAAACAAGAGCAGACTTGATCTATAATGGATGAGCGGTCTCGATTAAATATAATCCGTGATTGTGGAGAAGTCTGCCTCCGATTGCAAATGAAATTGGAAGAGAATTGGAAACATTTAGATAATCTTTTTTTCATGTGAGAAATTTGCAATCAAGGAAAATATCGCTATACTTTTGGTATAGCGTTTTTTTATTTTTTCTATGTTCTTATGAGTATAGAAACTCCAAGAAACCTCATGCAGCCAGAGGAGAGAGACTTATATATGCAAGCTACCACCAAACAGCTAGGAATGTTGGCAAAACAGGTTGTGGAAGGGCAGAACATACATAATCACCAGATAGGTGATCATGAGAAAAAAAATTATACTGACTTAGAAAAAAAACAGAGACGTGAGATTGATAGATGGTTTGGTTTTGATAATCAGGAATGGAAAAAAATTTGGAATCCCAAAGATCCACAATATGTAATACGTGCATCACAACGTGAGGAACGACAGACGTTGTTCGATCAACCTTTGATTGATGAAAAAACAGGAACAATAAGAGAACACATGAAAGATGATATGCTCCTTTTTCTTGCAAATATTGCGTTGGGAAAGGGATGAGATGCGTGGATTGCCAGTGTGAGTGAACAGATGTTTATGAAAATTATGCAAGCAAAAGACAGGTATGTGGCGATGATGAGTGCGAGAGATGAGAATTTTGCAAAAGCTTATCAGGAATATCAGAATAATTCCCAACACAATAAGATAATGCACATCCAGCAATCATTTGATGACAGAAAGCAACAGCTTGTAGAAAGCTTGCAGACAGATATACAGAATACAACATGGTTGGAGGCGTCTCTCGCTTCTCGTTATCAATCAAGACCTTGTGAAAGAAGTAGGAGAGGCGTTACACTATGTTCTCAGACAGCACGCCTGAATGCAGAAAGGTTTGGTATTCGCTTCCAGCGTGGTGATGCGTTTGAAGCATCACTCAATTCATTGGTAGATAAAAAAAACTATCGTTGATGTCTTCCGCTCTGACGTGAACATGAGAGACCACAGGATTCGTGGTCAAATATTGATTTTTCTCAATCTTTTCTGTCATCTGGTGCAAATGTCCTTGATTTGTATGTGTGACGTTATCCTCCTCAGGTTAGCTCTAGACGATGACATAGGGCGTGTGCTATTAAGATAGAGGGGAATCGATATGTGTTGGATCCTTATAGAAAAGTGATGAAAGAGTGAAGAATGCAACTCACACAAGATCCTATTCCCTTGGCAATATACCAAAGGTTTCATCCAATTCTCAAAGCATATGCATATGCATCTCCTGATCTTACATAGTATGTTCAATCATCTTATAGATATTCTCTTCTGTGAGGTCGTTTTTTTATTTTTTGAGCGGTCATCGTTGGTTTCTGTTACTATCTCGTCCGTATGTTTCCAGTCATGTTTGATCACGAAAGGGATAGGTAAAATGATTGTTGTTTGTATCAATTCGTCACAGACGCAGAGAAAGATCAAGACCGATACAGACATCATCGGGGTCAGTGATACAAATATTTTTTTGTTTGTTGATAGTTTCGTCGATTGCTCATGTTTCTCGCATACAGGTAATATCTTGAAAACATGTCTGACCTAGACGTGATGCTGTTTCTTCGATGAGGAAAAGTATCGTATTGTGAGCAATATGACCGAAAATGAGAGCATTTTGAGTATTTGTAAGACGAGGGTCGTTGAGCATTTCGCTATTCAATCTTGCAAGCCACACACTTAGATTGGCACGACGATTGTTCGTCTGGGTGAGAACGGTGCTTGCCATACTCCCTGCCATAGGAATAGGATTTTCATCAAATGCAGAGATGCTATACCACTGTGATGCTTCTTGTGGGTTGCCCAAAAAATGAAAGGCATTGAACCCCAAATAATAGGGGATGGTCTTATCAAGGCAGGGATTGATTAGGTTTGTTTCGTGTCTGGACGCAAGTGCTTCATCAAGCTCTGAGAGTGTGATAGAACGTATAGCATTGAGTTTGGTTGTATTACAGAGAAATTGCGTTCATGATATGGCATACGTGTAGCTATCTCGTCGTGTTTGTGCTTTGATTGTTTCATCTGTTTGTGATGATTTGTTGATGGGTCAGATGAGAAGAGCTATACGATATGGATCTGACCAGTAGGGAGAGAGAGCTGAAATACTACGCAGGATGGTAAAAAAGTACGGGACTGTTTCTGCACCGATGGTTCTTGCGATATATTGGATATGACGGAGTCGCATGAGATTTGCAATCGTTTCTTGATGGGGGAGGAGAACACAGGGGCGTGATTTTGCATGACATGATTCACGAAATTGAATTAGCATGGAAGCATCAAGTGCGTTTTGCGTTGGCATGATGGTAAAAAATCTTTGGTCAAAATGTCGGGGGAAATCATGGGGATTGTATCCTCGTTGGTCGGGAAAGACAGCAAGTGTTTTTGACCAGATGATATAGAGTCATCAGAGTAATATTCCTATGATACTGAGAATGACTGGCATTGTTTGTATGTATCAATGAAATAAATGGGCCTGTTCTCTTTTTGAGCGTGAGGTTGCTTTTTTAGCTGTTGGTGATGTCGTTTTTTGTTAGCCATGTCTTGCAAGACAGCATCCCCATACGTTGAGATGAGGGAAGTGAATAGTCAATGCTTTTGCACATTCATTGAGTGTTGTACCTGTTGTAACTACATCGTCAATAATAATAACTGTCGTGATTTTGTTGTCTGTGATCGTTTTTTTTCCTTGATTGGTGAGCGTATATGCATTGGCTAGATTGGTCACACGGTCTTTTCTGTTTAATCAGACCTGCGATAGAGTATGGCGATTTTTGGATAAAAGATGGACTGATGGGATTGATAGGTTAATGCTTGTCCTATTGGCGAGGAGCTGTGATTGGTTGTAGCCTTTGGTGATATATCTTCTCCATCGATGAGAGGGGACTCGTGTAAGGAGTGTTGTATCTTTTTCTATGAGAGGATTGCATTGGATGAGGAGAGATAGTTTGGACGAAAGGAATGTCGCGAGATGACGGCGATGATGATATTTGAGTGCACGAATACAGGTATTGATCAATGGGTCAAAACGAAAACAGATCATACATCATGCTAGTGCTCGACCATCCTGTCTCGCTCATCGGGTAATTTTCCCATAAGGGCTTTCGTGCTTGGTTGCCAGACATATTTCTGGGTGAGGAAGAAGGTTGCTGGTGCATTGTTTGCAAATGATGGAACCTTGCTGTTTACATCCTACGCATATATCTGGCAATAGTCGATCAAGCATTGAAAATAAACACTAAAATAGCGAGGTTTGCTAATTATTGGATGGCAAGATGATGTCTTTTTATGTATCTCCATCCGTCGGCAATCGCTTGTTGGATCGTATATTGAGGAGATCGATTAAGTAGTTTTTGGGCTTTGGCGATAGAGAGGATGAGAGGATGCGTATCGAGGGTATTGTGTATTTCATAGGGAATTTTACAGCCTGTTGCTTGTTCGGCAAATCACAAAATTGTTTTGTACGAATAGGCCTGTCAGGTTCCTAGATTAAAAACCTGCGATCAAGCGGTATGATGTTTCTCACTCCACAGTCATGCTTGGTACGTTCCCTGTACAGTATCCATGATATGAATAAAGTCAGTTTCGTAGGTGCCATCATGGCTTGACTTTGAACCCATCAATGAAATTGACTTCCAAAATCAACATGCTGATCCATACATACTTCCTACCAGATCATTTTTGAGATAGATAGATAATTTGCCCAATTCTCCTGACGGATGCATTCAGACGATTTTTGATGTTCTTATAATAATGCTCGAAAATCATTCGCGTGCAGACATGTCATTGATGAGTTGTTCACAGACATATTTTGATGTCCCATAGGCATTGAATGGTTTAATGGCATCATTTTCATGATAGGGAGGAATAGATTTACTGACATCATACAGTGCTGCCGTCGAATGATATACAAAATGTTTGATTCCTCCTTCTTTCATCGCTTTGAGGACATTGATGGTGCCATTGATATTGTTGGTATAATAAGAAAATGAATCTTGTTTGCTTTCATCCAACGATTTGAGATGTGCGCAATGGATAACAAGGTCAATCGATGGATGATTTTTTATATAGGCAAGGACTGCTGGATATTGTTTGATATCGAGTTCATCAAAAACGACATTTTTTTCTCAGACAAGATTATGGATATCGCTGAGGACAGTGAGTGAAGAGTCTGAGAGGTTATCGACAATAAAAACGTTCCGTCATGATTGTACATAATGAACAGCAAGATGAGATCATGAAAATCACAATCCTCATGTGATCAGAACAGTTTTTTCAAAATAGTTCATAATGAGTATGTGAAGATAAAGAGAGGATTGTACGGCAACATGCAATATGAAAACTATGATACAATATAGTTATTTTCTTCAAAAAATCAATGCAAAAGAAAAAAAAACTGACGTATGGTGACGTCAGATATGAGATACGTGGAGGAATAGTGCCTGGTCGATTGTATAGAAGATCGTTTTGCATTGCTGTTTTCATAAGATATTCTTAGTTGGATCCAGTTTGCTGGATCATTGATGCGGTTTTTGCTTCGAGATTTTCGTTGACATAGATAATTTTTGCATTATTCATTCCGATTTTTTCCAATGTTTCTATTCTACTTGCAGTCAATAAAAAGTCCAAAATTTCTTTTGCTGTCAGGCCTGTATCTGTGCCTTTGATTTGTTCGATTGAGTCTTTGAATCATGCTGCGATTGCTTCTCTTTGGGCAGCCATTCACTCACCAAGGAGTCTTTTCATTTCTTTGTCCGCTTCAGCACTAAGAATTTGTGCTTTCTTTTTTGCTTCAGCATCTTCGATGGCGGCGATTCTGTTTTTTTGTGATGCAACTACTCTATTCATTGCTTCGATAACGTTGTGATCAAGTTGGATATCGACTACTTGAACTGAATCAAGTTTCATACCAAATTCACCAAGTTTTTCTTCGAGTGTTGCTTTGATTTCGTCACCAATCTCAGATCTTTTCCCAAAGATTTCCTCATGATTGAAGGTGTATATTTTTGCTCTGAGTTGTTCCTCGACCATTGATTTGATTGTTTGGACGACATTTTGGTTTTTGAATAACGAATCAATAATTGATTGATCATCATCACGCACAAAATAGATGACGTTTATTGTCACTGTGGTCTTGACATTATCGTTTGTGATACCATCGACGGAGACATTGAGATTGATCATGGCCAATGTTTGGTAGACAACTGTTTCCAAAAAAGGAATCGTCATATTGAATCATTCTCTAATAACTCTTGATACTTTCCCCAAAAAAAGCACAACACCTGATTTTCTGGGATTCAAAATTTTTATCCCCATGATAGCGAGAATAAATCATGCAATAGTGATGATTGTGACAATTGACATAGGATATGAAAAAAAAATAAAAATCATTGTTTTTTGATCGTAGGGTTTTTTGCAAAAAAAACAAGAGTATTGTGATCTGTTTTGTTTTTATTCTTGTTTTTGTTGTATAGCTATACGTGTTTCATATACTGTGTGTACAGATTTTGTATATGTGGTGGAGATTCGTAGATAGGAAATTTGGTTTTCCCAAAATCAAGTGATAAGGTGCTTTTGGAACCAATTAGTAGTGATGTCGCGCGTGCTTGTGTAATCGTTGTTGTGTCAAATCCATAGTCGCGTGCAAGAGTTTCTCGTTCTTCAGGAGAAAGGAGATGGCGATTGTGGTACTGTTCTTTATCGATATCTCTGATGTTGAGCCCTTGTTTGATTGCTTGTCCAATACAAAAGATTTCGTGATCGTCACGTTGTGGATAACAAAATCCATTATTGATGACATGCGAGAAATTGTAGCGTTTCTTGATTTCTCGCAATTTTGCATTGATAGGGTCAGTCATGCTTTTTTTTCCACCACTACAAAAATCGATGATGAGTGAGTCATGACCAAAGGTGTTGATGAGTGGTTCGATATGTGATGCGATGTCTTGTCATTGGATATGGAGCAGTTGGGTATTGTGTCATCCAAGAAGAACAATAAGATCAGGATGTGTATGGGTATGGGTTAGATTTGCTGTCGTCAGGTGAGGGATTCCTTCGATGAGATGGTGGTGTGCGAGTGTACACAGTTTCATACATGCCTTGAGTCCATCCAAAGAATATGCCAAAAATGTTATTGTTCCATAGGGTTTGGATTTGGGAGTAGTGTCAGTACATCGTCCTAGTTCTACTCATACGAGTGGTATGAGACGAGGATCGCTTTTTTGGCATGCTTGGATTGTAGGGATGCATCATGCCATATACCATTTTTCGGTCAAGGCATATGATGTCATCCCTAGGGATTTGACACGATCAACAATCTTTTTGGGATGACCGATCCCATCAAGAAAAGAAAAGGAACTATATCAACGGGTATGAATCATGAACGTATAAGAATAAAAATACTACCTAGAGCGCTGATTGGGGAAGGAGTGTTCAGGAGGTTTTGATAATCGTATGAATGGTCTCAGCTCGTGATGGGTCAACTGTACGAGCAAGATGAAGAAGTCTATTGGTGGCTGTATTGTATTTGCCCATGTGAAGGAGGGTAGATCGATGTGCTGTAGTGATTTTTTTCCAGTTTTTTTTGAGAAAAAAGATGACTGACTGGTAGAGATACGCACGGTCTGTTCCATCTGGTGGGGCAGAAAGAGCTTCTAGGAGTGCAATTTCAGGGCATACAACAGGGAACATGATTCATCAGAGGATACAGGGATGTATAAGGGATTTGATGTAGTCCCAGAGTGGGGGATTTTTTTTGGATATACATTTGTAGTAAAGCGTATGGTTGGTAATAATTGTCTCTGTTGCATGTTTTATAGGTGACAGAATCGTGAGTATGGTGGGCGGGTTTAGTCTTGAGAGATGGATATCAAGGCTTGTTATTCATCCAATACATCGGTTGCTATGTTTGGGACAATATTTTTTTACTAAAGGTCGATAAATCGTATGTATGAGTTTGTCTTTGTCGTCATATGGGCTATGCGACGAGGGGATGTAATAGAGATCTTTTTTGAGAGAGAAAAGATGCTTGTGTTTCTTTAGTCTTGTGATCATCGTATAGAGTTTTCTGTCTGTGTAATCTTCATCATAAATGAGATGACCAATTCATTTGAGTTTTACAATATCGATTACTGATCAACTATTTTTTCTCAATTTTTTTACAAATTTTTCAAACAAATTACTCATCAAAGTATAGGTGATAAAATATTTTTATTGTATATTTTTTTTGATGATGTTTGTATATTTTTTTTGATGATGTTTGTATATTTTTTTTGATGATGTGAGTGTGTTGGTTATGTAGTCTATGTATTTTCGTGTATTTTGCAAGATCAAGTGTTTTTTTTCTTCTCTTTTTGTTGTTTTATGTCTTGTTTATGTCCATAATGAGGTGTCCTGTCACGTCCAATCTTTCATTATGTCTTGCATTTCGTGCAAAATCTCCTACATATTGTGTTGTAAATAGTATAATAAATAAACACTATATGTGTGAAAAAATGTGTGAAAAAAGGTTGTTTGGTGTAGATTTGTAGTTGTTTGTTTTTGATTGCTTTGTCTTTTATTATATGATGGTGTTAGTTAGTTTTTGTGTCTTGTGTTTTCTGTATTCATAGCGAAAATATAGTTGTCTCATTATAGGTTGCTTTATTTTGTCTGTTGCTTTTTCTTCATGGTTTATGCACAAGCTAGTCTATCGCCTTTTTCGTCTGTATACTCAGTCACAAATATAATTGACGCTGTGGGGACGTCTTCTTGAACAAAGCTTCAGGTAGCACAGGCAAGAGTGTCCTCTTTTCTTGTATTTCTTAAACAATATATTGGGATTGTTGCGAAGACAGTTGTTTTCCCATCTGTTGTTGAGGAGAAGTTGTCGTCATGAAGGGAACTTGCTGTTTTGATTACAACAGAAAAAGGAGTATGTGGATCTTGTGATACGGAGACCCTGAGGACTTTTGAATCTCATTATGAATCAAAAAAAAAGAGTCTTGATGTTCTCGTAATTGGGAAAATATGAAAAGATTATTGTATCGCGATGTGATATACAGTTATTGCTGATTTTACGCTGAATGACGACTTTTCTGATAGTGATATTGATGTATTGTACCTTTTTTTGCAAAAATACCTCCATAGTGCAAAATATCAACATATTTCGCTCGTTTATTCATGACATGGTTCCTGTGTGAATGCAAAGTCTTATTGTATTTCACTCTTGCCTTCTTCGTATGATACGATCAATGATGCATTATTTATTATTACCAATGGTGCTGTTTCTTATGAGAGGAATGCTATGGATCTTGATGCTGTTTGTTGTCTACCTACTGCTGATTACTATATGAAAGAAGTGACAAGACAGTATGCATGCTTTCTTGTCTATGGTGCTATTGTGCAAACAACATTATCAGAGCTTACAGCTGACCTAGTCCTAGAAAACAATGTACATGAAATGCCAAGAATGATGATCGCAGATTCTCAACGTCAATATAATAAGGTTTGTCAATGACGTGTGAAAAACGAGTTTCCTGATATGCATTGTGTCGTGGTTTAGTTTATATTTTTTATTCAAAACTCGTTATGTGTAACGAGAAGGATACATTTTTTATTATTTATTATTCTTTTCTTTTTGCTATGATTGTCATGATTCTTTTTGTTCTTCTTTTGTCTTCTCTTTCTGTTTTCGCCCAGTCATGAGATATGTCATCAGGTGCTGTACTTACTGTTTCTACATGAACACTCGTCCAAAGTGGACAAAGTATCCATACAGGACAGTCTCTTAAGAGCCGTTATGACGAAATGATCGTACAGCTCGAATTTCAAAAACAAGCAATCGAAAGACTTTTAGACGAAGAAGATCGTCGCTTACAAGAAAGAAAAGGATGACTGACTGTTGTTGCTGGTATTTCTCCTCAATTGTTTGATCAGTGCCGTCTTCCTGGGTGATCTGTTGTTGTATGGGATCAGTCTTATGATGAATTACGTTCCTTGCTTGATACAGAATATCGTAGACTTCTTGCTGCTATTTATGTTGCCAAAATCCAAAATGATGGCAAGTCTATTACCAATGCGATCAGAGTTGCTGATGCGGTTCTTCTTAATCAGATCATCACATTTGGTGATATGTACCAAGATTTAATTCTCCAAACTGCCTCGCTGCATGCCCAATCAATCGATCAACACTTGTCGTGACTGCATGCATTTCTTGGTCAGGATGGAAGAGCAATGTTTGCGAGTGGTGTAGTCGAACTTGACCGTATTGTTCGTGAGTTGAATGTTACGTCGTGATCAGCACAGACATTTGGGTTGGCATGGGATCGTTTCATTACGATGGAAAAGAGGTTGTCAGATGCTGTCTATGCTATCATTCGTAGAGAAGCAAAAAAAAGAATCGATCGTATCTTGGCTCGCTCTCCTTATCTCAATGCTGAACGTGAAGCAGCAACTATTCTTGAAAACATCAATTTTCATTATCAGCTTGCTTATCTTGCTTTTGTTGATAAAACATTTGGTTGATTGTTGTCGAGAGGCTGATTAGAAAGTTGGTTCAATGCAGCACGTGGTATGATCTTTAGGTATGGAGGATCATGAACGATCAAGTGTGATGGGTTGGCAATGGTATCTGATGCTGATAAGACATTGCTTGCTAGTTTGATTGATGAATGACGTAGTCATCTTTTTCGTCTTACTTGAGCGACAATGAGTAGTCTAGCAACATCCAATGATTTGCGTAGATTATACAAAGATTTTTTCTTTGCTCAATACAGACAGCTTATTGGTCAAGGAGAGCGTGATGCAAGATCTTTGCTCGTTCGTTTGTATAATCAGTCACAGTCAGATTTTGAGCGTATGGCTACGCTTGAGGAACTCAATACGTCAGTACGGTCAACAGACAATGTCAGTCGTCAGCAAGCATTGATTGCAGAGATTATTCCTTTGGCAACCAGTCTTGCAGAGACAACAAATGTTCGTTCGATTCGTGATCGTGCAAGAAGAATTCTCGAAGTAAGTCAAACAATCATGTCATGATCTCAAAATCCTCAGCCTGTTTCTCAAGAATCTTCGTCTACTCCCCAGTCGCTTTCTTCTGACTCTTCTGCTTCATGATCATTGGTTCCATCACTCCAGTCTCTTTCTCAAGCAGAGCAAGATACGATCCGTCAAACAATTGCTGCGCAGCTTGATACGCTTGCACAAAGATTCCCTGATTTGTCGCAAAGAAGAGTCGCTGCGAAAACCGTTCGTACGAATACACAAACAAGACTTGCTGATACGTCTCTTTCTGTTACTCAAAGAGTATTGCTCACCGAGCTTATTCGTGCTCTTGATGAATTAATTGGAGAATAATGTGATACTAGTGTATCAAGAAATTTGCAATTGATCGTCCGTTTGTGTATAGTGATACTGTGTAATATTTTGTTTCTTTGTGTGGTATGATGTCATATCGTCGTTGATTTACTCTTGTTGAGTTGCTTATTGCAATGACAATTTTTTCTGTCGTAATGATTGTTGTTATCGAATTTTATTTATCACTTGTGAGAGTCAAACGTTGATTGGAAGGGAAACAATTGTTGATCGAAACAAGTTATGCTATGTTGGAAAAAATGCAGACTGAAATAAAAGATTATACTATTGATTATGAAGAGTACTTCAATAGAAGACTTGTGTGATGTTCCTCTCAGCCGCTCAATCCTGCAGCAAATGATTTTCGTTGGGATGTCGGTACTGAGGGATATTGCTCACGTGATACTGGCTATGGGAATAAAAATGGATTTTTGGGATGATCGCAAGCAGACAATCATCAACTGTATTTTTGTAGTTCTGCCTTGCTTGCACAAGAAAATAATCCTCGTATTTATCCTTGATGAACTGATGTGCTTAATGCACGTGGATGTTTTGAAACGGCGAATGTAAGAATACAGTCATTTGGACAATATCGTGCGCAATTTCTTGATGTGATGGGAGACGTTGATACGGTGGTGTGATCATTTGGTGATGATGATGACAGAGAATTGTGACGTTGACCTCTTGCTATTGGTGCTAATACATGAGTCCAAGAGCTCTATCTTATTTCTAAGACAAATGACAAAAGATTGATGCTAAGAAGGGCGCGTGTGTGAGAGAATGATATTGATAACGACGGTCAGTTTGCTGATTATGAACGTCTGTATACTATCCAAATGTTGAGATTGCAAGGATTTGATGTGGGTGATAGTCATTCATTGGCAACGCTATGATCATGACAGTATGATTGATTGATTGATACGTGGGCATGTGACACGACGCAATGATTTTTTTGTCAAGGGGATGAGGTAGGGTGACCCTATGCTGCTTTCCGTCTTCCTCGTGATCGTAATGATTGATGGGTAAACATGTTTAGCAACAATATTACTGTGAGTAATTGGTCGATGGAGATTTCTCCTGCTATTTCACCTCTCTATGCGTTTGCTGATGAAAATGTCCAAATTGCTCCTTTTATTCGTTTGACCATGCAAACAAAGCTCTATGGTGATTTTTGGTTTACGTCATTGGGAAAGAAAAGTATTGATAATTATGCGTTGACTGTTCAAACGTCTTTTGCGATATCACAGTTTAGTGAGCCACAAGATATTACTTTCCCCGTTCGCTAGTATCATGTTGTTTTTCTTGGTATGTGTCTATAGGTGATCAGGGCGTAGATGTGATGAGGAGATAGCCGTGTTTGGTAGAGGTACTGCGATTCCAGTCAGTTAGCTTTTTTTCTTTTTATTATAGATGCTTTTTGATGAACTATATATCGAATCTGTGTTTTTTGCTTGTTTGAGGGATTTTGTGATTTGCTGTGGCAATACTGGTTCCGCAGAAGGTGATTGATCGTGTTCGTGAACAACGAATAGTGTATGATGATGTGAGTCATCAGCGTCCTTTGGCTCTTAAAAAAGATCATTTTTTTCGTCCTTTGCCAAGTTATGACCTGTCTTTTGATGAAGAGGGGATTGTTTTGTCTCGTCAGTATATATCTTTTTATCATAAACTTCGTCGTCAGGATGTCTTGAGAGTCGCTTTGTTGCAGGTGATGATGGAACATGGGTATGTCAATTTTGTGAGAAAACCATGGTGAGATAAGCCTAGTCCGATTTGGCTTGATGATTCATGAGATGATTGGGTATGGTCGTGATCACGTTTGGATACTGATGATCATCTGGATAGATATCTTGGGCGTACAGTGAAGCGTGGGTACGATATCCATATCCCTTTGTCTGATCTATTGGCTCTTGAGTATGTCTATCTATTTCGTGATGAGAAGGATTTACGTGCATTGTGATATCAGGTGGTCTCTCGTCGTGAAAGAATCGCTCATGATGTTGGCGTAAGAGTGAGGAATATTGCTACAGCGTTTCGTGAGTTTGGATATGTGAGGGTTATCAATGCGACGGGAAGTTTGTCATTTTTTGCAAATATTGGCTATGATCCTCTGGTCAGACAACGTTATCTTATGGGGAATGGTATTGTATGATCAGATATTGTCTCTGTGTATGCAGGAGGAATTTGTGGTGCGTCAACGGCGTTGATGCAGGCGTTTCTGACCAATCGTGCGATTGCGTTTCTTGAACAACGTAATCATACTAAGTGGTTTCATAAACTCTACGATGCATCGATCGATGGCCAGTTGATTACGACGCCTTGACTTGATGCGAGTGTTTATGAAGGGCTCATTGATTTTCGTATCCAAAATACGTCTACATATCCCATTATTTCCATCATTCATTACTATCCTCATGCATCATGATGAATGATTGAGTCGTTGTTTACGCTTGCGAGAGATGATCAACGTTGATCTATTGTATTTCAGAGATCGTTTCGTGATCCTGTCACGTCTTTGCCCTGCTATGAATGGCTTCGTAATACTGATCAAAAAATTGTTTCTTGCTACAAAGAAATACATCCCTAACAGGAGAGATTTTTGATGCAAAAGTCGGGAACGAGAGGTGTTGCTGAGCTCTATCTTTTCCATTTGGGTTTTGCCCATCATACACGGCTACGTGATGTAGTCTTTTTTTCTGGTGGTGTATGGATTTTTTGGATACTAGGTGGCAGAGAAAGATTGTCAATGTTGGCTGGAATATCCATAATCTGGAATGCTCATGGTTTGAGATTTCAAAGTGCATATGGTCCAATATGTGTCCTGACGAGATCTAAGATTTTGTAGTTTAATCCACGACATACACGACGAATATGTCTTTTTTTTCCTTCAGTCAAGATAATGTCGAGGATATGTTGGCCATCAACTTCACGATAGATGAGATGGGGAAGTTTGAGAAATTCTCCTTCTCCTTTTTTTGCAAATCTTCAAAAATCATCGACATAGATGCCTTTTTTCATTGTTTCTGCATCTTCTTTGCTCAGTGGTTTACTGATTCTAACCACATATCTTTTTGGGATATGGAAACTTGGATGTTCCCATTTATGAACCAAGTCACTTTTGTTTGTTAAAATAACGAGTCCACGGCTATCTTTATCCAATCTTCAGACAAAAAATCGTCACTGACGATACTGGTCAGGCAGGAGTGAAAATATCGTGTTGTTGTGACCATCGCTATGTGAGACGATGACTCCTTCTGGTTTATGGAAAAGAATAAGTTTGTGTGCAACAACTTCGGTTCCTACTTCCCATACTCTTTGGGTATCGCCACTCCCAAGGCGAATAATGTCTCAGGGTTGTATAGGTTGACGAAAATTGTGAGCATGGTTGCCATTGAGCCATAAATTCTGTGTTGCAAGTCAGTCAATAATTTTTCTTCTTGCCAATCATTGGGATTGGAGCCATGGTCATAGTGCGAACATTGCATCAAACAATAGATAAAATCGTGCTGAGAGAATATCATTTTTTTTCTAAAAAGCAAGAGCATCATCATGTGCTTCGTTATCACTAGTTTCTTTTAATTTACGAACATGGTCGGAAATTGTCTTGCAAATAGAAAAAAAATCACTATAGTCCTTTTGTGTTTTATTTTTTTTGCTATCATGACAAATCATCGTAAACTTATCATTATCGGTTCATGACCAGCTGGTCATACTGCTGCGATTTATGCCTGAAGAGCAAATCTTGCTCCTGTGATGTTTGAGTGATTTATGGCGTGATGAATTGCTGCGTGATGACAGTTGACAACGACGACGACTGTTGAGAATTTTCCCTGATTTCCTGGTGGTATCCAATGACCAGAACTGATGCGTCGTATGAGAGAGCAATCGATTGAGTCATGATGCACGATTATTACCAAAACAGTCGATGCAATCGATACATCAGTGCGTCCTTTTGTGTTGACAGTCTGACAAGAGACATGGACAGCTGATGCGGTGATTGTCGCAACTTGAGCAACAGCAAAAAAGCTTTCTGTTCCCGGGGTAGATACGTATTGGATGAAGGGGATTTCTGGGTGTGCAATTTGTGATGGAGCATTACCTATGTTTCGTAACAAAATTATTGCCGTTGTAGGATGAGGTGATGTTGCTATGGAAGAAGCAATTCATATGTCTCATTTTGGGTCCAAAGTTCTTGTGCTTGTTCGTACAGACAAATTGAGAGCCTCTAAAGCGATGCAAGAGAAGGCATTTAAAAATCCAAAAATTGAATTCCTCCGACATACTGAGGTTCAAGAAGTCCTTGGAGATGGGAAAAAAATTACGTGATTGCGTATTATCAATCATCAATCTGCAGTGGTGACTGATATAGAGGTTTGAGGGCTTTTTTTCGCTATTTGACATACGCCTAATACATGATTTTTGAAATGACAAGTACAGCTTGATGATGCTGGTTATATCGTGACTCAGCCAGGAACAACACAAACATCTGTTCCCTGAATCTTTGCAGCTGGTGATGTCCAGGACAAAAAATATCGTCAAGCAATTACGTCAGCAGGTACGTGATGTATGGCTGCCTTGGAAGCAGAAAGACGATTGCAAAATACGTAGAAAACTCTCTTGTGGTCTATATTGTATGTTGCTAAAGAAAGTTTGTATCATCTCTTGCTTTTTTCTTCATCATCGTTACATACTGATGGTGGTTTTTTTTTAGTTTTGGTTTTTTGATGTCTTCGCTCCCTCCTCTTTCGTCATTGTTTTCTCATCCTGACACCGCTCTTGTCGAAGCAATTCATGCAGAATATCGTAGACAAGCAGAGGGAATGGAACTGATTGCGTCCGAAAATTATCAGTCACCAGCTGTCTTGCTTGCTCAAGCTTCTGCCTTTGCAAATAAATATGCAGAGTGATATCCAGGGAAAAGATATTATGGCTGACAGGAATGGACGGATAGGATTGAGTCATTGGCCATCCAGAGAGCATGTTCTTTGTTTCATTCCGATCATGCTAATGTCCAATCCCTGTCCGGTGCGGCTGCCAATACAGCGATTTATGCTTGATTGCTTGAGCTTGGGGATACAATTCTTGGGATGGATCTTTCTCATGGTTGACATCTGACGCATGGATCTCCCGTTACGCTCGGCGCACGCATGTACAATTTTGTTCGTTACAAAACTCGTCCTGATGGGAGTATTGATTATGATGCACTGGCTGATCTTGCTCGTACGCATCGCCCAAAAATGATTCTTGCCTGATTTTCTTCTTATCCTAGGACTCTTGATTATGCTCGTTTTGCACAGATAGCACAGGACGTTGGAGCGATTGCCTTTGCTGATGTGTCGCATATTGGTGGTCTAATTGCCTGATGAGTGCTTGACAATCCTCTTGATCATGGGTTTCATGTAATGATGACGACGTCTCACAAATCCCTCAGATGACCGAGGGGAGCGATTATTGCTAGCAAGGGGATTGTCTCCAATCCACTCAAAGCACCACCCAAAACGATCGATCATATCCCAACATTGATTGATAGATCTGTCTTTCCGTGAACTCAATGATGACCGCATATGAATACGATTGCAGCCCTTGCTATTGCCCTTTGGGAAGCTCAACAGCCGTCTTTTGCGATGTATGCCAGACAGGTGGTGGACAATGCTCGTGTGATGGCTGATGAGTTTTTGTCGTTGTGATATACGTTGGTCACAGGAGGGACAGACAATCATATGGTTGTGCTTGATCTGCGTCCGCAGGCGCTAAGCGGGTGAGATGCCCAAAAAAAACTTGATGAGGTAGGAATTTCTACCTCAAAGTCTCCTGTTCCTGATGATGATGCTCCTGCTTTCAATCCTTCTGGTTTGAGAATTGGGATTCAAGCGATGACGACGAGGTGAGTCAGACAGGATGATGTCAGATGGATTGTCCAGATGATCGATCGTGCTTTGCGTGCAGAAGCAAAAGATCTTGGCTGATTACGTGAGGAGGTCAGAGAATGGTGTGCTCAGTTTCCACTTCCGTAGAATGGAGGGCATGTGTTTATTCGTCCTCCTCTGTATGTGTAATTTTTCCAAACATCAATACTGGATCCCATGATGCTATTTGTTTGTCAATACGACGGAGAATGTCGGGATTTTTTTTGATAAATGAGGTGAGGGTTGCGTGGTTGATGCTTGCGAGTTGATCAAATATTCCTTCTTGTTTGAGGAATGTAGAGAGTGTATCTTTGTCATGGATGGTGAGTTTGTACGTTGCACGAAAACCCACAATTGCAGACTGTCCATAGAGGGCTAGGAGATTGTGGTGGTGTGCGTATTTTTTGAGGAGGTCGGCCATCATCTCGACCTTTTTTTCTTGTTCTTTGAGATGTTTTTTTGCGATGACATACTCATCGACCAAACGTTTGATTGTTGTCGGTGCAAGATCTGCGACACTGACTTCTTCATCGATCATATCTTTGTGCTTCCACGCAGGACAGAGCGTAAGGAAAGGACATGATTGACAATGTTTTCCAGGGGAGTGTGTAAAGATGACGTTGTCAGGAAAAAAACTGTATTCTGCCATTTTTTGTCAGATTTCTTGGGTACGATCGAGAATATGCTGTTTGTGTTTTGTCATTGTTTCATGATCAAATTCAAACACTTGTTCGACCTGGGCAGAAAGATACACAATGATACATTGCACGGTATCAAAGAGTCCGGGATAGAGATGGTGTGCTGCGAGTGCATAGGTTTTGAGTTGACTTGTGTATTCGTTGTCTGCTGTTGTTTTGATGCTGTGTGACGTTTTGTAATCAATGAGTTTGAGGATACGTCCAGAAAGAGCGACTCTGTCGATAATGCCTGTACATGTGTGTCCATTCTCGAGGGGAAGCGTAAATCGCACTTCTGTCCCAATTGTGGTGTCTTGAGTAAATGGAGCATATGTTTCATAGTATCGTGTCACATGTCTGACAACCAGTGCCCAATCGTCATCCGTGACATCAGTCAGTGCTATTGTTTCGCTTGATCGCTTTGTTTGTGCATAGGCAAGAAGCATGTCGAGTGTGATAGTATGCCCTTTGGCTGTTTGTTTATAGAGATGTTCAAGTGTATGATGACATGTCTTTCCTATTGCAAGACTTACTGTTTGTTCAAAAGGCATATCAAGTTTGTCGACATGGGCAAAGCGGAATTTGAGTTGGCAGGTTTCATACATCGCAAGTTTTGAGTGTGAAAAATGTCCCATGATACTACAAAAAACAAAAAAAAACTGTGACCGACAGGAATATCGTCAGTTTGTATTTGTTGAGTGTAGGGATTTGGATGGCGAAATGCAAGGGGAAACGGAGGTGAAAGCAATGTGTATTCTATATCCCTTGCGGCAGCGCAGATGTGTGGTATGTTTTTTTGTTTCAGGATATGACTGCATAGGCACAACCATATCTACAATCGTAGAAATGTACTATGGTTTCTTGCCAAAAAAAAGGCAATAAACGCACAATAAAAATCTACAATAGTAGAAATTTACTATGGTTTATTGCCTACTATGCCAAAAAATACACCATAATAGAATCTACAATAGTAGAAATTTACTATGGTTTCTTGGCTTTGATGAGACAACACCGGGAAAATAACAATCTACAATAGTAGAAATTTACTATGGTTTCTTGGCAATTCTTCAAATTACGCCTGATATCGTAATATCTACAATAGTAGAAATTTACTATGGTTTCTTGGCGTCCTTATTTACTGAGATAGTGGTACAGGATCTACAATAGTAGAAATTTACTATGGTTTCTTGGCAAGGCGTATTTATCGGAGG
>JANWWO010000019.1 GCA_025057375.1 Candidatus Absconditabacterales bacterium | reverse complement strand
CTCAAATTCCTGTAAAAAATCCTTTATATAGTGATCTATGTCCAAATAACCAAAGCGATAATGCCATTTTTGATAGAAATAATGGGCTGCTGTATTTTCGTTCTTCGTCTGCCACATCAATGAATGTTTCATGAGTTGTATATCAACTCCGACATTGTGCTTCCCCATTTTTTCTTGATGATGCAAAAATTACATATTTGGATCGTCCATTGGATAACTATCAACAAATAGACAGAGAATCATTTTTTTTGCTAGGTGATCAGTATGTCAGTGATAAAAATACTATACGATATCAACATCATGCTCTATGACCTCGACATAGTTGAATACAATTTATCAATCAATGATGAAAATCATTTTTGTTTGACACAGAAACGATATATTTTCACAATATGAAACTAGATCGTATAGGTAGAGATGATTCAATGATGCTACAAGTGATTGCAGATTATGAAAAAACCATCTCTGACCGCTAATTTCTTGCATTTTCTCATCATTCTTGTTATACTGATGATGGCAGGTCGGCGTCCTGCGTCGGAGGAACGCGTGTCGTGGTGCGAATCCACAATTTTCTCCTATTTTCTCTTGCATTTCGTTTTTTTTTTTTTATGATGGGCGCGATGAGTGTTGCACCATCAGATGATGCTGTTTCCTGA
>JANWWO010000018.1 GCA_025057375.1 Candidatus Absconditabacterales bacterium | reverse complement strand
ATAGAAATGATTAAAGATTTTAATCTTAGAGTATTTGATGCTAATGTTATTTATCAGTTAGAGAAAGATATTTTAGAATATTTGCGCATGAAAAAAGCAGAGGAAAACTATCTGGGGGGACAATTGGAAGTTTTAGCAGTTTTTTCAGAAACCAGGAGTAAAAAAACGATCGGAGGTCAAGTGAAAGAAGGAATATTGAAGGTTGGCCAAAAGTTATTTTTGCAAAGAGATAATCAGATAATTGCTCAGCTAAAGATTTTAAGTATTGAAAAAAATAAGGTTAGCAGTGATGAGGTTAAGGAAGGTGATATTTGTGGTCTAGTTGTTGAGTGTTCAGAAAGTATCCAAGTGGGGGACTATCTTATCTCTCATCACTAAGTTATGTTATAATAGAGTAGAGCCCTCATAGCTCAACAGGTAGAGCAACGGCCTTTTAAGCCGGTGGTTGGAGGTTCGAGTCCTCCTGGGGGCATAAAATGACAATTAGATTGAAGGTTTTTAGAAGGAATAAATTCAACTCTAAAAGTTTAAAAAAAGATAACAATGTTATTGGTGTTATGTACGGACCTCAATTAAAGGAAGCATTAGGTATCCCTTCTGTTCCCGTTTATGCCTCTCTAAAAGATTTTTTCCAATTTTATCGAGTTTATGAATCAACCTT
>JANWWO010000017.1 GCA_025057375.1 Candidatus Absconditabacterales bacterium | reverse complement strand
GATGGGAGCCAGTATTCTCGTTTGACGACCATGAGAGAAAAAATCATGGGACGACACCATTTCCGATCAGGAAACAGTCTCATCTGATGGTGCAACACTCATCGCGCCCATCATAAAAAAAAAACGAATTGCAAGAGAAAATTGTGGATTCGCACCACGACACGCGTTCCTCCGACGCAGCACGCCGACCTGTCATCATCAGTATAACAAGAATGATGAGAAAAAGCAAGAAAAATTACTGGTCAGAGATACCATGCTTTTTGGAATGTGGAAAATTATGATACAGAAACAAAAATAATACTATCAAAAATATAACTGAAAAGACAATAATTCATAGACGGAAAAATTTTTTTTGTGTATCATAGTTATCGTATACTGTCAAAGGAATAAAGATATATGATCATAAATCTTGATTAAAAATCTTTTCTCATCAGTTAACAACGTATTTTTCTCCTGGCTCAAAACGACCAAATATATTTTTAATATACCCAATGTCGGTTCGATCTCATGAATAAACTTTTTGTATATCTATCGAACAAACTGTTCATGTTCACAGTAATAAACAATGCTTAACGTATATTGATGCATAATATTGAGGAGCTCGGACAACTTCATCTGAAATAATTATTGAGGGATAATTGTCTCTATAAAAAAAGCGTCCTCATGAATCAATTTCAATAGGCAATGTATTGGCATATGAAGCTACACTACTAAAAAAACAGTGTCACAACAAAAAAACAATATAGTAAAAAAAGACACTCATTATATTTACTATAGTAAAGCAATGAGGAATAGATAATTAATACCTATTCCTCAAGAACTAATTAGTACAAAGTAGAAAATGCCTGCTTATCACAAAAAGAGAGCACTGTATTTGAGTGATTGCCTACTCTCATGACAGAAGCATTATCGACTCCCTCATTACACCCCCAAATAGATGTCCAAATCTGTATTCCTTCAGAAGGAGAATCTGAGTGTGTAAATCCGATAGTATGTCCAAGCTCATGGAGAGACGTAAATATTCTCTGATTCTGAGTCATAAATGACATTCCTGGCCATGCGGAATTGATCACAACCTCTCCACCAGGTTTTCCATCAGAATATGGCATTCTAGCTGCTGCAATTGATGTAGATGGATTTCCATACCAGGGTAATGTATTTTGATAAAAATTAATGAATCGTATACCTATACCATTGGTATGAAAACTAGACGTTTCATAAAATCTAATACTCCGGTTTTCAGCATTCCACCGAGAAATAGCAGTTCTGATAGCATTTTTCCATACATCAGGAACATTTCCCCAAAAATACACAGGAATGTTTCGATACTGAGGAGCAACCAATAACCAATGACGATAATGTCTCGCATTTGCCATCGTTTTCGGGGCATACTTCGTCTGGAAAGAATCACGCTCAAACAGCATATCTCCTTCAACAACATAGGTCGATGGCGTAATCTGAATGGTTTCGCGCTTGAAGCCATAGAAACCTTGCAAGACCGATAAGTCCTGACGAGTAGCAGAATCAAGTGACGAATCATCACTAACGACCGACACCTCTTCAGGAACAACCTCATCATGTACACTCGTACATGACGCAACCATGGTCATCAAGCCACTAATAGCAATGATGATCAAAAAACTCACTTTGTTTCGCATAAAACTTTCGATTATGACATTTTTTTTGTTGTTTTTGCACACTGCGTAGATTGATCAGCAATAACCAATCCCTGACCCAAACAACGATGGGAGCCAGTATTCT
>JANWWO010000016.1 GCA_025057375.1 Candidatus Absconditabacterales bacterium | reverse complement strand
GGTGTCTTCCCATGATTTTTTCTCTCATGGTCGTCAAACGAGAATACTGGCTCCCATCGTTCTTTGGGTCAGGGTGTGGGTTTTTAAGAATCCACTCCATGCATTGTGCAAAAACAACACAAAAAATGTCATAATCGAACGTTTTATGCTTAGAAATGTGTTTTTATTCATCGCCATTATGGGATTGATGATGATTGGGTTTTCTTCGTGCGACAATCGCGAGGAGGTAGTGCCTGTGTTTGATATATCGTCGTCCAAAATTAAGAGAAGTCAGGAGGTTCACTCACTGTCTACTATTAATTGGATTTCACATCCAAATTGGACTTTGGGAGGTTTTTTATGGGAATCTCAGACAAGAACCTATTCCGTTTCGTCAGGGAAAAGGTATCGTTTACGGTTTACAAACACATCAGGAACGAGAACTATTGGCATCACAATCAATGGCCTTTTGGTATTCAATGCTCCACCAACGACTTGTACTCAATGGTACGAGTTTACCGCTTCATCATCAAGTGTTCGTGTTGGCTTTGCACAACCTTATCCAAGTGGTACTGTAGAGTTTCAATATCAGCCCTAGTTGATTTAGTTTGTTTTTGTTAATATTTTTGGTGTCACAAATTTTTGTGGCACCTTTATTATCTATTTTCTTATGCTTCTTTTTCTTATCAAATATATCTTTTGTGGTCTTATGGTCTTTTTTTGTATACAATATTTTTCTGTTTCCTTATCGCTTTTAAGAGTATGAGGATGTATATCAGGTCGATGATGGAAAATATGCAATCGCTTCTCGTCTTTTTCTTTTACTCCTCTTAACGAATCTGCCAATATTTCTTTATATCATAGTCAAATTCTTTATCATACCGCAGAATCTACTGTTTTATATAATCCTTATGTTGCTGATAAAATAATTGTCCCACGATACCAATCTCCCCTTTTTGTCTGACAACGCATAGTAATGCTTGAAAATCAGGATAAAACTGCTACACTATATTATGCGTGAACGCAATGATGGAAGAAGTATAATATAAGTCAGCCATTTCTTATTAGTCAAACTATATGAATTATTCCAGAATACTTTTCTTTACGCAATGCTTCCTTTTTTGCAGATCATGACAATAGACATCGATATTTAGATTTTTGATGATCTTTGTATACGTGAAAATTTGAAAGTAATTTGGCATATATTGGATATCCATGATCTCCCTATATCCTTGTGGATTATACAGTATATTGGAGAAATCAATCTTTAACCTCCATCAGTAATTATGATTCAATTAGGCTTATTCCCTATGAGTGAAGATTAGATATGCATTACCTCCAGGTTGATAACAAACGGTACTATTGATCTGATTACTTATGAGAATTTGAAATGCTTACTTTTCTGCCCTCATATAACTGACAAGCTATTGCTATATCAAGCTCTATGATCTTCGTTTGATCAACCTCCTACCCCCGCAACAATATGACAGAAGAAGAAATTATCACCTTCGTAAAAACATTATCTTCTGACCGCTAATTTCTTGCTTTTTCTCATCATTCTCGCTATACTGATGATGACAGGTCGGCGTGGGTGTCGGATGAACGCGTGTCGTGGTGAGAATCCACAATTTTTCACACTTTCTCTTGCATTTCGTTTTTTTTTTTTTATGATGGGCGCGATGAGTGTTGCACCATCAGATGATGCTGTTTCCTGATCGGAAATGGTGTCGTCCCATGATTTTTTCTCTCATGGTCGTCAAACGAGAATACTGGCTCCCATCGTTGTTTGGGTCAGGGATTGGTTATTGCTGATCAATCTACGCAGTGTGCAAAAACAACACAAAAATGTCATAATCAAAAATTTTATGCGAAACGAATTGCGTTTTTTGATCATCATTGCTATTGCTAGCTTGATGATGTTTGGGTCGTGTACGAGTGTACATGAAGAGCTGAAGCCTAAGGAAAAACAAACTGAGCTTACTGATGCAGAAGTCACAGCTATGCTTAATCGACAACTTGATAGCATGGTTAATGCTATCGATGCAAAAGATGCCAAAGATGCCAAAAATGCACGCGTTGAATCAACATGGTCTCCTTTGGTGCAGATGACTTGGAATGGTGGAGGGAATAGAACTCTTACATCTACGCCTGGAAAACAAATTGCTATTGTTATTATCAATCGTAATACATCAGGTCCTTGGTCATCTCATACAATATCAAATGTAAACAATTCTGCATCAGGGTACGATACAAACTTTTTTATCGCACCTAATGGTAATCGTCAAGTTTGGTATCATGCTAATGGTAATACTGTAAATCACTTCAACCAAGTGGGTGTTTTCACCCATACTCTTGGATATCGTTATCAGTATTAGTCTTTATTTTTAGAATGTATTTTGAGGCAAGAGATTTTTCTTTTGCCTCCTTTTTGAAAAATCAAGAGTATGTTTTTTATTTTTTTTATCAAATGGTTCAAAAAACTATATGATGAATATTGATTGTAATGTTGCTATTTGTCATATCACTATTTTTTAAACAACAGCCAATTTTGTTATGATGATTTGTAGGACAATGGAATAGTGAGTGACTTGCAAATTGTTCCAAAAATATGGTTTTTGTTTGGTGTGATAGTATACCATTTTCTCTTACATCAAAATGGAATGCTTCATCATTTTCGTATATACGATGAGGCAAGTATCTGCAAGATAGTAATGGACTATATTCATTGCAATGAGAAAAGATATGGGATAAACCATTTTCCTTGGATACATATTTTTTGACAATGAATCATGTTTACGATAGTACTTCATGATCTATTATTTTTTTTGACTCTAATAATAATTGACATATGGTGATGACAGGTCTTTCATGAGTATACCGAGTTAATCCAACCTTATCATCTTATATAATGCCACAATGACTATCAGATCCGCAAATAGCATATAGTCCATCACAATGACTGGTTGTATATTCAACGATTAAATCGCCATTTTCCATAGAAGAAAATGAAAAAATTACTCATTATCAATGATGAAATCGACGACATACATCCAAAGATCGATATCGAAAAAATGAAAAAATTTGACCATATGTGTCATGAAGTGTTGCATTTATACAATATCAATGATGAAATGATATTATGTATACTAATTCCACCATTTTCGTCTGACCCACCTCCTATCCTCGCAACAACATGACAGAGGAAGAAATTATCGACTTTGTAAAAACATTACCTTCTGACCGCTAATTCCTTGCATTTCCAGGTTTTTTTCTTTATACTGATGATGACAGGTCGGCTTTGGGTAGGTCGGAGGAACGCGTGTCGTGGTGCGAATCCACAATTTTCTCTTGCAATTCGTTTTTTTTTTTTATACTGCACCCGATGATTGTTCGAACATCAGAAAGAGTTTTTTCTTGGTAAGGAAGAATTGTTTCCCATGATTTTTTTCTCTCATGGTCGTCAAACGAGAAAAGCTGGCTCCTCACGTTGTTTGGGTCAGGGGGTGGTTGTTGTGAATCATTCCACGCAGTATGCAAAAACAACACAAAAATGTCATAATCAAAAATTTTATGCGAAACGAATTGCGTTTTTTGATCATCATTGCTATTGCTAGCTTGATGATGTTTGGGTCGTGTACGAGTGTACATGAAGAGGTTATTCCTGAAGAGGTGTCGGTCGTTAGTGATGACTCATCACTTGATGATGTCACACGTCTGGATTTGTCAGTTTTGCAAGGTGTCTATGGCTTCAAGCGAGAAACCATTCAGATTACTCCATCGACCTATGTTGTTGAGGGAGATATGCTGTTTGAGCGTGATAGTTTTCAGACGAAGTATGCCCCGAAAACGATGGCAAATGCACGACATTATCGTCATTGGTTATTGGTTGCTCCTCAGTATCGAAACATTCCTGTGTTTTTTGTTGGGAATGTCCCAGATGTATGGAGAAGTGCAGTAAGGCAAGCAATGAATTCATGGAATGCAGAAGGCAGAAGTATTCGGTTTTTTGAAGGTCCATTTTTAGCGTCGAATGGTATAGCAATTACCTTCAAGAACTATAATATCTATACTGGCTTTGGCAATGCTGCTACTACAATTGCCTCTGCTGCATTGCCGTATGCAGATGGTAAGCCTGGTGGGGAGATTGCAATTAATTCTGTATGGCCTGGATTGTCGTCCATGACTACTAGTCAAAGAATCTTTACCATGTTGCATGAGTTTGGACATACAATAGGATTTCAACATACTGATCAACCGTGGTCTGGACAGCAAATCTTTACATCTTCAGCTTGGTGTAATAATAACATTGACCCCAATTCAATTATGAGAACAGGGAATCATTCAACAGTTCAGCTTTCTCAGTGTGATAAGTCTGCATTTATGACATTGTATTAATTTTTTTTGAGAGTAGGGCTTCGTAGTCTTACTCTCATTATGTTTTCGTATGTTTACTAAGGTTTTTGCTATTGATGTTTATTTTTTTGTATTAGTTTCACTCATATGATGTGCATGAATTTTGTTTTTTTTGTTCATTAATCAAATTTAGTCGTCATCTGCTTTTATGATGAAATACGATTCTCATTCTTTTATTATTTTAATCATTAATTCTTGCTATGGTGATATTGCTTATTGCTTTTTTAGCTTTTCCTGTATGGTGACAATTAACGACGCCAACAAAACGAGAGAATGTTGCAGTTGGCTCATACATACCTATTGTTGATGCTGTTGCTTTTGATGCAGATGTTATGATTAACGATGAGATAATGGTTGATTATGATGATAAGGAGCGTTATCGAACATATACTCGCCTTCAGGTGCATAAAGGAAAATGGGATCGCATTGATGCTATTGTTGATAGGTATCAAACATTTGTACCAGGCAGTATCTATCGCATTTCAGGTATTAGTACCGAAAAAAATGATGGTGTCGTTCTTGTGCCTGACATGAGATCAATGATTATCTATGATTCATGGTTGCACTATGGTGTTAGTGAGTATTGATGGTGAATGTTTTTGATAGTGTTGATCTGAGGATTGTGAGGTTTTTTCTTTTGGCTGCCATGATGAAGAGTGTTGTGGTATAAGTGATGGTTCACATCATCTCCTTTGATCAAAGAAAAGGCTTCATCAAATGATCTGTAGAATTATTTTTTGTCGGTGTTTATTGTTTTTTTTGTTTCACGTCTTTGCATAATTTTTTTACTTCTCATGTGCAAAAGCAGGATAACCCCAGTCGGCTTTATTCTTTGTTTTTTTATAATGAAGGTTTACTGATAAGCGGTTGATCTTCACGGATATGAATACAGTTGAGTATCCTATTTCTGACCATTAATTTTTCTTGCATTTTCTCCCCATTCTCGCTATACTAATAATGACAGGTCGGCGTGCTGCGTCGGAGGAACGCGTGTCGTGGTGCGAATCCACAATTTTCTCTTGCAATTCGTTTTT
>JANWWO010000015.1 GCA_025057375.1 Candidatus Absconditabacterales bacterium | reverse complement strand
CCATCTAGATCAATGGATCCAGCAAACAATAAATGGAAATTATCATACTCATTGTCGTGAACTATACAAAGATTTAAAGATCAGTGATTGACAAAGATGCAGCATTCATATCGTTGGATGGGAGAAAGGGTTCAATGTATGGATTATATATGGTTTAATAATAACGCCCAATCTGTTAATATTTTTAACACAATCACCCTTAATCCAAATCCAAGAAATCATAGGTGATGACAAGATTATGATGAGAATAATAGACTCTGGGATACACATGTAGCCAATCTAAAAAAACAAGGTATTGATATAGTGTCAATGAAAAAAGATGGGAGATTATTTTTTGCAAACGGTGAAAACAAATCGGAACTAGAGTGTTTTTCAACTTTTATTGATTTTGCTCGTGATCCAAAGAATTATGATGTCACAAATAATCCACACTTTGAAAAAGGAAGAGTAATTTTTGAAGAATTGAAGAAAAAGAAGGATCGTTATGGAAATCTTGTTTTTCCATCAGATCTCACTATTGACCAATTTTTGAATGGTAATGGGAAAGGATTTAGATGATTTAATCAAGTCATTGTATGAAATCAAATCAGAAATTTTACAGAGACAGAGATTTGGTATTTGCAGTCGGCGGTCAATATTCTCTGATGTGATCACATTATGCAAGATGGGAAACTGGGGAACTATACTATTAAGTCAATGTGCCGTTGTGCATTTCCACCACAGGGATGTATCGAACTTGAAGAGCAAAAGTTTTGACAACTCCAACCCAAAACAATATGAGAATTGGGTCCTGAATCAATATTTGACAGTCTCAAAGCCATAAACTTCAAAACCATCTGTGGTAGCACGCCACAATGCTGAGATGATGGGAAAATTACATGTACAACGCAAGTTGTACTCACGATGAGAGGCGTTCAGAAACCAGTAAATACGCAAGTAGAATTTTGTTGTCCAAGTGGTACAAGATCACATATATATCCAGACAAAAAAATATATACCGATGCGTCTCTTGAAGAACGTGTGACATGCTGTATTGATCCAAACAAAGATCTCTCAAAATGTGTGGAAGAAAAAAAATTATTGGAAGATAAAAACATACCATGTGGGATAAAGAATGCTATGCCACAGACATGCACATTGAAAGACAGTATTCCTCAAGGATGAACCATAGATCAATGAACCAAAATTCCCTTTTGTCCTTGTCCAAATGGTAATGACCGAGTATTGAAAGACGATGGACAATGAAAAACATCTCGATGATGCCCATGTATTCCCTATGATCCTGAAAAACTGAGAGAAAAATGTAGTAATCGATGAAGTGGCTCTTGTGCACCAGAATGAAAATGTGTCGATAAAGTGACATGAGTTACAGAACCCATTTGCCCTTGCCCCACAGGACAATGACCAGTCAAAGGTCCTGATGGCACACCTATTTGTGCATGTTCCAATTCAAATGAGATATTGTGACCTGATGGCCAGTGTAAAGCATGTCCCGAGTGACTCATTCCTAATTCGACCAAAACACGTTGTGAATGTAAAGATGGTTGCTGTGGTATCAAGCTCAATACCAATGTCCCCTGGATTGGTCGCTGTATCGAATTTGGCAATACCAATAATCTCAATGATCAATTTCTCAATGAATATGGTGATGGGAATACCATTATTACTGTCAATATTCTTAATGCATTTCCCGTTCTGATGACAGCACTTGGGAAAATTCTTCTGACCGTAATTTTGATTTTTGGTTTTGGGTTGATTGTATATGCTGGTATGAGGTGGACGACTGATGGTCTTGATCAGTGAGCTGCATCAAGCGCAAAAAATATTATCAAAAAAGTAGCAATCTGATTTGCGTGTTTGGGTGCAAGTGCCATTCTTCTTCATTTTATCAATCCTAACTTCTTTAGATAAATGTTTTAGGTGTTGTCGTTTATGATCGTTGATGATAAGGACGACGTCTGCATAAAGAATAGCTTTTATTCCGATCAAGATAATGACCCCACGTCTGTGGATTCTTGGTATTATTCTTATTCTTATTTCGCCTTTTGTATATTTTTTTTCTCGTTATCTTTTGCAGTCTTCTTTTGTACAACCGTATCTGAGCGTTGTGTCTTCTTTTTTTTCTGTTCCTTCGTATATACGTGCCAGTGAAGTGCAGATTTCTGATTTTGGTTCAGGAACAACGCTTGTAGTTCTTTGTGAATGGGGAAGCGCTGAGTGTGTGATGACAATCTCAAGACTTACTGATCTTGTTCAGATGGATACATGATTGAATATTCGCCTCGTGACCTTGTCAGATCGTTTTTTCTCTTCTGATTTCCCCCAAATCCAATATTCTCACTTTCGTTGACTGCCTCCTATCTGTGATACGTTGCCACAGTTTGTTGTGATTAAGGATGGTGAGATAGTGACTGATAGCTGTCAGGATGATGACTGGTTGGAAAAAACCAAATAAAGTCAATTGATTGATGAGACAAACAATAGAGAATTTGCATGAATGAAAAAAGATGATTATACTTGGATAAACCATATATTTTTTATTTTTGAGTTGTACCCATGTCTCGATGTCAAAGACAACTTGATAGAGTTATCAACCAAAATCCTTCTGTTGCCTCCAATACGTCGAGATTGATGTCTGAAGCATGGGGCGAGAGAAGGGCTGAGTGTATTAGCGATTTTTGATGATCGGTGACAGTGAGGACCTATGTTCTTAATCGTGATCGTCCTGCGTCGTCGTCACAACAATGATTGTCTTCTGATGTGTGGAGAGGATCTGCATCTACACAAGCAGGTTCCGACGAATGATTGTGGACATCAATGATAGATGGGATGGGCTGAATTTTCATCAAAATAGTACGAATCGCTGTCATTGTGATTGTGATTATGACTTTGTGGTACCTGGGAAAATATCTTTTTGAGTTGTTGTATGATGTTATAAATGCACATAGGCTCGTTTTTATGAAAATCGTCCTAACGAGAGAGGATACCAAAGTCGATCGTGAGGTCCAAAAAGAGCTTTCAAAAGATCTCAAAGAAAAAATTTCTCGTATGACTCAAGTTTATCAAAATATCCACAAAATAGGAGACTTATGAATTTTTGATACAATTATGAATTTGTTCTTTAAAAAACCTAAACTTGTGACGATGTTGCATTATGATGATGGATCTCTTTCATTTTATGTAGCAACATATCCAGAGTATAAACCAATTGTAGAAGCTGCTATTGCTGCTCAGTATGCTTCATCATCGATCGAGACAGTTGATAGACCTAATGTTTTTGCAAAAAAGTATCGATCACTGGTTCCTCTTGAGCCTGAGAGGGATCCCTATTTTGGGTACAAAAATTTCAAAGCTATGCCTGATGATCCGCTCAACAATATTATTGATGCGATGGGGAAGGTGAGCAAATATGATACTGCAACGCTCCAGATAACCTTTAAACCTCTCGGGAAAGAATATAATGATCGTATGAAAAAACTCTCGACATGACTATACAAAAAAGCAAAAAAATATACACAGGATGCATCAATCTGGGATTTTTTTAAAATATGGAAAGTTATAGATTTTTTTGTGAATGGAGCAAGTAAAGAAATGCTTGAGGATGATGAATGACAAGATGGTATGGTTAGAATGGTAAAGGCAGAAGAGGATGCATATAATGCAATGGCAGAAGAAGCGAGCTTGCCTGGGTATGAGTGATGAGTCATTTTAATCTCTTCGTCTGACGAAGCTGATAATCTAGAAATCAATCTTGATAATTTGATAACAGCATTTGGTGTGTATAGTAATGAGTATGGCAATAAACTTGAAGAACCATCGATCAAAAAAGATATTTTTGGGTTTCTTTTTCTTCCTATTTGGCAGATGGCAGTGACGTTTTGTATCCCACACTTTTTTTTCAAAAGATCATTGTTTGGACTCTATACGATGGCATCATTTTTTCATCTTCCTGATGGAATGTATAATCGTTCGCCTATTATTTCTTGGATGGACTACAAACCACTGCCGGCGCCTGAAACGCTTCCATTGATGAAACAGGAAAATGGCTTCCTTATGACAGGAATAATCGCTGAGAAATATAAAAAGGGGAAATTGAGTGATATTTTGGCCCAACAGCAACATCGAGCAATTGGTACCAAACAAATCGAAGAAGAAAGTCGAGTTCCTATCGAAACATTGACTGCTGACCAAGTCAAAGACAGAGAGGTCAAAGAGATAGATGGCAAAAAATTTGTCAAACGATTTACTCCCAAAACTGTGTATGGCTACAAAATGTATCGTGACGGTGTCTTGCTAGGGATTAATATCTATCGTAATAAGTATTCTCCCGTCTATTTCAAACGTGATGATCGTACGAGGCATCATTATGTGATTGGGAAATCGGGTACTGGTAAATCGGTTTTCATTCAAACAATCGCTCGTCAGGATGTCTGGAATGGTGATGGATTGTGTATTATCGATCCTCATGGAGACCTTGCAGATGATATGCTTGAATATATCCCAAAAGAAAGAGCAAAAGATGTGATCTATTTTGATGCAGGAAATGAAGATCGTCCGATGGGCTTGAATCTATATGAAATCGATCATCCTGATCAAGCAGACCGTACAGTTAATGATGCGACAGAGATATTTTTGAAAATGTTTGGACCAGAGATTTTTTGACCTCGTATTCAAGAATATTTTAAGTATTGATCATTGACGATCTTAGAGGATTTTGATGATAGGCCGACGCTGCTTGATGTCCCACGTTTGTTTACTGATGAGACTTATAGAAACTTCAAAACCAAAAAAGTCAAAAATGCCGTTGTCCGCAATTTTTGGGAGAAGACGTACAATGCAATGGGTGATAGAGAAAAACAAGAAATTATCCCATACTTTACCTCAAAATTTGTATCATTTAATACCAATAGATTGATCAGAAATATTATCTGACAGACGAAGTCTGCAATTAGGTTTCGTCAAGCTATGGATACCCAAAAAGTGATTTTGGTTTCATTATCAAAAGGAAAGATCTGAGAAATCAATGCTCAGTTGCTTGGGATGATTATGGTTTCCCAAATTTATAACGCTGCTATGGGACGTGCCAATATGGAAGCAAAAGATCGTAAGGATTTTTATCTTTACGTCGATGAATTCCAAAACTTCGTTTCAGGAACATTTGCAGACATTCTCTCAGAGGCTCGTAAATATAGACTTTGTCTCATTATGGCACACCAGTATATTGCACAGCTAGAGTCAGGCAATAAGTCAGAATGAGGGAAAGGAGATGTAAAAGCAGCAGTATTCGGTAACTGTGGTACATTGATGTCATTCAAGGTTGGTGCTGCAGATGCTGAGTTTCTTGAAAAAGAGTATGCACCCTTGCTTGGATGACAAGATATTGTTGGTATCTCAAACTACAAAGCGTATATCAAACTCAATATCGATAACTCGACGACGCGTGTTTTTTCGATGAATGCAATCTATACAACAGACTACAGAAACAAAAAAATCGCGTCTGTTCTCAAAGAATATTCATCAAAAAAATATGGTCGTAAAAGGGAATTTGTGGATGCAGAAATTGCAGCAAGACTTGGGCTTGCAATATCAGCAGAATGATGAGAATCTTTAAACTGAGAATGATGAGAATCTCTGAACTGAGATGGATGATGAGGTGACGAATAAGACTTGAAACTAGGATGAAAAAAAGTATACTGACCCAGATGTGAACGTATTGTTGAACCTTGTGCGTTTTGAATCGTACATTGATTATGGTTCTTGCTATTCGTGGTTATTAGTATGCATATGAGATAATGAGAAACACAATGTACAAGAGAGACGGTAGTGAATGTCTTGGTTAGTGAATCCTTATCCTTTTTTCTCATTTCATCTTATATTTCTTGCTATTTTATACTCATATCCATTTATTGTTAACCATCATGCGACTCCTTGCCATCAAACCCAAAACTATTTTTCTTTACACGATCCGTTTGTGCGGTGTTTTTGGTGTTGGATTGGTGGTGCGATACGTTATTTTCAAAGAGCTTGCTCCCATCTGGGTCATCATCGTCTTTTGGGTCAGTATGTATGTTGTTCCTTGGTTCTGATTGCTAGCGCATAGGCGGTTTATCTTTGATGGTGAAAAAAAACTGAGATATGAGCAATCTCGCAATCTCCAGTTTTATCTTGTCAAGATTGCCAAATCAATGGCAAGAACAAGTAGTGATGTTGAAATTACTGATACGATTGCAGATCACAAAGCCTTGTGTGATACGATGACGCAAGTCTTCAAAAACTTTTATGCGATTACAGGATCTGACTGGAAACATCGCTGGTTTGGTCAAGAGTATGTCAGTTTGGAAATTATTTTGTCTGATGATATGCTGAGTTTTGTCGTAGGAGTTCCCAAGTCTTTTGGAGAACAGACAGAAAAATTGATTTCAAATTTCTATCCTGGTTCAATTATCGAAAATATCTCTCATATTCCTTTTTTTGAGGAGGGGAAATATGCAATTGGTGGGGAGTTGAAATTGAATAATGATTATGTTGCACCGATCAAAACATATGAGCACTTTCAAGTCGATCCTATGGAAGCGGTCCTTTCGTCGTTTTCCAAAGTCCTTCCTGGTGAAAAAATGGGGTTCCAAATGCTTATTTCTCCTGTTGATAAAGGAGAATATAAAGATATTCGTAAAGCTGTCGAGGACTTCAAAAAAGATACGGGGACACATTGGTTTATAGCTATGATGACTGATCTTCGAAAGACGCTTACAACATCTGCAGATGACGAAAAAAAGAATCAAGAGGAGGATGATAGTAAATATAAATATTCACAAAGTCAACTTGCTGCTTTGGACCAAAAAGTTGAAGATGAGCTCTTTGATACGACCTTGAGAATTATCTCTGTTGCACCACAGTTTGAGAGGGCAAAAAAATTGATCACTGACTTTGCGTCTACGTTTAGCCAGTATACGAATGTTGGGCTCAATGCTCTTGTGTATACAGAAGCACGTGATTGGGAAGGCTTTATGAAAGCATTTATCCTGCGTAGTTTCTTATCGCACAAAACTCTTGCAGACAAAATTGCTGAGTGGGATTACAAAATGCTCATGAACGTCAAAGAACTTGCTTCACTCTATCATTTTCCTCATTCGCGTATCAACAAGTCTCCTCGTATTCGCCGACAAAAATATAAAATTGTCCCAGCCCCCGAAAATATCCCTACCGAATGATTGCTGGTCTGATACAATACTTATGGATGAGTCAAAAGAAATATTTATGTCAAACCCAAGGATAGGTTTAGGCATTTTTATGTCATTTGACAAACAGGTACAGGAAAATCCTCAATGTTTCTTACGATGGCACAGCAAGATTTGGCCCTTGGGAATGGATTTTGTATGATTGACCCGCATGGTGATCTCTGCGAATTTTTGCTCAAATATGTCCCCAAAGAAAGAATTGATGATCTCATCTACTTTGATTTTTCGAATACTGAGTATCCCATTGCCTTCAACCCTCTGGAAGTCGATCCCGAAGACACAGACGAAAAAGATATCGTCACAAACGATTTGGTCGAAATGTTTGTGGGTATGTATGGACATGAAATTTTTTGACCTCGTATCCAAGATTACTTTCGTAATGCATGTCTTTTACTCATGTCTCAACCTGAAGGTGGAACAATGCTTGAGATTGTCAGACTATTTACTGATGAAGCGTTTTTAGATAGTAAGTTGCGTCATTTGAAAGATCCCGTAGTATCCAATCGACGATACAAAACGTATAAAGCAATGGGGGATAGAGAAAAATCAGAAATGATTCCATACTTTCAAGCAAAGTTTTGACAATTTACTACTGGTACCTATGTGAGAAATGTCATTGGACAGCCAAAATCTACTCTTCGTTTCTGAGAAATGATGCAACAACGCAAAATTATTCTCTGTAATCTCTCCAAATGATTGACAGGTGAGATAAACTCTCAGCTCATTGGACGTATGATCGGTATTCAAATCAAACTTAATGCCTTGAAGCGTGCTGCGATCCCTGAAGAGGAGCGTGTTCCGTTTTTTCTCTATGTTGACGAATTCCAAAACTACGTCTCCCAAGCGTTTGAGTCAATTCTTTCCGAGGCGCGTAAGTATCGTTTGGGATTGGGTCTGGCTCATCAGTATATCGAGCAGCTCAAATCTGCTTGACTATGAGGAAGTATGGATCTTGCCAAACCGATTTTTGGTAATGTGTGAAACCAAATCTATCTCAAAGTAGGTCCTGAGGATGCAGAGTTTCTCGAAAAAAATATTTCCCCTGAGTTTAGTAAATCTGATATTCTCTGACTCGATGCAAGGATGGGAATTGCAATCCTTTCGATCGATACCCAACCTACCCGTCCTTTTACGCTTCAGGCTCACAATCCCTATGCAGTTCCGCATTTGAATTCTGAAGAAAAAGTCAATATCATCAAACAAATTTCTTCTCTCAAACGATGAACCAAAAGAGAAATTGTAGAAAAAGAGATTTATTTTCGTTGTGGAGTATAGGAGGGTGTATCGTCTTCGTCCACTTTTTTCTCTTTTGCTTCGTGTCTGTTGTTCCAGCACGATTTTTTTTTGAGACCACAAGTGAGACAGAAAAACTGTCTGACCTGTTTTGATGAATGATCTGACTATTTGTTTCACAATCGTCATCATTTTGTTACAAAAAATTTGACAAGCATAATCATAAATCTGTATAGAATACGTAGAAGAAAAAAACCTGACATGTAGATGATGATTAGTCTCTATACTGTCTATATATAATCATTCTTCACGATTGTGTCTTAATTATTTGGTATGCATGTATCAAATATATTCTATGTTTTTATTTATCTTTTATATGTATAGTCCAATGTCTCGTGAGCAATCATCATCTTTTCCACCAGAATATTATGAACAACGTGCTGCGCTTCTTGCAAGTGTAACAGGAAAGACTAAAGAAGCTTTAAGAACATATATAGAAAAAAAAGAAGGCGAACAATGACCATGAAAAGCTTGATGGGCAAGTATTATTGCATGTGCAAAAGCTGCTTTGGCATTATGATTTTGATCTGAATAATAATTTTTTCATTATAAAAGATTTTTTATCCATGCTTTTCATATGGTACATCCTCTGTGTGCTTTGCTTCATCTTATTCCTTTTGGACGTGTCGCAAGCTATGGAGAAGTTGCACGTTTGCTTGGGTTGATTCATGGTATCAAAACATCAGGCTGGATGGTGGGGCGTGTGTTGTCAGGATTGCCTCGTGAGAAGTGGGACAGTGTACCATGGCGGAGAGTTGTTGCACAAAATGGCCAGATTGTGGCTCATAAGATTGGGGAGAAAGGAATCATCCAGGAAGAGAAGTTGATTGCAGAATGAGTAGCTGTCCAGGATCATTGTGTCAGAAAAGATTTTTTTTGGGTATGGGATAGAGGTTCCTAGAATGATTTGGGCTTGTATTTATTCGCAAAATTCCTATTATGTAGCAGATTTTTAGTCTGCTTTTTTGTTGTATGATTTCTCTTTCGTTGTTGGATGCTAAACTTGATCACCTCATGCGTGTTGCTGAGGATCTCAAACAGCATTTTGTCTGAATTGATGAGATTATTGATGCGTTGGTTCTTCATATTCAGGTATGGTGGTGTATGCCTCAGATTTTGACCCGTCCAGTTATTGTCAATTTGTGGGGGATGACGGGAGTAGGGAAAACAGATTTGGTTCGTAGGTTGGTATCGTGACTTGGTATGCAAGAAAGGTTTTTGGAGATTGAGTTGAGTGCTACAGATGAGACCAACCGACAGAGGAGTATTGTTCGTCTTTTGTCAGCCAATGCACTCAATGATAGTCAGCCAAAAATTCTTTTATTTGATGAAATACAGCGTTTTCGTACGATTGATCAGGATATGAAAGAAGTGGAATGATCAAGATTCACTGACTTTTGGGAGTTGCTCAGTGATGGAAAACTTGCAAGAAAAGACAAAAAAGATATCGATCATCTCATTACGAGTTATCTCCTCAAAAAAAAACAAGCGATGCGTCGTGCCTCCAATCCTGAGGCACAATCCACTGATACTGATGATTATGTATGAGTGTGGGATATTGATGCACTCAAAGATATTTTGGGCTCTGCATATAGTACCAATCAATTGATGGATATGACAGAGCATGAGATTTTGGATCTGCTGATGACGTTGAGGGCAAAAAAAACTATTTTTGAGCCGGTAGACCATTCTCAGACGCTGATTATTATCTCGGGAAATCTTGATGAGGTTTATTCTATTGCTCGTCAGGGACACAACGCTGATATTGATGCCGATATTTTTCATGCCCAGACGAAGAATATTTCATTTGTTCAAATCAAACAAGCTTTACACCAAAGATTTAGACCTGAACAAATTGCTCGTTTTGGGAATATTCATCTGATTTATCCTGGATTGAGACGCTGTGATTATGAACGTTTGATCCAAAAGGAGTTGACTCGTTTGATGCAGAGATTGGAAAAAGAAACAGGGCTGACGATTCGTCGAGAGAAGGTCTTGGAACAGGTGGTATATCGTAATGGTGTTTTCCCTGCGCAGTGAGTGAGACCCGTCTTTTCGACGATTTATGATGTTGTATGACGTGCACTTGCATGATTGTTGTTTCAGGCGTTACGTGAAGGATGGTCTTCACTGATATGTTCGTATGATGAAGTATCGCAAGAATTTGTTGCACAATCAGAGGATAACGAATTGAGATATCCCTTTGTAGGAGCTATTGATCGTATCAAATCTGATATTTCTCCTGATCAGCGTGCCTGTGTGTCTGTTCATGAGAGTGGTCATGTATTGCTGTATGCACTAGTAACCTGATGTGTGCCTTTGCAGACAACCTCTATTGTGTCCCAAAAAAATATTGGCTGATTTGTCATTCCTCATCGCTTTACCATGACAAGATCTCTTCTTCGTGGGATAGTGCGTGTATATTTGGCAGGGTGACTAAGTGAAACATTGCTTTTTGGACCAGATCATCAATCTGCTTGATGGGCAGACGATCTCAGGCAATGTACTGAGTTGTTGGCTTCATGTGTCCGTCAATGGTGATTTGATGATGTAGTTGCTTTTTTTGGTCTCAAATGAGCAGCAAAATTGAGTCTTGAATCTACGGATAATCGTATTCATTCGTTGATGATGAGCGAACGCGATCATACGCGTGATCTGCTTCTTCAGTATCGTCCGTGCTTGGAAGCATTGACTACACTTTTGTACGACCAGGGGACGGTGGATGCTCTTGCGTTACAGACTGTTTTGGGTCAGTTTGACATTCAGACACGTATCGTTGCTGAGGATGAGATAATTGGACCTCCCTATTATGAGATGCTGCCGTTTTTATCCAATAGGTAATAGTATATCATTGGACTAGATGGTTCGGTGTTTGCCTAAGAAAAAATATGGATTCAAAAGATTACATTATGCTAATCGTATAGGAATTGTTGTTGATGTAAAGAGTGTTTTAGTTCGTTGCATAAATGATGTTGAGATTTGGTGTTTTTACCATGATTGTATCGTTGGTAGTGATTGTTTTGAAGAGTGTTGTGGTGATTCATCTTGCGACAGGCTTCTGGGCTCAACTATCGTGGATAGAACGCATTGTGCAATATATCTTTGTGGTGAGTCAAGACTTGATGATTTTTGGGGCAGTAGGATCCTTGGTTGCCGTCCTTCTTGTCCTCAATCGTGGGTTGATGGTGTTGGTTTCTACACTTATCTATGGTGTTTTGTGGTTCTGGTATGGCGTAGATAGTATTATTATGATGTTGACGGCGAGTAGAGCAACATTGGCGCAGGCATTGACGTTTTTGGATTATGTTCCGATGACAGCGATGATGTCATGAATAGGGCTTGTCTGTTGTATGATAGTGTTGATTAGTTATTATCGATGGATAGGATATAGATTGTGGAAATATCCTACGCGTTCGCATCGTCACAGTGCTGTTTGGTTATTTCCCCAAGATCATGATTTGTCACGTGCTATTATTATTCTTACCCTGTCTTTGACTACATTGCTTGGAACTCAAATAGTCCAATCTATTTCACATCAGTATTATGTTCCTATGGTTGCAGAACATCGAAGAAAGTCGCCACTATTCTTGCAGCAGTCATATTTTGCAACGCAGGGAGGACGTATCACCAATACGCACTATGAAGATCGATATACTCCTCTTTCATGAATGGCACAGTCTCCTGATATTATTCTTTTGTTTGCAGAATCGGTATCTCAGGTTGATAGTTTGTATGCAGGAGGTCTGATTGATCTCTTTCCTCATTATGATCGTGCAGCACGCCACGGGATGCTGATGAATAATTTTATTTCCAATGGGTGTACGTCTGATGCATCACATGTAGCAGTGTTGCAAGGTGTCAATCCATGGATGCACGAATGAGTTATTGGTGAGACAATCTATCGTGCCTATACGGGGTTAGTTGACCCTCTTGGTGTTTTTGCTCGTGCCCAATGATTTCATCCAAGTTTTTATAGTACGGCTCCGCTTGATTTTTTGGATCAAGAATGATTTATTCGTCGTATGTGATTTGATGATATTGTTTGACCTGCTGATTTTCCCTCTTGACCAACATATACATTTGATGCGCAGCCAGACACAGTGTTGTTTGACAAAATTCTTGCTGATTTAC
This sequence comes from Candidatus Absconditabacterales bacterium, assembly GCA_025057375.1. Lineage (GTDB taxonomy): Bacteria > Patescibacteriota > Gracilibacteria > Absconditabacterales > Absconditicoccaceae > JANWWO01. The sequence goes on along the minus strand of JANWWO010000015.1, from coordinate 3,676 downwards.
CTACTCGTGTCGGTGAGGATGCTCCTCAGTTTCTTGTAGCCCAAACGATCTCGACACATTTGCCATTCAATACTCCTTATGGTACCACACGAGAAGATGTTGCTCGCTATGCTGATGATGCTTTTGGGAAATTTTATGATGGATTGGTTGCCCAATGATTTTTTGAGCATGGTATCTTGCTTGTGGTGGGGGATCATAGGAAAATGACACCAGTGACCAAAAAAGAACTGGATATGCGAGGGAGAAGTGCTGCGGGTAGGGTTGTGTGATTTGTAGTTGGTACCTGAATAGCGTCAGGTCAGATTTTTTCTTCGTTGATTCAGCATACGGATATTCACTTTGCTCTTAAGCAATTGATTGCACAGGATGATGTGATGACTCCTCCCTTTTGGTCAAGTTTGCGGACGCCATCTATTGTGAGAGATTTTGCTGTTCGTTTTTGTTCATTTGTCGAAAGAGACTATGTGATCACTCGACGTCACGATATTCCTGCCCGACAAAAAGATGTTGTGATGAATGATCTGACCAATTTTATTGCTGACTATGAAAGATTTCAAGGAGGTGAGAGAAAAGAGTGATGAAAATCATTTGTTTTGATTCTTCCTTTTCCCTTATTGATGCAGACATGATGAGTCTTGTGATGACCTCGTCGAGATCCATGGGTGGTGCGTGAAGATAAAAAAAGACTTCGTTCAAGGCTCAATGTGATTGATAATCAGCTTGTGAGTGATCGTTGACATGGGTTATCAGGTGTTGTTCTTGTCTGACATGGTTGAGCTCCTGAGTATGAACCTTACAACTCGTTTGCATGATTTGCCAAGGCAATCGACCAAGGTGCTGATGCGATTGAAGTTGATGTTTCGTTTACAAAGGATTTTGTGCCAATTATTGCACACGGTCCCGATATTTGGTCCCCTGCTTGTCGTGGATTGCAGATTAGAAATACGTTTTGGGAAAAGATTCGTACTGACTGTCTTTTGAGTAATGGTGAACAGATCATGGATTTGGAGACGATGTTTCGTCAGACACGTGATTTTGTTCCTCGATATATTGTGGAGATTAAGACAGAACGTGGACAAAATGGTATTCGTCAAGCACAGATTGTTATCAATATAATTCGTTCTTTAGGTATGCAAGATAGTGTCACGCTTATTGCTTATGATCCTCAAGCTAGATGGTATATTTGAACAGTTGCGGATATTCGTCCAGCTTGGGATACATTTGATACTGAGGATATCAATCTCATTCAGTCTGGGACAAGATACGAATATTTTATGACGCCATTCCAGAATCGATCTAGCGATCTTCTTTCGTTGGTCCAAAGAAAATGAATGAGAGCAATGACATATACACCCAAGACAGAGGAAGAACTACTTCGTGCCTGGCGTGTAGGTGTTCGTGAATTTATGGTCGATGATATTCCGTGGGCTATTGAGGTGATACGTACAGCACAAGTCTCTCCCCAAAGACACATGCAACAGACATCATCACAAGTTTCATCATGATCAGCTTCTCCTTCTTTCTCGTGAATACAAGCAGAATAGAAAAAACTCTCCTGATTGAGGAGAGTATGTTTTTTAGTTATTCCAGGAGAGTTGGGTTTTGTGAGTAAGTTATTTGGAGCTTTGTTGAAGAACTATCCAGGCAAATCCTCTTCTTTCTGTACTGCGTGGTCGTATGCCATCTACCATTGTCATAATTCCTTTATCTTTGAGTTTTGATAGATGCTGGCAATATCGTTTGAGTGATCTTAGATGGAGGAGTGGGAGAACTAACGCCGCCTCCTCATCTTCCTCCTCATCCACCACTTCATCTCGTTGGTTGTGGAGCTGTTTGCAATGATCACGTAGAGATAGATCAAGTTCATAATTCTGGTCAAGGTGTTGTAGCTATATTTTTTTTTCATGAGCACTTATGCATGTTAGGTTGTTAGTATCTTTTTGATTTGATAGTTGGTTTGCTATATTCTGCTTGTTACGTATGTTGTAATATTTTTAGATACAGATCGAATATAGTTATTATAAAAACTAAACTGTATCGGATAAAGAAATCCTTCTGGTGCGGGAGTGTAGTGTAGAGTAAGAAATGAATCAGGAATGTCTACAATACAATTACCATGAAGTGTAAGTCTTCAAAATACATGATTTAAGAATAATTCATTGTATCAGTTATTGCATGTGACTCATGTTTGGTCACATGGAGAGAGTGCAAGTCATCGATTGTATAAGGTATACGTATGAGGTGGTCATAATGAAGATGGTGGAGCAAAATTGTCTCGTCCTGATACTGCAGTAGACATTTTTAATTGGTATAGGAATTTGCATGCATCAATAGGGATATCAACATTTAGTGAACAATCATAAAAATGGGGAGATTGAGTTGTGTTTCAGTATCAATCGATACATGATATCAGTTTTGGGTTTTTCAGTATATCTAATGTGATATAATATACATTACGATTACTGTTTCATGCAAATGTAACATATTCAAGATTTGGTATATCAAGATTACTGACAACATTAATTTCGTTATTTGAAAGGTCTAAATAGTCACGCACTTCTAAGTGTGATAATGATGAAGGTAAAGATTGTAGTCTGCGATTTTGACGTTCTACATAGTAAATTCTTCATCAATCACATTAAATTCAATTGCGAGTGCATGCATTGTTTTAGATCAATCGATCAGAACAATATGATTCAGCGTCTATAGAAGAATGTTTGATATCTATCAACGCCAGACACTCATAAAAAGGTATATCCGTTATGTGTGAACAATATGTTCATCCTCAGTTTCATGAACAGTCGTCTCAAGCGAGATGTGTATCCATATCATGATATGAGAGATGTGGTAATGAGAAAAACTCATGAGGAATGATATTCCATGGATTGCCAGAGGTAAGAAACGATTTGAGACTTGTAGGTCAGTCAATGGTATACGGAAGTGTCGTTAAGTGATTGTTCTCACGTTTCAGTTCCTGAAGATTCGTAAGATTTCCAAAAGAATCTGGGAGGTTAGTTAAGTATGTGGACTGTAAATAGAGCGAATGAACTACTCATTTATAGCACGATACTCATCACCAATCACATGCTGTATCATCGCCATCAATTCATCGATCATGAAAATAGGAATTAGGATCGTTACTTGCTTGTTTGAGATCTATAAAGGTCTGACATTACTCAGACGGAATATCTGTGATATGTGAATAATCAAATCCATACGTTGTAGATAGAAGTGTACTCGTTAATAATAATCAGAGAAGAAATGTTTTATTGTGTATTCAGATAAAAAGAAATAAACAATATACTTCAATATTCTTTCACGTACTATAATTGTATTTTTTTATTTGTCAATTTTTGGTAACAAAAAAACACATACTGACAGAATCCAGTATGTGCTATTTTTTGTATAAGGTATGACGATTGTTGTATCGCATACGTTCTTAGCAAGAACAGGATTGATTAGTATATAGAATCAAATAAGTCTCATCTTCATCCTCCTCATCATCCTGTATCTCCTCATCCTCCTCATCATCCTGTATCTCCTCCTCATCCTCCTCATCATCCTGTATCTCCTCCTCATCCTCCTCATCATCCTGTATTTCCTCCTCATCCTCCTCATCATCCTGTATTTCCTCCTCATCCTCCTCATCATCCTGTATTTCCTCCTCATCCTCCTC
>JANWWO010000014.1 GCA_025057375.1 Candidatus Absconditabacterales bacterium | reverse complement strand
CACACTACTACAAGATTCATTCCAAAAATTTATAAATACGCATAGTTTTGGTGCGGCACAAGCAAATATCAGCACTAACCAAATTGGAAAATACAAAATCCTTCTCCCCCCTCTCCCCGAACAAAAAGCCATCGCCTCTGTCCTCTCGGCTTTTGATGATAAGATTGAGCTTTTGAGAGAAGAGAACAAGACACTGGAAGAGATAGGGCAGACGATTTTTCAGGAGTGGTTTGGGACGTATGGAGTGGATGATGAATTAATAAAAGCACAGGAAATTTTAGAATTTGAAAAAGGAATTGAGGTTGGTTCAAATAATTATTTTGAAAATAAAAGTGATTTAGAAAATCCAGAAATGTTTTATAGAGTTGCTGATATTTCAAATAATGGAAATTTATCATCTTTATATTGTGAAAAAGATTTATTAAAAAATAAAATATTCAAAAATGATGATATTTTAGTAAGTTTTGATGGAACAATCGGAAGAGTTTTTATTGGTGGCAATGGTGGTTATTCTTCTGGAATTAGAAAAATTTTTGCAAAAGAAAAAAATATTAAAAGTTCATTTTTGTATTTTTGGGCAAAATCCAAAGAAGTACAAGAAACTATAAATTTATATTCAGAAGGAACAACAATTCAACATGCTGGAAAATCAATCCCGTATTTAGAAATAATTTCAAATCAAGAAAATATAAATAAAATAACGGAACCATTAGATCCAATTTTTACAAAAATTTTGGATAATTTATACCAAATCCAGTCCCTCGCTCGTAGTCGTGATGAGTTGTTGCCCAGGTTGATGAGGGGTGAGGTGAGGGTGAGTTTTTAAAAAAATAAGAAAAGAATATGAAAATCAAGCAAATCTCAATCAAAAATTTTCGTTCTATAAAAAAGGAAAATATCCAATCAATTACAGATGATGATTTGCCATTTTAATAATTTAAGGATTTTATTATGACTATTCTCAACGAATCACATATTGAAAAACCTACCACATAGACCACCGAAAGCGGATGTCGCTACAAATCGCCAAATAAAATCATCCTTTACACACAACAAAAACCCATCACATGCCTCCGTTTTATTCCCGCAAAACACCCCGTGCCCAGCGATACGATTACCACAGTGCAGGTATGTATTTCGTCACGATTTGCACTCAGGATCGTGTGCATTATTTTGGACATATTGTGGATAAAAAAATGATATTGTCCCATATTGGGAAGATATGCGACCACGAAATCCACCAATTAAACCACAGAAAAACCGTCGATGTTCATGAACGAATCGTGATGCCAAACCATGTGCATGTGTTATTGTATATGAATGAATTAAAGGAAAATGATGTCCGTAGGGACGCATCGTCAATGCGTCCTATATCAAAGGACGGTTTATCGAACCGTCCCTACGATCACAATGAATCAAACCGTCCCCACCATCAAAACGAATATGACCGTCCGTATGGATGATTGACATTGGGGTCTGTGATCAAATTATTCAAATGAAATGTCACCAAATATGCGATCAAAAATAATATCCCCTTTGCCCGACAATCTAGATACCACGACCATATCGTCCGTGATGAATGAGAATATGACCGTATCAAATATTACATTCAAACCAACCCAGATAAACGATGAGAAGACACACATTATACGGATGCATAACCTCCAATCCAGTCAGACTTTATTTTTTTTCTACAAACCTATGAACGAAAACGATATTGAACAAAACCTTATAGATTTGCTTGTTGAACAAGGTTACAAGTATTTTTATGGTCCAGCTATTGCCCCATACGCTAACAATCCTCAAAGAGAGACTTTTGCAAGTGTCGTCTTGGAAAATCACCTCAAAGAATCCTTAGAAAGACTCAATCCCGATATTCCAGAATTAGCTAGACAAAAAGCCTACCAACACATCATCAATCTTGGTTCATCTGACCTTATGACAAACAATGAAAAGTTTCATACTTTCCTCACTGATGGAATTACCGTTGAATATTTCAAAGATGGAAACACCAAAGGGATTACTGTCAAACTGCTTGATCTAGAAAATATCACAAACAATAGCTTTTGGGTAGTCAATCAATTTGTCATCAAAGAAAACAATAACGAAAAAAGACTTGATGTAGTGATATTTGTAAATGGTCTTCCTCTCGTGATTGCCGAACTCAAAAGTGCAACTGATGAAAAAGCGACACTTGAAAGAGCGTTTACCCAAATCCAAAATTACAAAAACGCCGTGCCACATATTTTTTATTACAACGCACTGTGTATTATTTCAGACGGAATCGATGCTAGAGTTGGGTCAGTCTCAGCTCCATTTTCTCGTTATTGTGCATGGAAACGTCCAGAAAAAGAAGAAAATGGGATTTTTCCAGAAATGCATATCATGGCAAAAAAAATGCTTGATAAAGAAGTGTTGCTTCGTCTCATCAGATACAACACAGTTTTTGAACAAGAAGAGAAAAAAGATGAAAAAACTGGACTTACCTCAGTCGTAAAAGTCAAAAAAATCGCAGCTTATCATCAATATTATGCAGTCCAAAAAGCAGTGCAAGAAACACTCAGAGCCACCAATCCACAAACAGGAGATAAAAAAATTGGTATCATGCGACATACTCAAGGATCAGGGAAATCCTTGTCGATGGTATTTTATACTGGACAAATTGTCGTCCATCCTGCAATGACAAATCCCACTATTGTTGTTGTAACTGATAGAAATGATCTTGATGATCAGCTTTTTAGTACATTCGCAAATTGCAAACAACTTCTTCGTCAGACGCCAATCAAAGCAGAAAATAGAGAACATCTCAAAGAACTTCTCAAAGTTGCGGGTGGAGGTGTGGTCTTTACGACAATCCAAAAATTTATGCCAAGCGAAGGAAATGTGTATGACACATTATCTGAAAGATCAAATATTGTGGTCATAGCAGATGAGGCACATCGTAGTCATTATGGATTCAGAGGAAGAGAAGTAGAAACAGAAGACGGATCAGAAATTAGATATGGAAATGCAAAATACCTCAGAGATGCACTGCCCAATGCTTCGTTTATTGCGTTTACTGGTACGCCAATAGAACACGAAGACAGATCGACAAGAAATGTTTTTGGTAATGAAATAGATATTTATGATATCAAACAAGCTGTCGATGATGGTGCGACTGTGCCGATTAGCTATGAATCAAGACTGGTAAAAATCATACACAATCAAGAAGTCGTAAACAAGATTGATTATGCAATTGATGAAATCGAATGAGCAACTCCAGCACAAAAAGAACGAGCCAAAAAGAAAAATGCTCAACTAGATACAATAGTCGGACATCCAGACAGACTCAAGGATATTGCAAACGATATTGTACAGCATTTTGAAGCAAGACAAAAAATTTTTGAAGGGAAAGCAATGGTTGTATGTATGACTAGACAGATTGCAGTGAATCTCTATCAAGAAATAGTGAGTATTCGTCCAGATTGGCACAATGATGAACTAATGAAAGGAGCAATCAAAGTTGTCATGACCAGTAGCAGTGATGATCCAGAAAGTTTCCAACCGCACCATACCAACAAAGAAGACAGGAAAAAACTTGCTCTTAGATTCAAAGATCCAAATGATAAACTTCAAATGGTTATTGTGCAATCGATGTGGCTAACAGGATTTGATGTGCCGTGTTTGCATACCATGTATATTGACAAAAGGATGCAAGGAGCCAACCTCATGCAAGCAATCGCTCGTGTCAATCGTGTATACAAAGATAAGCCTGGAGGACTCATTGTTGATTATATTGGCATCTGACAAGATTTGAGAAATGCAATGGCAGTATATACGGCAAGTGGTGGCCAAGGTGAGGTAGTACTTGATATTGCAGATGTTATCAAAGAAATGAAAACCAAATATGAAATAGTTGCTCAGATGTTTCATGGGTTTGATTACAAGCACTATTTTACAGCAAACAATAATGAAAAATTGCACATCTTACTTGATGCAATAAACTTTATCTTACAAAATGAAACATTAAAAAACAGATTTTTGACAGAAGTGACAGCACTGTCAAAACTGTTTGCAATGGCAGTGCCAAGTTCTGAATCAGAACAAATAAGAGATGAGGTTGCATTTTTTCAAGCAATCAAAGCTCGTCTCAATAAATTTACTCCAAGTGGTGGAAAATCAAACAAAGAAGTAGAAACGGCTATTAGACAAATTGTAGACGAAGCTTTGATAAGTGATGGAGTGGTAGATATTTTTCAGGTTACAGGATTGACACCTCAGACACTTGATATTTTGTCAGAGGAATTTTTGCTGAAAGTGGAAAATATGAAGCAAAAAAATCTTGCTTTTGAACTTCTCAGAAAATTACTTAACGATGAGATAAAAATCAGAAAAAGAAAAAATCTAACCCAAGGAAAAAAGTTTAGCGAAATGCTCGAAAGCGTCATCAACAAATATCGCAACAACCAAATTGACACAGTTCAAGTTATTCACGAACTGTCAGAAATTGCTCGTGAAATGAAACTTGAAGACAAAAAAGCGGAAGATATTGGATTAAGTCAGGAAGAATATGCGTTTTATTCAATATTAGCACAAAACGAATCAACCAAGTTTCTTGAGGATCATACAATGAAAGAATTGATTCATGTCATAGTCGAGACTATTCGTAAAAATGCTACTATTGATTGGGAAAAAAGAGAAGATGTCAGAGCAAAGCTTCGTTTGACGGTCAGAAAAATATTGATGAGATATGGTTATCCGCCAGATCTTGCAAGAATAGAGGCGGACAAAGTCCTTGAACAAAGTGAACTATTAGCAAGCGAACTAACAAGGGGATAAAAACAACTAATGTGATTGTTCCAAGTCAACCCTCACCACTCTTAGAAAAAAGGAGAATAGGGAGATCAAATACAATAATAGAACATCCACCCAAAATGATTTGTAGAAGATACATGTTTCACATATACGCTTCATTATCGCTCTGCTTGACAGGTCACCTAACAGCTGATATCTGCAAGGTCCAAGGCTACATTTTGCTACACCAAATAAATTGATGTGTATAGAGCACTAAACAAATTGATGTGTATAGGAAGTGGCAAAACTTCCTGTATACCCAAACATTGTGGAAACGGTTTTGGAATATTATACACTAAAAGAGGAATGTGTATATTGTAGGTAAAACAGTATGGTCGTGTATCATCAGCAGTTGTCATACAAATTGTACACTCAAAAACGCACAAAAATGTGTTTTTGATGCTAATGGTCAGCTATGCATCATGTATCGACCTAATAGTAAGCCATGTACCGATCTTATCGGGAGATATTACCATTACACCCCCTCCAATCCCTCAAACAATCCACCATTGCTGTCAGTGGTGGCTTTTTTTTTGTTACGTGTGTTTTTTTTTCTGCTTCCTACTTTGATGTAGACGTTTTTTGCTTCATTTCTCGTCATCTCCTGTCTATTGACTGTCCAGAGAAGGTCACGAGCATGACGGTTAGCCTGGGCGATATCAAGCATTGGCTCAGGATATGAGGCACTCTCCCATTCAGGTACCCACTGACGAATAAAAATACCATCAGGATCTTTGTCTGCTTGCTGTTTGAGTGGATTATAGATACGGATGGTGTTGATCCCTGTGGTGCCTGCTTGCATCTGGAGTTGGCTATAATGAATCCCGGGCTCATAATCAACAAATAATCTTGCCAACAGATGGGCAATTGCCTGCCAGGGCTGGAGACAGGTATTGCAGATGAAGCTCGTGAGCATGGCACGCATACGAAAATTGATCCAGCCCGTCGCATGCAAACACCTCATCCCTGCGTCGACCAGGGGGATACCCGTCTGTCCGTGATATCGACGGTCGATATAGGTGTGATTGATCTCCTGCCTGATATGGTCAAATCATGGATTTTGGTTGCGAAACTCGATAGCTGGTCGGGATTCGAGCTTTTGGACAAAGTGACAACGCCAATGCACGCGAGATGCACATGCACGTAGGCTTCTACGCCACTGGGTCAGTCTTTTTTCTTTTTCTGGTGGCAAATCAGTGCCAACATAGGATTTGAGTTGTGCCATCCTGGCAATGAGTCATTGATAGAGTTGTTTTTGGGAGATATTCCCATAGGTCAGGTAGGCAGAGAGCCTGGAGCTACCGGTGACGGAGGCAGAGGGCGAAGAGAGCGAAAAACTATACTGTCGCCCTTTTTCTCGCAAAAAATGTTCCAATGCCTGCAGTCACGCAGTTTCGCCAGGGATGTCGTGAGGATAGATCCATGGTGCTGGTTTGGAGACGGGCGTGAATGAGGTCATGGATTGATGAGCGCTGTTTTGGAGACGTTGTCGTTGGGGAGAAGAAAAAAAATCTCACTGACTCAATTGGGCGGACGGAGGCGAGATGATGTGTGTTTTGACGATACGTTGGTCCCAGATGGATGCTCGTTCATCTCTGGACCTAAGTCTTCTGACGACGCCGTTGGTTGGTGTTTCTTGAAAAGGGATTGTATGATGTTTTGTTCGTCTGATGACTGCTGTATCACGGGCAAAAGTTAGTCCGTTGCCCGTCTCTTCGTGAGCGTGAAGAGAGGTGATGGGGATTGTATTGTTGATGTGTGTGAGAATATCAATCACCTCGCCGTATCGGATGAGAAGTGGAATATTGCGTGTGGCAAGATTTTTACTCAAATCAATCAGCGACTCCTGGATCCAATAGTGATGAAACGCAGAAAAATCACCATGACTCATAACGCTAGGTTCTCGGATGTACAGGGCGGCACAGGGTTGTTTTGTCTTTTGAGACCGGGAAAGTGCGTCTGTGAGTGGGTGGTGATCGCGAATTCTGAGGTCTTTTTTGTATCGGATGAGATGCATGAGATGTGGTATAGCGATTTTGGGGTAAGGTGCAAGAGGAAAAAAAAGCATACCGCCCTGCTGATGCTAGCTTTGGAGAGGCGATATGGTACTGACCTCGAGTTTTAGTCGGAGAGAGACACTGAAGAGGGCAAAGTCCTGTAAGGACGATCTCTTCCTCACCACCAGCTTCTGCACCGCTGAGATGAGGGTCTGCATGAGGTTATAGTGCAATGGATTAGTTTCCTAATATATAGATTGTTTCTTCCAAAAACAAGTGAAACTATGCCCTACTTTGTATTGTCTCCTCCACTTTTTCTATCTTGGGTTTGATGACGCGCTGACAATAAGGTTTGGTTGGATTTGTGGCGTAGAAGTTTTGGTGATAGCCTTCTGCTAGCCAAAAAATTTCCGCTTGTCTAATCTGTGTCACGATAGGACTGTTATATTCGGATTGTTTGTGATTGATCCAGTCAGTGATGAGTGTTTTTTGTTCTTGGGTTTCATAAAAGATTGCTGATCTGTATTGACTACCTACGTCATTGCCCTGTTTATCAATACTTGTTGGATCATGAATGAGGAAGAAATACGTCAACAATTCACGCAAAGATACTCTTTGCGGATCTCGATAGACTTGCACAACTTCGATATGGCCTGTTTGTCCACTACAGACTTGTTCATAGCGTGGGTATGGGTATTTGCCTCCCATATAGCCTGATCTACACTCGATCACGCCCGGCACACGGCTCAGCGCCCCTTCGACACATCGGAAACACCCACCTCCCAAGACGATCCTCTCGTACACAGGGATCTGCGCGCGAACGGTGTCAGCAATATTGTTTTCATCCAAAAAAACCAAACTGACCGAATTCACGCAATGTCTCGTATTAGTTTGTGTGAACTGCTCCCCCACAAATACATGTCCAAGATGTCCGTTACACGTACGGCATGTGATCTCCGTCCTTATTTCATCGCTATCAGGTGTCATCAGCACCTTGCCAGGGATTGCATCATCAAAACTGGGTCGTCCGCAATGACTATCAAATTTGCTGTTGGACCGATACAATGGAGATCAGCATTGACGACAGCAATATAGCCCTTGCTCGTAATGATTTCGATACTTCCCAGTAAAGGGACGCTCCGTGCCTTTGTGGATGATGATCGATGCTTCATAATCGGTGAGTGGTGTGGGCATGCGAGGGAGGAGAGATAAAAATACAAGAAGTCTGACGTGACTGACGTCTCAGACTTAGTTTTTTTTGTGTGATTTTTGCTGTGCTGTTTCTTTTTTTGCTTCTCTTTTACATTTTTCACTACAAAAACGCACTTGTTCTCGACAGCGTTCTCGTTTTTTGCGTCGAGTGAAGGAACGGAGGCAATAGAGACAGGTTTTGGTGGGGAGATGAGATTTGTGCATCGAGGATGAAAAGGAAGATGAAAACATACACTCTGCTTAGAGCGAAAAAACTCGAATCCTGTCAGAAACTTTTTTTTCTCATATTAGCTAGGTTGTTTGTCCGAGGACTTTCTGGTATCATGTCGTCACTGGAGCTGGTTGATGATCCATCCATGGGAAATTGTCCCGTGGCTTGCGTGAGCAGTGAGTTTCCCCTGATCAAAAATCAACAATTGGGGTGACTCGTGTTTGATGTTGATTTCTGTAGCAAGTTTATGTTTCAGGTCTCAGGTGGTGAGGACATCGAGGAGATAGACATTTTCGAGTCCAAGCGCATTTATAGCCTGATAGACTTCGCGGCACGCATTGCTTGAGATACTACAGCGAGTGCTATGTTTAAAGATTACAAATTGTTGCTGTGTTGCAAGGAGGTCGTGAAATTGATCGAGAGTGGTGAGGGAGTGCATTGGAAGAGAGGAATGTTAAAATCGAGGGCGATAGGAGTATTTTTGTCCTATCGTTTGTACAGGAGAGATAGTTGTTTGGGTGAAAGGAAACGTTATGTGGTATAGTAGTGAGGAGATAGTATTGTTTTTTTTATGATGTTTGTAGGATATTGGATTGATAGATGCGTGAATGTATGAAAAAACCCTTATTTAGTATTATTTATAATCTGTCTCCACGTCAAATTGATCCTATCAGTAAGTGGCTTGGTCGTTTTGGGAATGGCGTGAAGCCAGTCGGTCTGACAACCGCGATCCATGATGAGGATATCACCATCATGTAAGACAATACGATGGTTTCGTCAGGCTATTTTTTTGTGTTTCAATGCAAACGTTCTGCTTGCTCCTAGACTCATTGATACAATTACTGGGTCTGGTCCGAGTTCTGGCTCATCGTCTGCATGTCGTCCCATACTATCATGACCATTACGGTATCGGTTGCAGAGAACTGAATTGAGAACAATGCTGTATTGGGTTTGGATAAACGTTTTGAGCTGGGCAAGGAGGGGTGGTCGTCAGGATCCGGTCAGCATGGTTTGTGAGTAGGTATAGGAGATGCCTGTATCTCACGCAAAACTGACGAGTCTGGGTTGCATCACCGTCTTACCAAACATGCGAATAGGATATTGTTGTCGATTGAGTTGGGTTTGTAGTGCATGGAGGAGTTGATGTGTATTATACTGTCTCTGCAATGCTCAGGGGAAGTAATGGATAGGTGGAAGCATGGGAGAGATAACAATTACTAAAACGCGTGCACAGGAACGATTTTTTGTCTTATATGCGACTGATGAGTGATGATATCTAGGATTGTGTGTGCGACGGTCATACGTGAAATTATATCTCGCAGCGATGATTTGTATGACGTGAATGCTGTTAGTGATGATTTTTTGATGGTTCCTGGGATGAGAAAGGGCGATTTGATGACTGTATATGGGAGTGATGAGTGTTCGAGGAGCGATTCTTCACGCTCTTTATCGTCGGCTACATCTCAGAGGAAATACTCATATACCTGGCGTACTCCTCGAGGGAGCTCACGGCGTACATGGTCTGTCCCAGTGCTTGACATGACGACGTAGTGGATGGCTTTGGTGTGTGATCGTACGTCGATGACAGCTTGTGTGGTACGAGAGTAGAGCGTGGTGGGTTTGTGATGAATCAAAGGAACTGACACGGCGTGGATGACTGCATCAGCATCACAGATCACGCGAATTACGTCGTTGGGATTGGTTGCGTCGCCAGTGAGGATAGTGAGTGAGTTTTCTCTAAGAGGCGTGATATGTGTCAGACTCTCAGGACGTCTCACGAGTGTACTGACTGATCGATTACGGTGGAGAGCTTGGGTGATGAGTTCTTGCCCCATACGACCTGATCATCAGAGGACGGCGAGATGCATGACGCATACAAAACAATAAAAAACAAAGCCACTGACGGTATATGGGTCAGTGGGTATTGTATGTTTAGCCAGCACGAGATTCAAGTGCTTGAATTCTTTTTTCTAGTGGTGGATGACTTGAAAAGAGAGATAGCCATCATGGTTGATGAGAAATTTTTAGCATCGCATAGTGTTCGTGTTTTTGGTCTTCTTCTACTGGATAATCGATTGTTTTGAGTAATGCTTGGAGAGCAGCGATCATTTTATGTTTACCAACCATATCGCTTGCTTCTGCATCAGCACGATATTCTCTCCATCTAGAAAATGCCATCAAAACGAGAGATCCTAACAGTGAAAAGACAAAATTGAGAATATTATAGACAAGGTAATATCACCAGTATCCTAGGCTTCCTTCTTCATTATCTCTGCTCAAAAATGTATCAATACTACGTGCTACGAGATGTGAAAAAAATACAACAAATGTATTGATAACTCACTGGAGTAGTGTCATTGTTACCATATCGCCATTGAGAATATGAGCCATTTCATGTGCAGTGACTCCTTCGAGCTCGTCGATGGTCATTGTTTTGAGAATGCCTGTCGAAAAAGCTATGAGTCAATCGTTTTGTGACCACCCTGTCGCAAAGGCATTGGGTTCACCACTTTGATAGACCCCAAGTTCTGGCATTGTGATCCCATGACGATAAGAAAGAGATTCCATACAATCCCAAATGGCAGCAAGTTTGGGATCGCTGGGTCTTGCTGTGATCAACGTCATGTCATAGGCTTTTTTTGCCATCCATTTGGAAATAAAAAGGGAGATGAGCGATCACGAAAATCATATCACGGCAGCAAATATCAGAAGTGACATATGATCATTTCCGGACAGATCAACGCCCAGTGCTATAAGGACGGTCACAATGATATTGATGGTTACTAAGACAGCGATATTGAGAATAATAAATCGAGCGATACGTTTGAGGAGAGACATTGTGGATGAGACAAAAAATAAAATATGAGGTATCAGTGGGTATTAGTTTAGTTATATGTGATCAGTATTGATGTAACCACGCATATGAAGAGCACAATATGTATTGATTATTAGTGTGAGGACTATATTATTTTGGAGTGTTACAATGCATGATGAAAACAAGGATTAAGAGTATGCAAAAGAATATTGTTTGTTTTTGTGTAAAGTGATTGGCATCAAGAGGTATCAGTGTTGAGCAAGAAAAAAGTGATTATCATGATGTATCTGTTTGGGGAAGGATTATTGTTGTATCATTATTTATCATTGTTTGGACATAAAAATTGACGATAGTGATGGTGGTATGGGAGTATGACATAGTTGATACTAATGTTCAAAAAATTATAGGCAATTAAGCAATTGTCACACAATGTGTATCAACTGTGTTTTGTGTGAGGGGGATGATGAGTGTAAGGCAATAGGTAATCCCAGCCAGCACATATCATACATGTTTTTGCAAATAAGTTGAGTTCGGAATTGTTTATATGTTTGGTAAAATGCATCGTTGCATGATATAAGTACGGGGACAGCAATTGTCATTACGCATACAATGCCTTGCAAAAGAGAAAGAGATATGGATCACAACCTATTGGTATATGACGAAATAAAAACTTTTGTAAAGGGAGCTAATAAATAAACATGTTGATTTGGCGAACAAAAAAACCGAGGAGTAAGGGACTCGAACCCCTGACGACGGCTTCGAAGACCGTTGTGTTACCGACTACACCAACCCCTCAGTGAAAAGATTTTGGTTATCCTATAGTGAAAAAATTTTGGTTATCCTATAAGGATCCACTGCAATGAGGTGCTAGGTCACTGTCTCAGAGGATCAAGGATTCATGCATCATTGTTGATTTGTTTTGCGTATGTGCGTGCTTGTTCTCGCAACGCAAGATGCCTTTCCATTGTAGCAATTTTTGAGAATTTTGCAAGGCAAAGATAAGGATGCTGATGTTGAGCAATCCAAGAGATAAGGTGAGGACTGGAATATGTCATTTGTGTCTGCCCATGATGATGAGAAAGTGAGAGAGGATGTCCATGATGTATTGCATACTGAAGACAGAGGTTGGTATCATTGATCAGTGATGGTGTCGAGGGAAGTGATCGTTTGATACTGAAGAGTGTCTCATTTTTGATCTGCCATTGTCCATGAATAGCTGCCATGATGGCACAAAAGGAGAGTCGATACTCTTCGGTTATGACATGTGTGGGTGGTTTCATAGAGGAGCATCGCATGAGTGGTCATTGCAGGGTAACATATGTTGGAGCAAGTAACGTAAGCCAGGCTGGATTGATGCGCGTGAGTGGGTAGGTAAGGAGTCATGTCTCTTCATCTCGTTGATAATGATAACTGAGCGCACGAAAAATAAGCTCAGGATCCCATTGATGGGGAGAGAGAAGGGGAGTGCAGGTCCCAAGAACCAATGTTTTGTCGCCGCAGTCTTTCCGTTGCATCGGAAGAATTTGTCATTTTTTTCGCGCGAGTACAGTGTGATCAACCATACTGATGGGACCGCAGTTAGTTGTTTTTGTGTAGTGTTTTGGGTTTGTGGATGGTGATCGTGCAAGGATATGCATAGGTATGTGCAACCAGAATGATAAAGCTATATTACTGAGTTTCGATTGGCTACTGAGTTAGTACGTCGTCTCGTGGATTGACGGGTTTGGTTTCGAGAAGTCAGGTGAGAAGATCGTTAGTAATTGGTTTTGTATCTTGTGCATCAAAGCGTTTGTGGATGATTTCTTCCTTTTTTTCTTGCTGTTTTCGTTTGAGGAGTGCGAGTGTTGAAGGAGGATCCTGCTGGACATTGACTTGCCATTTACGAGGAACATCAAATACGTAGGTTCTCAGCATTTTACAAACAAATTGGAAAAGGTTCATATCAGAGATCTCAAAAAAAGCAATAATAATTGCAAGAAGAAGAAAAGGGAGTCATGCAATAATAGCAATAACTCTATCATAGCCATTTTTTATCATTGCATTGGTGACTCAGAGCATCATTGCAGCTCCGATAGCCAATCAGACGAGCTGAAAGAGCGTAATACGAACAGGTCATATCTGAAATGAGACTCCTGCAATTCGTCATTTTTCGATATTTCTTGGAAAGATTACTTTCATATCGTGAATGACCAATAAAATGAGCTTCCCTGGTTTTTCTCTTGTTTTTTTCTTATTTTTTCGTATAGTAAATTACAGGTTTTACTTTGTAGTTTATATTAATGTTGTGGGAAAATGCAAGTCAAAAACGAGATGCTCTATGGTCGACGATTGAAACGCAGTCTCAGCTTGATCAATGTGAATCAGAGCTTTTAGGGCCTCAGGGAGCCTTGACTCTTGCTCTCAAATGACTCAAAGATCTCTCTCCTGAGGAGAAAAAAATCAACTGACCGTTGATCACGGAATGTAAAAAGATGCGAGAGGCTCGTTGTGCTGAAATCCGTCATCGTATCCAAAAAAAAACGATCGATCAACAGTTGTCATCATCTATCTTTGATGAGTGATTGATGATATATCATGATTTTGGGGCATTGTCTCTTTTGGCTCGTGAGAGGAGAAGGATTGAGGATATTTGTGTAGCGATGGGATGTGATGTGGTTCATGGTCATGAACTTGTCTCTCAGTTTGCCAATTTTTTTTCTGTCAATATCCCGCCTAGTCATCCTGCGACAGAGATGCATGATACGATTTTTTCTGACTACCATGATGGAGAAGATCGTGCACATGCGTATGTGATGAGAACTCATACATCTAGTGTCCAAAATACAATTCTCAAAACATATGAGCTTCCTATTCGTGCTGTTGTGCCAGGTAAGGTCTATAGATTTGAAAAAGTTGATGCGTCTCATGATACGATGTTTTATCAGCTTGAGTGAGTTATTCTTGATCGTCAGTGTTCTGTGTCGCATTGTAAGCAATTTTTGACTGATCTCTTGACACAAGTGTTTGATCAGCCGATTACGATTAGAATGAGACCCTGATATTTCCCTTTTGTCGAACCATGATTTGAAATTGATGCATCATGTCCTTTGTGTCAGGGTTCGTGATGTGCGATGTGTAAGTATACTTGATGGGTAGAGCTTTTGGGTGCGGGAATGATTCATCCGAAAGTTCTGATTCATGCTGAATTGGATCCTCAATCTGTCTCATGATTTGCGTTTGGTATTGGTATCAATAGAGTTGTTGCACTCAAACATGGCATCACAGATATCAGGTATTTTACCAATCATGATCTTTTTACTGCTCATAGTTTGGCGAGGATCTAAAAAATCTCTTGCAATATGTGAGCGAATTTGTATGATGGATCGAACCTATTTTTATTTTTTTTGACGTTCATTTATGTATACTGTGTTATTGATTCTTTTGATCATCTCAGGTCTTATTTTTGCACTGAGTGTCGCTTTGATGCCACCAAAGTGATGATTGGGTGTGATGGCTGGATCGATGGGATGATCATCCCACGAATATGGTTCTGCAAAATCATTTGAGTCTGTATTGAAAACAGCAGCATATATCTCGTGAGCAATTTGTGTTGGTGTTTCTCTCGTTTTGCCTTTTTTTGCATAAACATCGACGATGATTATGAGAGGATATCACGCGTTGCGTGCATTGTGGTCCCATTGTCATTCACGTTTGTGACGAACCTGACGAGGTTTTGTCGTTTTTTTCGTTGTTTGTGATCTATTAACAAAATGGATGTTTGTCTCTCTCGAGCTTATCTGACCTACAGCATGGATTCATGCACATCGAAATCCAGGTATTAGTTTTGGTATTCCTCTTTCCCCCTTTATCGTGTTGCCCTTGTTGGTTGGTGCAACCGTTTTGGTGTGATGGATGATGCGTGCGTGAGAATGTGATCGCTGGTTTGCTATCCTTTTTTGGTCGTGATGATGGGGTAATGGTATTGATAGAATCGTTTTTGGTGCGGTGAGAGATTTTTTGGTTTTCCCGTGATGGTGACTGATTCCAGGATTTATTTTCAATATTGCTGATGTTCTGCTATCTCTCTCGCTTATCTGGTTGGTTGTTTGTCATCGATATGGATCACGTACGTCGTAATATTGAGAATGGTTTGTTGTATATGATGGGAAAGTTTATAATGACGTTAGTACTTTATGTAGTCAATCAATGTTCTAGTATACGTTACATATATATCACGAGTTTTTTTTAGGTCTTTTTTATTTTTTTGTTGTATAGTATCATGATGATTGGTATGCAACGAGTAATGATTTCTCTTTCTCTTGCTGTCAGTGCGTTTGTTCTTTTTCGTCTTCATACAGTCCAGCCCTCGTCTATTATCTTCGAATCAAGTCAGACTACTATCCCTCAGACATGGTCTGGAGATATGAGTATTGTTGGGCTTCAAAATAGTATTGTTGATGCAATCCGTATCGCGTGACCTAGTGTTGTCAATATTATTATTACCAGAAATTTGCAGATTTATATGACCAATCCTTTTCGTTTTTGGGAAAGAGGAGAAGTAGTTGAGAGACAACAGAGGGTATGATGAGGAAGTGGTATTTTTGTCACCAAAGATGGCTTGGTTATGACCAATAAACATGTCGTAAGCGATGTTCGTGCTGATTATACGGTTGTCACATCAGATGGGACACTATATCGCGTCCAAAATGTCTGGTTGGATCCTGTGATCGATATTGCTTTTTTACAAATCGTTGATGAGAATGGAAACAAACCTACTGACCTTATTCCTGCACAGTTTGTTTCATTTGATGAAGAGGTGAGAGTCTGACAATTTGCTATCGCTATTGGGAATGCATTGTCAGAATATCAAGATTCTGTCACGATGGGAATTGTGTCTGCCAAAAATCGTAAACTAGAGACCAATGCAAATGATTCGTTGTATGTATGACTTCTTCAAACTGATACACCCATCAATCCAT
This sequence comes from Candidatus Absconditabacterales bacterium, assembly GCA_025057375.1. Lineage (GTDB taxonomy): Bacteria > Patescibacteriota > Gracilibacteria > Absconditabacterales > Absconditicoccaceae > JANWWO01. The sequence goes on along the minus strand of JANWWO010000014.1, from coordinate 2,226 downwards.
GAAATAGTGGAGGACCTTTACTTGACATTTTTGGGCGTGTTGTAGGGGTCAATACAGCAATTGCTGGTCAAGGCATGGGGATAGGTTTTGCTATTCCAGTGACGCAAGAATTTGTTAATGCGAGTATTGCGACCTTGCACGAATTTGGTGAGATTCGTAGACCGCTTCTTGGAATTGGACATAGAGATATCACAAGAGAACTTGCTCAGGAATTGTGACTACAACGTACTCAGGGGACTCTCATCGAGCAAATTGTGCCTTGAAGCCCTGCAGAACAAGCATGACTCGAGGTCGGTGATATTATTCTTGCTGTTAATAATCGTCCTATAAAGTCAGAACTACCTTTTCTTTACCATATGTATCAACATCGTATAGGAGATGAAGTGACTATTGTATGGGAAAGAAATGGTCAGGCTCGTGAAGCAGTTGTAAGATTAAGTCAAGCGAGATAAATGTATAATTATTCAATGTATGATTATTGTTTATTTTTTGTTCTCAATCATGTCGTCGATTGGTATATGATGATCAGGCTTACAGACTATTCGTATGATATGGCAACGTTGACTAGAATGGTTTGTTGCTCAGTCGTGGCTTGTTCGTAGTCTGTGTGTTTTTCTGCCCCTTTGTGTCGTATGAGTAATGCTTTTTCTTCGTTCTTGATGATCTGATTCTCTTATATCTCAACCAACTGATCCTTTGTATCGTTTGTTGCCACCACAATCAACTCAAGTTGTGATGCTTGAACCTGCACGTTACCCAGCATTGATTTCTTGATACCGTCGTGATATAGGGACATGATTGGATACAATGTTGGCTGTGAGTGATCGCTTTGTCCTTGGGCAGGCTCGTGATGAGCGTGGAATGCCATTTGGGTATTTTGTATGACAGATAAAGACAGGATCTCTTGAAAAAGCTGATCTTCCGCGTGATGATGAATTTGCAACGTTTGTGTTTGTGCAGGGTGAAGAGGGAACGTGGTATCGATGACCTGATCCATCAATATTTGCTCTTCCTCTTGATGCAGACCATATGCAAGACTTTCGATGATGGCGATTAAGTATGACCGACGCCAATCTTGGTATTTGGTTTGATTTTGATCGTAGCATTCCTGTTGATCCGAGTGCGGTCTCTCCCGTGATTAGTGATGTCTCTTTTGCCTCCGTTCGTGCATCATGATCTGGCGATCTGGCGATGACTGTCCGTTTGTGACGAAACAATCCTGTCGCACTACCGTTGATGCGTTTACAGCCTGAGATTGCTCGTGTTGTTGGTGGTGAAGAAACAGTCTTGTCACTGCGTATTGGTGGTGTACGTTTGGGGCAGCGTCTTCTTTCTGTCTGACTGTCACAATTTATTCCGGATATGCCAGGATTGGTGACGGAAGATACCCGTGCTGCATTGTTGGACATGATTGCAGAAACACTTGTCCATCCTCTTGATTTTATTGTTTCCCAGGGGACGGATTTCCCTTTGGCAATAGGATTGCGTACGGCGACTCCTGCAATGACACTTTTTCTTCGTGCTCATTATCCAGTTATCCAAAATGTTCTTGCGATGCTTTATCCTGAGTATCCGATCGTTTTTTCGACAGGAGGACTTCGTCTGGATCTGGGAGAGGGGATTGTGATGCAAGGATGATGGCGTCAGGATGGTGAGCAGAGTGTGATCTGGCTATGATGACAGCCTTTTGTTGAAAATCAACCAACCTTGACATCTCCATTTCTTCATGATCACCAAATTGTTTGACATCTCAATGGTGATGCTTTGCTGCCTTTTCGTGATCTTGTGTGATTTGATGAAACAGTGGCGTCATTTCTTGAACAAAAACAGTGACTGTTTGGTATTCGTTTTGATGAGAATATTATGACAGTTGATCTTCGTTTGGAATAATGACGATCATTCGTATATTGATCTTTACCTCACGTTTTTTTTGAGAATAAACAACCGCATTTTATTTCTTTGCTGTGATGTTAGAAAAATTTTCGTGAATTTTGATGTTGGCATTGGCAGCCTATCTTTTGAGTGTCTTGATCTACCCTTTTTGTATTCGTTTGCTCCGTTTTTTTCATGTTCAAAAAACTATCCGTATCAATGATGCAACCGGCCAGAAAGCTAGTATTTTTGCCTCAATGCATGGACATAAGAGCGGCACGCCAACGATGGGATGAGTTGTTTTTTTGATTATTGTTGGGATTTTTATGATAGCATCATGGTGAGCAAAGGACT
>JANWWO010000013.1 GCA_025057375.1 Candidatus Absconditabacterales bacterium | reverse complement strand
CTCGTGGGTTCACACAGTTGCACAAGATGTTTATGTAATGGATGAGTGATTTCTGATGGTTCTTTCCATTCAAGATAATACTTTTCAGGAGTTTCAATGGTTCCGTAGCGGATACCTTGGGTATCGTTGCCAGCCATCACAAGCTGGATGGTAGAGAAAAAATGTCAGATAAAATCTTTTTTCTGATTATCCAAATTTTGACGGATCCCCTCAGAGACAGAAACTGTACTTCTTTTGAGTTCGAGTACACCCAGTGCGATTCCGTTGACGTACAGGACTATATCAGGACGTTTATCATGCTTTCCAGTTACTGTGACTTCTTCAGCAAAAGCAAAATGATTATTGTGAGGATTTTTCCAATCAATAAGCCATACCGTTTGTTTATTTTCTCCTAGTTCTTCTCTGACCTTGATTCCATAGCGTAGCATACGATAGACTTCTTTGTTTCTATCATAGAGACTTTTGGATTGATCATCTGCTGTTTTGACTAACTCATCAAGAGCCTTGGTCACCAAAACATCAGGATAGTATTTATCCAAATATGTGCGAGCTATGCTGGTTTCGATACAGCTATTATGTGATCTATCAGTTCGATTACCAAGATAGTCGTATCATAAGATACTTTGCAACCGTTGGACGACATTGTTTTGTGTTTCTCTTTCGAGTTGTCAGATAGTCATAGGAGTGAGAAAAAAATAAAGACTGACGGCGGGGGGAGTGTGGTGTGGCTATGAGAGAATATCAATAAATTCTGGGATGTAAATTAGTGTATTTCTTCCTATTTTGGTGGTTTTGATGAGATTGTGAGAAAGTAATGTTTTGACGTATTCATGAATGGTTTGTCTGGAAAGTGACAGGTGCTGTGCAAGTGCTGAGATGGACACAAAGGGGTATGCAAACAATGTTTTGGCGAGAAAATATGATTCTTTGTATTGGAGCGATTGGAATGTTTGTGTATATTTGGTCATCATATCGTTGATTTGGATAATTGTATTTTTGGTCTGCGTAGATTGCTCAATGACTCATTGAAGCAAAAACTCAATACATGAACGATAGGGATCTGTTGATGATCTTGTAAATGATGCATAATAACGTTGTTTGTGTTTGGTAATATAGGAACTGAGAAAAAGGATAGGTTTACTAATCTTATTGGTCAAAAGAAGGTAGAGCATCATCAAGATCCTTCCCACTCTTCCGTTGCCATCATAAAAAGGATGAATTGATTCAAATTGATAATGGATAACTGCCATTTTGATAAGCGGATCAATCTGATCATCCTGCATATTTATCCATTGTTCGAGGTTTCCCAAAAGATTTCTGATGACATGTTCTCATTGAGGAGGTGTATAAATGACTTCGTTGGTCAGATGGTTTGCAATCACGGTTCAAGGGATTTTTCTGATTCATGGTTTGGATGGTTCAATGAGTGATTGGAGGTAAATAAGAAGATTGGTTGATATTCATCACTCAGTGTTCATGCGTTCAATCCCTTGCATCAATGCATGACGATAATGCTGAACTTCTTTTTCTGGTCAGGTAAGGCGATCGGGGCTGATTGCTTCTTGTTGGAGAAAGTGAATCATAGTTGTGTTGATGTTTTCTATTTCATTACTTGCGATACACTCTTTGGCGAGCAATGGACTAATGAGCAATTCATAGTTTGGAAGGAGAGAAGACAATCAATCAAGCTGGGCAAGGGCATAGTTTGCTTTGATCGCCAATTGCAAAAAATCTCTCTGACCAAAATCATATCAGTGTGGGAGGAGAGGAAGATCATTTGCTGGGATTGTGGGGTCTAGCATTGCACAGAAAAAATAGGTAAAGTTTTTTTACATATTACACAGATAGGTAAAAAAAACAAGAGAAATTTGACGTGTTTTTAGATTAATCTTATTTTACCAGTGAGAAGTTGTTGCATCATTCACTGTTTGATATTTTTGTATTTGTTTTGCTGTGCTTGGAGGGATGCTATTTCTGCGTCCATGTCGGAGAGAATGGTGGCAATGGCTTGTTGTTCGCGAATATCTTGTGGGTAGAATATCTCTAATTGTCTAAATTTTGTAAGTGAAATTACATATCTTTTACCGCTTCACTCTGCTGTTTTTTCTGCTTGTTGATAAAAGAATTGTGTTTTAAATGCGTACGCTTTAAATTTACAATCTCGTTCATCCTTAGTTCTTAAACGATAAACATGATAGCTGTAAGTGACCTGTTCCATATCTTCCATTGCTACAGCAGAATGTGCAATATCATTTTGTAGTTCAGACGATGGAGTAAAAAAAACGTCTCATTTTTTAACTGAACATTGAATAATTTTACTTTTAGGTGCAGTTACTAAATGATTTAATTCATTAGAATAGATAAAGTCTCTTCTGTAAACATCCATATAATTTAATAATCTAACAAATTCTTCATCAGGATTGATTTTTTTATCCACTCATGCTCATGTTAGTTCTCATATATCAATTATCTTTTTTATTTTCCGCTCTCCATGAAATCCAGGCAACCTTTTCTTTCCTGTCAACAGTAGTTGCATCATTCACTGTTTGATTGCTTGTTTTTTGCTGATGAGGTCCTTAAGTGATGTGATGAGGGTGTCGATGTCGGAGAGTGCGGTGGCGATGGATTGTTGTTCTTCAATGGTTGGAGGAATACATATCTGAGTTTTTTTGAAATTATCATTATATAATCTTGAAATCGTTGTATCTTCTGTTTTCCAACTAATAATTTTATACAAATAAAACAAAAATTTGTTACTTACCATCTTTTCATCATTGTCAAGCCAAATTATATTAGAATCTTGAAAATATGCTGGAAGCCCATCGTAAATCACTGTCCTACCTATTGTTCCAGATACTGAAATTAAAATTTCTCACTGTTTAGGAAATGGATATTTTCTTTTATAGTCGTAGTAAATCTGATTATCAATATAAGCATCAGCTTCTTTACCAAAAGTTCCAATTTTATAAAATGGGACATCACCAATAGCTTTAGTTTGATATTTCATAATTCTTTTACACATACAAATATTTCACACATCTCCCAACTTCTTCACTTCCCAATCAACAGGAATGACTCACAATTCAGTGAGTTTGTAGCCAGGTGGAATATGATGAGTAGTTTGTGTTGTCATATCGTGATTGGAAAATTTACTAAAATGAAAATCACATCGTCTTCAGATGCTCTTGGACTTTTTTTTCATAATCAGCGACTTTTTGTGTAAGCTGTGGAAGTGGTGAGGAATACCTTTCGGCAAGCTGTACAATACGCTGTGTAAGTCATTGTGAGATGCTATCAATTTCTCTACTGATACGAGCATCTAACGCTCCTATCCATTTATCATTGATCACAAGCGTTTGTATCTCATCGCCTGTGAGTGTACGATATGTGTCAATAACGTTTTTTGAAAGTTTTGATTGAAGCGCTTTGATTTGGGATTTTGTGTCTGCTTCCTTTTCAAGTTCAGTCAAACACTCTTGAAGCAGGTTGTATTCTTCGATATCTTCAGCACTATTTTTGATTGCTTTCATACGATTCGTTACATTTGCCTTGGTGAGTTTCCCTTTGTCATTAACTACCTCTGCAAGGAGTCATTCGTCTCATCCATGTTCCTCAGCAAGTTCTTCTATGCGAGCCGTGATGGTTTCAAGCTGTCCTTCCAATGCAGTCAGAGTATTTTTTTCATTTATAAAATAACGATTGATTACCAAGTCCTCAGGAAGAATGAGGTCACAAATATACACTGTTTCTTTTCACTTTTTGGTTTCTGTAAGTGTCGCTTTTCGACCGTCTTCAATAATCATATACAGATCGTCTTTCATGGTTTCGTTTCGATAATCCATCAAGTGTTGGTAAATTGCATATTTATCAACCAGTGCGATATCACTATAGTACTCGAGAATAGATTCACCCAATGTATGAATAAACTTTTTTGGCTGAGTTTTTGTAGTGATTGCTTTACACTCTGGAATAATGATCTCCTCTACTCGTCTATCAAATATCGATTTGAGTGTTTTGCTATATGCAATAAACTCATCATGCATATAAATTGTTTCTTTGATTGTGTCACGATCAACTGCCAGTTGATAATACCCTGGCTTCGTATCTGGTTTGAAAAGTGTTGATTTTAATAAACCGTACACTGACCAATATGGCGATAGAGCATCGACATCATGTGCTGGTATGCCACCTTGTAAGTGTGCAGTCAAATCCTGCAGATCTTCCTCTTCTTGTGTGTCTATGTAACGTGGGATATTGAGATTATAGTCATTTTTTTCTATCTCATCAAATGAGACCATTCTTGCATATTTGTCTACTTCTCTGAAATTTGTAAACGTATCAACAATCTTGTGAATATCTTGTTCACGGAGACGGTTTTTATTTCCATCTTTGATAAATCACTTACTCGCATCGATCATAAAGATACCTTTGCGATGCTCTGCATCTTCTTTGTCCAAGACAATGATACATGCAGGAATACCTGTACCATAAAAAAGATTGGCAGGTAGTCCAATAATTCCTTTGATATATCATGTTTTTATCAAATTTTTTCTAATCTCTCACTCTGCATTTCCACGAAACAATACTCCATGTGGCAAAATAACTGCACCCTTTCCTGTACTTTTGAGAGAACTGACAATGTGGAGCAAAAACGCATAGTCTCCATTTTTTGCTGGTGGTATTCCATATCCTGTGAAACGTTGATATACATCATTACTTGGATCAAATCAATTACTCCATGATTTTGTTGAAAATGGTGGATTTGCTACGACATAGTCAAATCTTTTGAGTTGTCCGTCTTGTTCTTTGAAATAAGGATTTGCAAGGGTATTGCCTTTTCAAATCTCTGCAGATGGATAATTGTGTAACCACATATTCATGACTGCTAATGCTTTGGTAGCATTGTCCATTTCTTGCCCATAGAGAGTCAGATTGCGTGGTCGTACTTCATCAGCTACTTTCAACAAAAGAGAACCTGATCCACAGGTAGGATCGTAGACAGTTTGCGACGAACTGGTTGATTTTTCAACTCCGATCACTTTAGCAAGAACACGAGATACTTCAGCAGGCGTATAAAATTGTCATTTACTCTTCCCTGATTCAGTAGCAAAATGTCTCATAAGATACTCGTATGCATCTCCAAGAATATCGTCACCATCTGCACGGTTATGTGAAAAGTTGAGATTTGGATTTTCAAAAATACCGATCAGCTTTGATAAACGATCGACCATTTCTTTTCATTTTCCTAGTTTTTCCTCGTCATTGAAATCAGTAAGATCAATCACTCCTGTCAGATCATTTTCGTTTGCTATTTTCTGAATAATTTTGTTGATCTGATCGCCAATATCTGCTTTACCTTTGAGGGCAACTATATCATAAAAACTTGCACCGTCTGGGATCACGATCGGTGCATCATCTTTACCGTACCATTTATCAGAGATGTATTTTACAAACAGCAAACTCAAGACGTAATCTTTATACTGAGATGCGTCCATCCCTCCACGTAATTCATTACAGCTTTCCCACAGTGATGAGTAAAGATCAGATTTTTTGACTGCCATGTAATATCAGAAAAATAAAAATTATCCTATAATATCTCTCAAGACATCAATACTGTTTTTCATAGCAAAATCAAGATTGTCCATATGAGCATCTTTTGCGTCAGCATCAGCACCATCAGAAATTGCTTTGATACAGATCATGGTATCCAATTTTCCAAAAAGATCAAGCACTGACGCTATCGCGAACGCCTCCATTTCTACCACATCGCCACCAAATTGCGTCCTGAGTCAGGCAAGTTTTTTTTCATCACTGATAAATTGATCGCCTGTGAGACATATGCCATGTTGATGGAAACCAAATCAATATTTTTGTGCATCCAACGATGGTACAATAAGATGCAAGGGTTTTTTGGCATAATCAAGATGAGATCATTCAAATGGGAGATCCATGTCATGTTGGATGATTGTTTGTATCAAAAAAACATCGCCAATTGTTGCTTTGTTTCACAAGAGACTTCCAGCAATGCCGATGTTTATACAGTGAGTAAATAGATAAGTTGTACACAAATACATGGTTGCAATCGTTGCTTGAATTTTTCCTATTCCTGCACAAAGAAGAACTATATCATCATTTTCATAGATCGTCATATGTTTGTAATTGTTGATCTTGGAAAGACTGTAATATCCAATGATATGATCTGCTTCTTCTTTCATTGCAGTAATAATAGCGTATTTTTTTTGCATTATAAAGAGAAACTAAAAATGTGTCCACCATCCCACTATACCAAAAATCACCACAAAAAGCAAGACGTTTCTCTATTTTTTAGACTAACTCTCCACAGACAACAAAAAAAAGGAGACAAACAGCCTCCCTTTCGAATAAAAGAGCGTATAGCACTAACTCCGTGAAATAACTACCAGCCTTTGGCATCAGCCTAAGGATAAATCGCAAATAATGCATACATCATCAATCATACTTCAGCAAACGTCATACGCTGTCATCATATTCTCAAAACAGCACCTCCCATTTGAGGATTGGGTTGGGGAGTCCTTGCTCAAATATTGTACAACGTCAACAACACCCCTGGCGCTTGGTCAAGAAGAATCCCCTCCCTCTTCCACTGATCACGATACATCGCAAGCGTTCAGGCAACATAGGCGATTTGATGAGCATAATTTTGATTATTGGTCATGGCAGCAAAACGCCTCTGTGATCTATCAGTCGCTCCATCAAGATAGGCAAATGTTTGAGACCACAATTCTGGACGATACTGACGCACATACTCCTCTACGTCACGTGCTGTTTTTTCCTTGACACCACCGATCCCTCGACTTGCCTGCTGCATCACCATCATATAACGTTGAGTTCAAATCAATTGTTTGACCATTCATCTATACGTAAAAAATCATCTTAATTGTTCAGTCATAATAGCTGCCTTGATCAATGCAGGCTCGATCTCAAACAAACGAGCAAAATGGTCAATATGATGACGATATAGTCATAGACTGTCAATATGAATTTTGTCATACAAATACGCAAATTCAGGTGATTTCATAAAATCAGTAAAAATGACTTGACTACGATGGGTAGAAAAAATCGTATCAATCGAACGTTGCAAGGAACTAATATGCTCAAAAATTGCATCATAACTCTGGGAATCAATCAACGCTTTGGTCTCATTGATATTCGCAATCACTGACAAAGGGACAGTCCACTCAGGAATAGGACGCCCAAGCAAAGGATACAAAACTGACCATTGTGTCAGGATAGTATTGATATCACGATCAGTGTGAGTGAGAAAATATTTAAACATATATCCATCAATAAACCCTTGATCAAAATAATAACGAGCAAGATAATATCTTGTAATAACCTCCATCGACAACGACACCTGATGTACCAAGGCATAGGTATGATTAAGCATTCACTGTTCTGCTCCGATAAGTCTTTGTTCTGAGATCATCGACCCAAACACTCATGAGTAGTGACGAGAAAATCACTGCGGCGTACGAAACTCTTTGGTTGTTACTCAAGTAAAAGCAACAACATCATGAACCTCAATGATATCGCTTTCCTCATGCAAAAAAAGTGCATAGTTTGCACGAATGACCAAAAAGGCAGACACAGCAACCAAAAACTGCACAATCAAAAGATACAAAGCACCAAGATATCTTTGCCTATAGCGATAAAAATGGCGAATCATCGTATATGAACCAAAAATAAAAAAACAACATAATTATTTTTGCATAGCCAGGCATACTACCCACTATCAACTACTCTGTTTTTGTTTGGCTTTGATAGCAAAATACGAAACCAGTCAGCCAAACGCCAATCCCACCACAAGTAAAACGATCAAAATCCATTTGATGACTGTTACCAGTCAGGAATTGGTTTGTTCTACAACCTCAACCGCTGTTGATTCTGGTGTTGCACATTGTCTTGAAGAAATCTCAAAAAATCACAAAATATCACAAACAGCAGGCATGACAATCAAATCAAGATCTTCTTGCAAAATTTGTTCATCAGTCTGTGTTTCATAATCAATAGTTGTATGTTCAAGCAAAAATTTTACCAATCCATCAAGCTGCTGTTTGATCTGCTCTTTATTGAGTTCGGGATTGTCGACCTGTTCGATACGAGAAAAAAATTGCTCGACCCTCTGACGAAGTCATGGTGGGGTAATTGCAAGAATCTCTTGTTTTCCTTGTTCATAGACAGTCCCTCCCAAAGCAGCCATAATAGACCCATCAGCAAACTCTTTGGTCAATTCATTGATTGCCTCTTCTGTTTCAGGAGAAATCATAATCCCTAGTTCCTCTTGTCTTTGAAGCATATCAGCAATCGTGACCAAGCTAGTCGCAATATCAAGCTTGGACTGAATATTGCTTCTCAGGTTCAGTAATTCATTGACAAGCTGCTTGTTCCCCGTCGCAATTTGAGTATCAATCTGGGCAACAATGGCAGTAATTTGATCAAATTTGGCTTTTTGTTCAGGACTCAGAGTTATCTTTTGGTCAAGAAACTCCACAATAATATCAAGAAATTCTGTTTTGGTTCCACCATTGATATTATCAGGAATCTGATAGTACAAACGAGCCAACGATGTCACTGACTGGGGATTGTAACGAATCAAGGTATTGGGAACATTGCACTCAATATCTCTATCATTGTCAGGAATACTATCAGCATCAGTATCAATACTAATATCAGCGTCCAAATAACAATCTCATCCATCAAAATTATTGTAACCCACATGATACAACACAGCATTTGCCATATTGTCTCATACACGAACACGAAGTCTGCCGTCCACCGTCTCCATTTCAGGGATTGTTGCAATTTGGACAAAATTACGTTTATCAAGTCACGCTATCTCAATCACCCTCCTCTCCGTTGCCTCATTCCCAAAATCATCTTTGATACGATATTCCAAGACATATGATCCAGGCTCAGGATAAGTGAAAATAAAAAGGTTGCCTTGTGTTTTGAGAAAATCTGGATCTGTCTGGCATACTCTACGATCAAAGCATACTTCCTTACTTGTAATATTACCTACGGACAAATCTCTCATAATCAAGGTATTGCCAACTGTTGATGTATACAGAATCGGACGCAGTCACGGCAAAATCGTAATTCTTTCGGCAAAAGCTGTCCCCTTATATCACCTATACACCACTTCGACTTTAGGTATGACACCTTCCTCAATAGGCTCAGTATACATATAGGTCACAACATCATCTTTTGTCACCAAATCAATTACACCATCACCATTAAAGTCATATCTAATGACTCTTTGCGCATCAAAATCTTTTCTATTGGAAAGAATCCTCGTCCTGACGGTAAAAGTCACCTCATCTCAGGCTTTGATATTGATTTTGTCAGGGATAACGGTCACTAGAGGGATATCGATATTCCTACTGTCAGGGAAAAAAGCGATCATCGCAGACTGCCCAATAATTTCTTCTGAAGCTATCTCACCACCATCATTGTCCGTCATCCTCACCCCAAAGACATATTCTCCAGGAATCGTCGTAGGTAACGAAAAAAACGCATAGGGAGATGTTGATGGACTGACTTTGGACTCAAGAATTCTATCAGGATTGTTCCTATCATAATAATACCACGTAAAATAGGAAATAAATCAATCAGGATCTTGAGGCCTGATCGCTTCAACTTTTACTGTCAACGGATCAAACTGGGTATACAAAATATCTCTTGCTTGATTTTGTTGGAATCCAATTCCCGCATCATTCCCAAACTGAGGGAATCCAAGTTTGATATTCTCCACATCGGGCAAGGCATTAAACACCTTGAACCACACTCTTCTTCTATCAAATTTGTTAGCATTGATATCTTCGATGGTCACATCTACATAACGACACCCCATTTCATCAAATCTATAGGCAAAATTTTGTCTCGTAAAAATTTCGTCATCTTTGGGCTGATAATAAAATCTCAGTCAGTTATTTCTTTGCCCTCTAATATTGACACTATCACTCATATCAATCCTGACCTCATCAAAACGATCAACACGATATGCAGGGAAAAACGTCCCTGTATTGGTCGGATCTTCACACTCTTCTCTCTGTCTCATCACATTTTGGAGCCTATCAACCACTTTGTAAATCCCAATAGGTGAATCTTTTTCTCCCACAAAAACATCAAGAAGAGCCGTATTCGTATCATCACCCCTTGTTGTCACCTTTGCCTTGACCGTATAAGTCCCCACAGTTTGGTAGGTATGTTCTATCATATTGGATGTTGTCTTTCTAGTTGTCCCATCACCAAAATCCCAGTCAATATTGACAATCGCATCACTATTTGCCCTAACGACAAAGGTTATAGGTTCTCTCCATGTCGTTGCTCTCGGTGTTGCCATAATAATTGGTCTCAATCATGATTTGACGTCGACCATTTGCTCAACTGTATTGGTTTTCCCATAACTATCAGTCACTGTCAATGAAACAGGGAGTTTCCCTACTGTATCAAAAGAAACAACCATCTGACTACGATCTTCATTTTCTCTCTCAATGACGTACGTTCCCGACTGCCCAAAATTCCACGTATATGTTAACGTATCAAATCATCCTTCCATATCTATATCACTTGACTTGGTTGCATCAAAAATAAATTGTGAAGGAAACTCTCGCTCACTCGTTGGTCTAATAGCAAACTGCGCAACAGGATCAGTCGAAGCAACTGTCAAGGTTAAGGTTTGGGTATCACTATTCCCTGCTTCATCAATAACCGTTAGTTTGATATTATAGGGTCATGGTTTTGGAAAACGTCTTTTAATCGATGGCGTCTGTGTTGTAAAAATACGATTCCCCTCACCATCAAAGACCTCCCGAGTTGTCGTTCTAATACGAGACGAAATCGAATATGATCTACGCGAGTCAAACGTAAACTCAGTCTGGGTTGTTCCTTGCTCAGGCGTTTGGGTGATGAGTGCAATAGGATCAGAAATCATCAATAGAAAACGGCCATCAATAGTATTATTTTCGTTATCAATCACGGTCAGTTTGACTTCATAGTCACCGTTATCAGGTAGTTTTACATCCACAAAGCTCGGTCATCCTGTCTGTTCCCTCGAACGAAAACGAAATCATCTATTATTCGTGATTTCCCAAAAATGACGAAGAATGACTCTTCCTCCTTGAGGCACTGTCGCTGATCCATCAAATCTGATCCCATTTCTCGCCTCCCTCGATCCAAGTTTGGTATGAACAGCACGATCGAGTTTCTCTCCATTTGCAAAAATAGAAATAATTGCTGCCTGTGGTGCAACAGTAATAGGGATAATTTGGGTTCCATCCAAAATACCCAAATTTCTCTGATTGACAGATCTGACAGTAAGATTGACATAATAGGTCCCCTCACGATCAAAAGTATGATTGATAACTGCACCCTGACCAATCACCTTATCCTGTCAATCACTATCTTTAAACCATCGATAAAAATTGTTATTTGGAATCGTGACATTCGATGGATCACGACTGCCCCTCGCATCAAACGTCACCGTCAAAGGAGCTGGTCAAGAACTTGGATTTGCTTTGATATCAGTTTTGATCGTATGGTTGGTATTTATTTCGCTGATGACTCTACTGAGCTGGCTATGGCAACGATCCATAAATACCTTGAAACGAGAATAACGAAACTCCAGCCTCAACTCATCGACCAACAATTGACATTGCTGATAGGTGACGACAAAGGTATTTTTCTGAGGCAATCTCGGAAAAGTCTGGGTAAACAACCTAGACAAATCCTGAAAAATCGTTTGATCAATCTCCGCACCAATCGTGGACTGTGCCTCAATCGTCGTAAACAGATTGATAATTTGGGTTCGACTATCATTGATCTCTGCATTGGGGCGAAATTGAGCATCAAGAGTGGCTTGAGCAGATGTCTGGAAGGGAACAAAAAAAAGACTGACTGCGATTGCTGTGAGAATACCAATGATCATCTGTGGGAAGCGAGAGGTAAAGTGTATAGGGGCGAACATTGTGCACCAATAGGGACAGATCAATAATGCGTCCTTGCATCAATACGTTTTGTTGAATGGGAAAATGGTCTTTCTTGATTATAGTAGAAAAACCAATACAATTGCAAATTATTTGAGACGGTCGGGACGGGATAAGATTGACAGAATAAAAAAACCTCCCATAAATGGGAGGAGGAAACGATGTTATTGTTTTTTGTGAGGAAGACGAATATGTGATTTACCTTGTGGTTTCGATTGTGTTTTTTTCGTTTTTGGAGGATGATATGTAGGTTTTTTGGGTGTGATTGTGCTTATGGTTAGAATTTGGGAAGAAGAATCATAAAATACGGTTGTTGTTCATTTTTCCATCAGTTCTAGCACTTGGGGCGCCGTCATAGTTGTATGCGTTACAGTGTTGATCATAACACTCTGAGTTTTCCCATCAATGATATACTTGATTCACATGATTTTGTGTGCAGCATCAAATGCGAGAATTACAGATAGTCTCGGTCAATAATTGCCCACATAATTTAATCATGTCAAAAACGATCACAGTGCTTTGCAGTCTTGTGTTATGTTTCATGTAAAATTACCAAGAAAGGGGGTTGTTGCTGTTTTTGCTGTTTCTGTTTTTGCTGCATTTGATTCTGTTGGCTTATTTGTCTGTGTTGTTTGTTCTGTTTGAGGTAATTGTTGTATATCTGGTTTTTGTCAATCAGATTTAAGCGCCAATCGAAGCGATCAGGCAGCGATAACTAGTCAAGTTCAACGAACTCATCGTTATACTCCCTTTGGTAGCCCTTCTCGTCGATCAGATATTTATTTCTTTACGTTTGTTGGCATATGTTTTTGTTTGATAAAAGATAAAAAATTTTTTATTTGACGTTGATCACAAGAGTATTCCACGAAATAGCAACAAATACAATTTTTTCTCACTTTTGTTGATTTTCCTTAATCTGAGCGAGTGAGTTAGGAGTTGGGTATTTTGTCTTTGCTCATCATGATTGTTTGATGGTTGTGATTCACTGAGAACGGAGGTATTTTTCTAGTCATACAATGCGTTCGTAATTCATAGAATACAAGTTCTGTGCATCTTTGATAGCAGCATCGAGAGTAGGGTAGTTATTTGGGTTGTTGTTTTGGGTGTATTCTCCCTGGTTGGTAATCGTAACAGATCATCATCTTCACTCAGCCTGAGATGACAAATTGTTTGCTGCACCATCCAGGAGGACTTTTTTGGGAGCAAAAAAAACCTGTCTCCTGTTTCTTCTGTCTGCTTTAGCAACAATATTTTCTTCTCTTCTTCTCATTATGCCTTCTGCTCTTACGATCAAATCAGCATGCCAGTCAGATACTTGATTAGCCACTCTCCACGCTATTTCTTCTCTTATCAAACCCATCATCTGCCAAATTTTTGGAAACAATCAATCGCCTTTGAGATGAATATTTTGTTCTTGTTCTTGAGCAATTTTTATCTCTCTTGTTTTTTTTCTTCTCTCTTCTATTTCGTCTTTGACCTGTTGTGGAATGAGTGCAATATTATTCGCAAGATTGACTCAATTTAGTTTGATTCTTTCAAATACCTCATCAAAAGGTTTTTTATCATCAGCACCATCGTATAGCTCATAGAGAATAGAGAGTTTATATTGAAGATCAGCTCGGGTTGAGAATTGTAATTTTTCTTTGTGTTGAGAGAAAAGTCAATCAATTATTTCAAGTATCTCGTATGTATCACGCATTTTTTTTCTTTTTCATGCTGCGATTACATATTGCTCCCACCTCTCAAACCATATCTGATATCATGAACCCACTATTTTCATCGCATTGACGGCAAAGCTTTTTTCTTCTTGCGGAAGCATATCAAACCTCATACATAATCAACACAGTCTTGCTGATAACTGTTGTTTTTCTGTTGTATTCAAATTTTTGACAACCTGTTGCGTGTTCGACACAAAAGATGAAAGAATGGTTGCTGTGTACTTATCCTTAAAAGGAGAGTCGTTTGCTTTCATAGTCTTTCCAAGATGTTTCATAACTTGTTCTACTGCTGCTTCTTCTCGCCTAATCTCCTCTGAGGGCAATGAGGGTCCTTTTTTTCAAAATACAAACATTATGATGGAGTAAGATAAAAACTAGGATGCAAGAGCTGTGTCGATGTCTTTCATTCACGCAAGAAATCTCGCAGTAAATGCATCCATCAATCCATCCCATGATTGGAGAGAAAAATATTCACTGACCCATGCTTCAAGTTCTTCCTCATCGTCAAGATCAAGCACCAACGCCAATCCATGAAGATGATCTGAACTGAGTCAGTACAATTCTTTTGCTTGTGCAAGTACATGCATACGCAAGGTAGGCATATAGGAGGCAAGCATCTCTGGTGTGCAGTCTGCTTCGTCAAATCATGCTTGGATAAGTGTGGTGGTAAGCGTTTGTGTGAGGGTTTTCATTTGTTAAGAGAAAAGTAAAGAAAAGTTTATGAAGCTTGTCTCATAGGATCATAGTCAGTCCTATGTAGGGGCTTTTTGAAATCTTGTCTTTGCGTAGAAGAAGACGAAACAATTCCTCATGTTTCTATTCATTCTCTGACGCTTATATCATTGGTGCTTACGAATTTATTGGGATCAAATGTAGCATATGGTCCATTCGCTACCACAAGAGGATCAATTCCTGCTTGTTTTGCTGCTGCACCAAGTGGATCAGTCATTATATGTCGTGCATTGAAAGCACTACCAGCATTTGTTTGTCCAAGATAATCTAATCCAAGCATATTATAGAATGCAATTGCTTTTTCTGTTTTGGGGATGGATCAATTAAGATATCAGGCAATAAATCATTTCATATCTGTTCATGAGTGAATATTTAACTCAATCATCCGTTTGTTCATTCATCAATTGGTTGTAAGGCGACTATACATATCATCAATATCAATGTTTGGATTGCTTCGGTCGAGTGTCCCAATATGAGCAAATCACGATCCCATCATTTTATTGCCTACCATATCTTGTTGCGAAAGTGCTTTGTTAAGGAAGTCAGTAAATTGTTTATCATTCATACCCAACGTATCTTGGAGAGAATTGGGGGATCAGTTTCGGAGTTGATCCATAGTAATGGTATTACCATTTTCTCTCATTTGCCAGAGCCATTCTAGTATTTTTTTGGAGTAGTCAGTAGCTTGTTCTAAACCATATATTTGCGTAAGATGCCTCATCACATGAGGATCCAAAACTTGGTATGCCCCAGTAGGTAATTTCATTCCATAACCAAAGTCTGGATTGATTTTTCGATCTGTACCTTCGAGGTGTCGTGAAATATGATTTTCGAGAAGATGAGGGTTGTAGTATGGTCAGGTAGGAACTCATCATCCTGCTCATCAAGCTCATCACCCAACTCATCATCACACACTGGATCACACTGATTCATTTGTCGCATCGGCGATGACATTGATAAAGTTGTTTATTCATCAGCTATTGTAGTGAGATAGTACTGTTACTGCTGTATATTGTGCATCAGAGAAGGGAGTTCCTCAAAGATTTGCTTGTCGGGAATGACCATTTACCGATCCATTGGTGTATGCTTCGACAAGTGCTTTGTATGACGCTCCATCTGTGACGCCAGCATCTGCTAGTACCTGACTATGCCAGTGAGATGTTCATCTGAGTGTCCTAAACATCGTTTCATAAAATGAGTCTGGCTTCCCAAGAATTGATGTTTGGAGATTTTGAACTCGTGAATTTGATGATCAGTCGACCGCTCTTCCCATAGATGCCCAAATTTGATTCATTTCTGATTGAGACAATCATGCTCTATGTCAAATATCCCAAAGATAGTTGGTAGAGTTTGTCGTATGTGCTCTCAATGCTTCATCAAGAAATCTTTGTGCCTTGGTTTGTCATGCTGTATAACCAAACTCTGTAATAAATGTATCATAAATAGCTGGATCAAGATAGACAGTTGCTCCATTGTATGCTGTGCCGTGAGGTAGGTTGGGTATTGATGGTGTGGGAGTTGTACCTCATGGTGCGTTAGGATGAGTGCCTCAGGGAATATCTCATGCTCATCATGGTTGCCCATCCATATCAGGCATTGGTCATGGGGAATTGATCAGTTCGGTCACGCCATGTGTTGCCCAGCCAAGCAAAGCAGCAATCGTTCATCACATCAATCATGCCATAATTCATCTTCTTGTTCTGATACGATTTCATACTTCATCTGATCTTTGTTGTTGTGCAATTAATCTTGTATATAGTGCTTGTTGTTCGTCATAGAGTGCAGGAAGGACAGTGAGAGGATTGGTTGGATTATAGCTTGCACTCAATGGTGGAACTCTATCAGCTTTTCCATATCTATGAAGGTATTTTGCATAGAGATCTGCTCATCTTCTCATGTTTCCGATAAAATCATAATACGCTTTTTCATCCATTCATCCAAGCACATTTGCTGTTGTTCTTTGTTGGTGACCATTGAGAAGTTGAGACTGAGCAGCTTTGAGAACGACAGCTTGTCATAGAAGACTTCTCAGTTCATCCATTGCTTGTCTTCTAGCTCATTGATTAGTTTCAAATCAGACTCTATTGACCAGTGTATCGAGTCTATCTGCCAAATCTTTGATATCGTTTTTGATTTCTCCAATCGCAGTTCTCCATTCTTTTTGTGATCACGTTGCGTATCGTTTGGATCCTTTGGTTTTGGTGATATTGGCGATATATGCTTCTCTTTCTTTTTTGGGGAGAGATTTGTATTCTTTACGAATTTTGAGAAGCTCTTGATCATGGATTCAGAGTTTTTTGACGATCGCAAGGACCATACTAAACATCATTGTCATTGGTATCGCAAGTCCAATTCCCAAAATTCCAATTCCTCACGCAACTGCACCAAGCAATCAAGACAGGATCATCGTCAATGGCATTGATTTCCATGGATTATTGGCAAGCCACGCAGACACAGATTGACTCACAGCAAAATCTGCAGTTGATGAATGATTTGCTCTATCAATACCATCGAGTCTTCCGATGACGATATCATCAGCAGTCAGTTGTGCAAGATCTCCATCGAGCATTCATTTTGCTACTGCTTGTGCTTGTGCATGTGTACGTAATTTTTTGACAAATCATGGTGCATCTGGATCTCCAGCGAGAGCATGAAAGAGGAGAGGATCATTTTTTACTCTTGGATCTGAACTGAGTGTGTTGACACCATCGATATCCTTAAATCTTTTTCTAAACATTGTGAGTAATGAGACTATTCTTGCATCATCTGCTCATGCTCTGATGTTTTGCCAAAGTTGTCTCACAAAAAGTTCTTTCATTGCAGTAAAAATGATCGTGGAAGAAAAAGTGTTTGCTTCACCAAAAAGTCATTGGATCGTATTGTTTGCTGACAATGTTCCTCCTTGATGTCGTCAATTATTTCTAATAACTTCATTGATTGTGTTGCGAAGTGTTTCTTTGTGTGTTTCTTCTGATCATGGATTGTGGAGTGAGTTCTCGATAAATGTGTTGATAGCTGCTGCTATCTCTCATCTTGCACTACTACTTGTGCCAGTAAGTTCTGTGCGAGTGATTGATGTAAATGTATTTCTTCATGCTGGATGATTTGCAAACGCATCACCAATTTCTGCTTCTCGTTGAGCTCTCGTCATTGCCATTTCCATCGTTCTCACCATATTATCCCAATCAGTGCGTTTGATGTTGTATTTTTCCAATAATTCTTGAAATTCTATCGTCGTTGTATCCATAGTAAATATTCCATCTTGAATCAATTGATCAGCAATAATCTCATAATTTGATCTATGCAAAAATCTTCTATTAGAATTGAACAAATTTACTGGGTTCATCCTTCTTGCAAAAAGTCATAATTGTTGCTTTATTCATATCTTATATCATTCACCGGAGTGTTTGCTATATGTCAATAATTTAACCAATGCATCTCTGACGACAAGTGAAGTATTTCCTACATTAATCTCGATTCTTCATGTTGTTTGTGGTACTCATCAGACATTATAGTTGCACTGTGTTCTGTCTTGAAGCATATCGCGAATATGTGCATTGACACTTGATCATGGATGATAGGGATTATCGCCGGCGAGTCAATCACGGACAATGTTTGCGTATTTTGTGATCGCATTGTCTACCGCTGTTCTATTGATAGCATCTGACATTGTCGGCCCATAGTGTCATTCAACGATAGGACCCAATGTTGCTGGATCTTGCAATGCTCTGGATAGTTGTGATTCAAAATCAGCTTGGGAATTTGCATTGATTCCAAGAGCAATACGATCAAGTCATGCTTCTACTCACGCAAGAGTGATAGGAATTGCCGGCACAGCAAGATTGTGTGAGGTTCATGTTACTGGATCAATCATTTCTGATGTTTCCGATCTCAGTGTATTGGCTACAGAATCAAAAACGAGATTTCCATGAATTTTTTCGTACAGATCGTGAATGAGACTCAGTTCGTTCATATCATGTCAGTAGTCTCTTGCTGTTTTTTTTGCTACTTCGACAAGTTCTGTATAAGTCGCAGAATGTGTCGTCCTCAATCGTTCGACAAAACGGTCTCTTGCGGTAGTATCAATGTTTGGTCAGACAAGTCAGCGCAGTTGGTTAATATATCTTGTTCTATTTGCATTGAGCCATGCACGAGGTGTATCTGGAAGTGGTTGATTATTGATAATTATTTGATTATGGGCGAGATTGACTGCATTGATGATATGTGTATTAAAAGGATCTCATAATCATGTCAATACAGGATTGAGAAGCATAGATCAGATCTGAGATGATCAGGTTCCTGGTTGAAGTCTTTGTCTGATGTCTTGTAAAATTTCTGCTTCAGACATAGTGCGTGGGTTGATACCAAGTCATGCAAGGGCTGCGGCATCGGTTCCATTATAAATATTTTGAAGATTCGTCAAAAGTGTTGATATATCGATATTACCACTAATAAGAAAATCCGTAGGATATGTAGGATTGGTTCATGGGATTACCTCAGTCCCGATAGTGAAAGCGGGGCCATTTTGGGCAGCAATCTTTACGAGACGATCCATGAGAATGGTTTGTTCTTGGGGTGCAAGTGCATCAAAATTTGTTTGTGTTTCAGGATTTGCACGAATTTGTGCAATAATATGTTCACGGATCATCTCTGGTCGTGCTTTTTCATACTCTTTGCGAATCATCTTCTCCATATCAGCACGATTACGTGGATTGGTAAAGATTGCATTAATCTGTGCTGGTGTTTTTTCTGGTTTATTGACCGTCACGGGGATTGTGAGTGTCTTGCCGACATGGGTAGTAGGATTATGAGCAAACACTCAGATATTGATACCAGTCAGTGGATAATCTTCTTCTCTCAAAACAGCTGGATTGCGAAGTGTGATGGTGATGTCTGTTCATGCAACCGTGATATCATAGATGATAGCTGGTTGTCATGCACGAGGATGAGGCACAGTACCGGTTGCTGTGGGAACTACCAGAGCAGATCATGCAGGCAATCATGCAAGTGTAATCGTCCCTGTTGCTGATGTCAAGGTCAATGGATGAACAGTAGGATAACTTTCTCGAGGAGCAGTATTTGTAGGGCTGATCATATCACCAAGGCGCATATAGTCTGTGCTTGCGAGGTAGGTAGCAAGAGAAGTGATAGCATCTTGTCCATCTGCAATGCTGTCATCAATTTCGTGGATTTTATTTGTATGGTCTATGATTTTATCTTTACACATACGAATAGCGTTTTGGAGTCGAATGCGTCTTGCAGAGCTTGGAGGAATAGTCGTATCGTCACGTTCAGCTTCATAAAAGGCAATCTCTTCTTTAAGTCTATCAATAGCTGATTGAATCCTAGTCTTTTCTCTCTCTGCTTGTCTCACTCTAGATCAAGTCCCAGCATCATACTCTGCCTGCAGTTGCGCAAGCCTTGCTGCAAGTCCACCATGCACTTTTCTCGCTGCCTCCATCCCTGCAGTATCTGTCACATCAATTGATCATGCCATCAGTACCGCAGCAAGCGAACCGCAAACGGTCTTGACTGTGTCCAGTAGTGATGCTGTTTCGAGCTTCCTCGCCAATCTTTGCATCTCTCATGTATCCAAACGTGATGACATTTTTTGTATTTCCACAAAATAAAAAAAATAATTTGCTCTGTATCAAGTATACTCATTATATAGCCTTTTGCCAAAAAAACCTCATATCATTGTCACATGAGGTTGACTTTTTTATTTTTCTTTTTTTTTGAAGAGATTGGAAAAGAAATCTTTGACTGACTGCCATCACGATCCAAGACGTTCACGGAGTAAGGCTCGGATATTTTTTTTCTGTTCATCTCATGTGGGATCATTTCCGTCCTTTTGTGAGTCTTGCGGAGAAGAAGATTTTGATGGTTCGTCTTTATAATCAAGCTCTCATCATGCCATTTGATCATCAGGGATTGGGTTATTGAGTTCTGCGCTCAGTTGGTTCAGGACTTGCTGTGCATCGGGATCATCAAGCTCACCATCACCAAGCACAAAGGGATTTTGCTTTGTTGGTTGTCATGGTTGAGACAATGTGAGACCGTCTGCGAGTTTTCACGCTACTGCATCAGTTGTTGCCGTGATAGCTGGAGTTGGAGAGGTTGGTTGTGCTGATGGCGTTTCTGCTGATGGCGTTTCTGCTGATGGCGTTTTTGCTTTTTGCGGATTGGCTGCAATTCTGTTCATAGAAAGAGAAAAAGTAAAAGAGTTATTTTTTTATGATTTTGACTGTTACGCTTCAGGATATTGATTGGAGAGCTAGTTTGAGAGAAGTGTACGTGTATGGTTTCCCGTTCATTATATAGCGATAATCATCACCTGATCATCCAAGTGATGCAATATAGCTATCAAGAGCAGCAACTTTGTTTCCAGAGAATGTTTGTGTATACGATATGGTTGGGGATGGTATTCATCAATCGATTGGTTTTTTGGAGGGGGGGGTGCGTCTTCCTCATCATCAACCACCTCATCATCATCCTTGCTGTCAACCTGATTTTTTTTGTTGCTGATTTTGTTGATTAGTTTGTTGCTGTTGATTAGTTTGTTGATTAGTTTGTTGCTGTTGATTAGTTTGTTGATTAGTTTGTTGCTGTTGATTAATTTGTTGATTAGTTTGTTGCTGTTGATTAGTTTGTTGATTAGTTTGTTGCTGTTGATTAGTTTGTTGATTAGTTTGTTGCTGTTGAT
>JANWWO010000012.1 GCA_025057375.1 Candidatus Absconditabacterales bacterium | reverse complement strand
GATCAAAGTCAGAGAAGAACTAGGAGAAAACAAACAAACGGTATGGCTTATTGATTGGAAACATCCTCGTAACAATCATTTTGCTTTTGCTGAGGAAGTGACAGTGACAGGAAAGCATAATAAGCGTCCTGATATAGTCTTGTACGTCAATGGTATCGCACTGGGTGTGCTCGAACTCAAAAGAAGTACAATCTCTGTCTCTGAAGGTATTCGTCAAAACTTGGATAATCAGAAAAAAGAGTTTATTCAGCATTTTTTTTCTACCATCCAACTCGTGATGGCTGGGAATGACACCCAAGGTATCCGCTACGGAACCATTGAAACTCCTGAAAAATACTATCTTGAATGGAAAGAACAATCAGAAATTACACATCCATTGCATAGACATCTTGTGCAACTATGCGAACCCACGAGATTTTTGGAATTGATTCATGATTTTGTAATTTTTGATGCGGGAATAAAAAAACTCTGTCGTCATAACCAATACTTCTGAGTAAAAGCATCGCAGGAATGTTTGAAAAAAAGAGAAGGTGGGATCATTCGACATACCCAATGATCAGGAAAAAGTTTGACAATGGTATGGCTTGCAAAGTGGATTCGTGAAAACATAGATAATTCTAGAGTGCTTATTATAACCGATCGTGAAGAACTAGATGAACAAATAGAAAAGGTATTTACTGGAGTACAAGAAGAGATTTATCGTACAAAAAGTGGTAACGATCTAATTGCACAACTTGCACAAGCGACGCCATGGTTTATATGTTCACTAATTCATAAATTTGGTGCACAATGATGAGATGGCGATGATACATTCATCAAAGAAATGCAAAGTGTGGCACAAGATTTCGTAGTACAAGGAGATATCTACGTATTTGTCGATGAATGTCATCGTACACAATCGGGAAAACTCCACGATGCTATGAAAAAAATTCTTCCCAATGCTGTATTTATTGGATTTACTGGCACACCATTACTCAAAAAAGATAAACCGAAAAGTATCGAGGTGTTTGGGAGATATATCCATACCTATAAATTTGATGAAGCAGTCAAGGATAAAGTCGTACTTGATCTTCGTTATGAGGCAAGGGATATTGACCAAAAAATCTCATCACAAGATAAAATTGATCAGTGGTTTGAAGCCAAGACAAGATGACTGACCGAAAAGGCAAAGGAACAACTCAAGCAAAAACGATGAACAATGCAAACGGTGTTAAGTTCCCAATCAAGACTTGAAAAAATAGTCAGTGATATTTTGTTGGATATGGAAACAAAAGATCGTCTCAAAAGTGGAAGAGGTAATGCCATGCTTGTCGCTGGTAGTATCTATGAAGCATGTAAATATTACGAGCTTTTCCAAAAATCAGGATTTGAAAAATGCGCTATCATCACATCATACAATCCATCTATTTGATCTATCAAAGGAGAAACAACAGGAGACAATGATCAAACAGAAAACACCTACAAGTATAAGATTTATGAACAAATGCTTGGTGGTAAGTCTGTAGAGGAATTTGAAAAGGAAACGAAAAAGAAGTTTATCGAAGAACCAGGACAGATGAAACTCCTGATCGTGGTGGATAAACTCCTCACAGGATTTGATGCACCACCAGCAACATATCTCTATATTGATAAATCTATGAGAGATCATTGATTATTCCAAGCTATCTGCCGTGTCAATCGTCTAGATGGAGAAGACAAAGAATACGGATATATTATTGACTATAGGGACTTATTTGGAAAGGTGGAGAACGCTGTGGCTGATTATACCTCAGGTGCATTTGATGGATACGATGATGAAGATGTCAAGGGATTATTGTCTGATAGATTAGAAAAGGCAAAAGAAAGATTAGAAATGGCTCGTGAAACGATCAAAGCATTGTGTGAAGCTGTACCTCAACCCAAAGATACCGTGGCATATATTCACTATTTTTGTGGTGATAGTAACAACCCTGATGAACTCGGAGAGAATGCAAAAAAGAGAGATCTATTGTACAAATCAACAGTATCACTGATTAGATCATTTGCGAATATTGTCAATGAAATGCAGGATGTCTGATATTCCAAAGATGATATTGAAACAATAAGAAAGGAAGTGGAATATTATATGAATGTGCGTGATGAGATTAAGATTGCAAGTGGAGATTATATTGATTTGAAAGCATATGAACCAGCAATGCGTCATTTGATTGATACCTATATCAGTGCTGAGGAAAGTAAAGTAATGGCTACATTTGATGACAAAACAATTTTGCAAATCGTAGTAGATAAAGGAATTGATTTTGTCAATGATCTACCAAAAGGAATAACTTCACAAAAAGATGCTCTTGCGGAGACGATCGAAAACAATCTCCGTAGGCTGATTATTGATGAACAGGCAGTAAATCCAAAATACTATGAGAAGATGTCTATACTTCTTGATGAACTGATCAAAGATAGGGAATCTCGCTCACTTGCATATGAAGAATATCTCAAGAAAATGATCAATCTTACAAAAGAAGTAAAAGAGCCACAACATACATCTTCATATCCGAGCAGTCTAAATACTTCAGCTAAACGTGCTTTGTATGATAACTTGGGTCAGGACGAAAAACTTGCTCTTGATCTTGATGATGCAATCCAGCGTGGCAAAAAAGCAGATTGGAGGTGACACCTTATCAAGGAAAGAGAAGTACAAAATATCATCAAGAAATTTATCTCAAACCCTGAAAAAGCAAAAGAGATCTTTGAGCTTGTCAAAAACCAAAGAGATTACTAATCGTTTTTTAATTTCTATCCTCTCGTGTATGTCTCATCTTTGTATCAATTCTCATCTTTGTATCAATGACCTCACGATCGAAGTCATCAAAAAAAACATCAAAAATCTGCATTTGGGTGTTTATCCTCCAAATGGAAGAGTGAGGATTGCTTCGCCACTTGCTATGGATGATGACCGTATCCGTCTTTTTGTTATCTCCAAAATGGCATGGATTCGTAAGCACCAACAACAATTTGCCCAACAGGAACGTGAAACACAACGTGAGTATATTGATGGAGAAAGTCATTATTTTTTTGGACAAAGGTATCTCCTCAGAATCGTCGAACAAAATCAAAAACCAAGCGTCACCATCCACAATAAAAAATACATCATCATGACGATCAGACCACAAACCTCACCAGGTCATAGAGAAGCGATCATGAGAAGACGATATCGTGATGAGCTAAAAAATCGTATTACACCACGCATCACCCATCGATCAGAGAAGATGAACGTCAATCTGACATCACGACATATCAAACGTATGAAAACAAAACGATGAACTTGCAATCCCACAGCATGACGCATCCGACTCAATGAAGAACTCGCCAAAAAACCAGAACAATGTCTTGAATATGTTATCGTTCATGAACTCGCTCATCTCATCGAGCCAAGTCATAATCACAATTTTTGGAACATTATGGGAACATACCTTCCTCAATGGAAAAAGCGAAAAGACCTCTTGAAGACATGAAAATTATCGATATAATAGATTTCTGTCAGATATTTTTTATTTTTCCTTTTTTACTCATGAAAAAAATCGCAAGTTTCCTTGTCAATCATCTTAAATTGTTGCCAGGGATTTATGTATCGAGAAAAGACTACATCGGAGGCGAAGTAATCACAACCTTTGATATCAGAATGACTAGACCAAATTTTGAACCAATTATGAATACCGCAGAACTCCACACCATCGAACATCTCGCAGCGACATGGCTGAGAAATCATCCTACCCGATGAGACAAAATCATCTATTTCTGACCAATGGGATGTAGGACATGATGCTATCTTCTTCTCAATGGCGATCTCTCGTCCAAAGACATCGTCCCTCTGATGAAAGAATTGTTTGCATTTATGAAAGAGTATCATGAAGAAGTTCCCTGAGCAACTGCTCGTGATTGTGGCTGTTATCTTGATCACAATCTTCCCATGGCAAGATTCCTGTCCAAAAGGTTTTATGATGAGGTTTTGATGAATCTGACGGATGCAAATCTTATCTATCCTGCAAACTAATTTTTTACCTTTTTTCATCACGATGAATCTCTCCGACTATATCCACACCATCCCCGATTTCCCAACGCCCTGAATTGCATTCAAAGATATTTCTCCTCTCCTTGCTAATCCTGATGTATTTGTGTATACGATCAACGAAATGGCAAAAAAATGCACTGACACGGATCTCATTGTTGGGCTTGATGCAAGAGGGTTCATCTTTGGGGCGGCGGTTGCGTTTGCACTACACAAGCCATTTGTCATGGTCAGAAAAAAAGGAAAACTTCCCTGAGAAATTGTCAGTATGGACTACGATCTTGAATACTGATCAAATACTATTTGTATCCAAAAAAATAGTATTCACCAATGACAAAATGTTGCGATTATTGATGATGTCCTTGCAACAGGAGGAACAGCACAGGCAACTTGCAGACTCATTGAACAATGCTGAGGAGTTATCAATTCGCTTGTGTTTTTGATGGAGTTGGAATTTTTGGCTGGAAGAAAGAAACTTGCTGGATATAAGGTTTCTTCAATGATAGCTTTTTAGTTTATTCCCTTCTTCTTTATGTTTACCCTCACATCCTTCACACACAATACCAATACCTACAACCTTCGTTTCCTTACCCATCATTACGCAGCGTCTCTCGCCACACTCGTCAGGGACAATTTTTTTCATCTGTCCCAATCTCTCCCTTGACTCAAACCAGACTTTTGTACAGAGGACGAAATTGATTGTATCACCATCAAACTCAAGGAATTTGCTCTTTGATAATCCTGTGTTTGCGTGATATGGTGATGATGTAAACCCTCTTTTGGGGGGTGATTGATATTCACGACTACAGTGCAAAAAATTATCGTGGGGAGATTGGCTATTGGATAGCATCTGCTCATCAAGGCAAGGGAATTATGACACAAGCATTGATTCATTGTATGCATGCTCTCGACAAAGAATGGCTGTACAAAAAATTTGTTATCCTTGCTCAGCATGATAATCCATGATCAAATCGTGTCGCTCAAAAAGCGTGATTTACGTTTGTTGGAATGCTTCGTCAGCACATTATGCAAAATGGCGTATTGGAAGACATACATCTGTACGAAATAATAATGCAGTAATCTTTCCTCTCTTTTTTTATTTTCTCTTTTCTTTTCCATGAAATGAATTATCCTCGCTTGATGATCAGGGACGCGTCTGTATCCTCTCACGATCGCTGTCAGTAAGCAGCTCATGCCGATTTATGACAAACCAATGATCTACTATCCGCTCTCAACTTTGATGATGGCTGGTATTCGTGACATTTTGATCATTTCTACGCCTCACGATATGCCAGGATTCCAAAAGCTTTTTGGTGATGGCAGTCAGATTGGTTGTTCGTTATCCTATGCTATCCAACCTAGTCCAGATTGACTTGCACAAGCATTTCTTATTGGAGAAGAATTTATCGGTCAGGATAGCGTTGCATTGATTCTTGGAGATAATATTTTTCACGGTGCAGATTTGGAGGAAACACTCAAAAAAATACCTTCTGACCTCACTTGATGAATGATTTTTGCCTATCATGTCAGTGATCCTGAAAGATATGGTGTGGTTGATTTTGACCAGAACATGAAAGTATTGAGTATCGAAGAAAAACCCTTGAAACCCAAAAGCTCCTACGCTGTGCCATGACTCTACTTTTATGACAATACTGTGATCCAAATTGCAAAACATATCAAACCATCGCCAAGGGGCGAACTTGAAATTACTGATGTAAATGCAACATATCTTGCACAGGGTAATCTGTCAGTCTCTCTTCTGTCCAAAGGGACGGCGTGGCTTGATACAGGAACCTTCGAATCATTGATGCAAGCAAGTAATTATGTCCATACTTTGCAAGCAAGACAAGGAGTCAAAATCTGATGTATTGAAGAAATTGCCTGGAGACAGGGATGGATAACGGATGAACAATTGCTTCAGCATGCCGAGAAACTAAAAAAAAGTGGCTATGGTGAGTATTTGAGAAAGTTGATCGGTTAAGGTTGGGCTTGCAAACGTAAGAAAAAACCATAAAAAGATGTCAGTGATTGATTTTTTTCGGGACTTGACTAGGAAACGGGAATACCTA
The DNA here is from genome assembly GCA_025057375.1 of Candidatus Absconditabacterales bacterium. Classification (GTDB taxonomy): domain Bacteria; phylum Patescibacteriota; class Gracilibacteria; order Absconditabacterales; family Absconditicoccaceae; genus JANWWO01. The sequence continues at coordinate 19,709 of JANWWO010000012.1, read as the reverse complement.
TACATCAATATGCTCTTATTTTACAGGACAATCTCAAAACAAAAAGTGAAACACATTAGTGAACATGGTGTGGTGGTTGATGTGATGGGCTCCACAGTGGGGAACGTTTGTCTTTCAACAGCAATAGAATGCATACATATTATTTGACAATTTTTCTTTTTTAGATGTCTGCTAGTCTAGAAACAAAAAAAATCAATAATTTTATTTCGATTAATTCAATAAAAAATGATTTACATAATTATACCAACGTATAATCGTGCTCATACCCTTCCAAGAGCAATTGAGTCGTGTTTGAAACAAAAATGAGATTTTACTATTGTCGTAGTAGATGATTGATCTACTGATGATACCAGATCATTAATCGAAAAATATCAACAAAGCAATTTAGGAAAAATTATCTATCACTATCAAGAAAACTGATGAGTCTGTAGTGCGTGTAATACTGGAATAAATATTGCTCTTCAAATATCTCAAGATCATAAATGCGACTATGTTACAAGATTATGAAGTGATGATGAACTTCATGAAGATGCTATTACCATATATAATCAATATATTGAGAAATATGTAAATAATACAATATTCTTTTTCAAAATGATAAATCACTTGTGACAAAATCATTCTCAAATACAAAAAGATTATTGTATAACATATCAACAATATCTTTCTGGCAAATATATTTGATGATCAGATGCAAATGATCTTATAAGGTTAGATGCCTTTCTCGATAATGACAATTACTTTATTTCTTGACTTCATTGATGAGATAATATTCCTTTTCATAAAATTATAAAAAAAACTGGCCAATGTGTAGTGTCTTCTCAAATCACATATATAGCATATATCAATACAGAATCAATGACGCGTTCTGTTATTTCTCCTAAATATGCAAAACAACTTCTTGATGTTCAGTTGATAATATTAAAAAATTTTTATGAAGATTATAAAAAATATAACCCAAAACTTATTTGACTTCATAGTCTTATTGTAGCAAGAAATTATGGTATGTTATGAGATAAAATACAAAACATCAAATATCTTTTCAAATGAATATATTACTCTCCTTTTGATATCATAAGAATATGACTGGCAATTATAGCATTGTTCCCATATTCTTTACATATGATTAATTATATTATTAAAGTTTTTATTCTTAAAAACATTAAATAATGTCATTCTTCAAAAAACTTTTATCCTTGTTTATAAAAAAACAATCATATTATCATCTTATTTCTAAACCCATTATTGGTAAAGAAGAAATAGATGCAGTCGTTCGTGTCTTACGTTCATGAACAGTCGCTCAATGACCTGAGGTAGGACAATTAGAGAAATCTTTTTGTGAACTCACTGGTCGTAAATATGCAGTTGCTATGAATAGTGGTACCGCCGTGATTCATGCCGCATTGTATGGTTTATGAATTGGACAATGAGATGAGGTAATTTGTCCTCCCTTTACTTTTGTTGCTACAGCAAATGCTGTTTTGATGGCATGAGCAACGCCAGTCTTTTGTGATATCAATCAAGATGATTATATGATTAATCCAAAGATGATTGAAGCAAAAATCACAGAAAAAACAAAAGCAATTATTGCAGTGAGTCTCTATGGACAAGTCTTTCGCTATGATGAAATCAAAAAAATAGCAGACACGTATAACCTAAAAATCATTGAAGATGCTGCACAATCAATTTGAGCAACGTACAAATGAATCCCTTCTTGATGACTTGGAGATGTATGAACTTTTTCTTTGTATGCTACCAAAAATATTCATTGTGCTGAATGATGAATACTCGTTACAGATGATGAAGAGTGTTATGAAAAAGCAAAAATGATCAGACATCACTGACAATCAGAAAAAACAAGATATGAATATCATGATCTTGGCTACAATTATCGCCTTACAGATATTCATGCAGCAATTGCGAACCAACAAATGAAAAAATTAGATTGGGTATGTAAAAAACGTCAAGAAAATGCTAATTTATATAATTCTTGACTTGCAGATCTCTATCCTATTATCCAAACTCCATATCTGCATGAAGGTAATATGCATGTATATCATCAGTATGTTATTAAAATTCTTTCTCAAGATTGATATTCTAGAGATTGACTTATGCAATATCTCAAAGATCTGAATATTTGATGTGGTGTATACTATCCCAAACCGCTCCATCTTCATCCGCATTTCTCAAGAATCTGATATAGTAAGTGAGATTTTCCGGTATCAGAACAAGCATCACAAGAAGTACTCTCATTGCCAGTACATCCACTACTTTCGTCAGACGATATTTTTTTTATTATTTCTGCTATCAAATCCTATGTCAACAAACATTAATGTTGCCGTTATCGGCGTATGAAATATGTGATGAAATCATGTAAGAACGTATAGCGAACTTGATGATGTTAACCTTGTCGCTGTTGCAGACCTCAATACGTCGCTTGCTGAGCAAATTGCACAAAAATATTGATGCAAATGGTACGAAAACTACCAAGATATGATCCAGCAAGAGCACATTGATCTTGTATCAATTGTCGTTCCTACTAGTTTTCATTACCCTGTTGCAGAGTTTTGTTTACAACACAATATTCATGTTCTTCTCGAAAAACCAATTACTCCCACAGTTGAAGAAGGAGAAAAATTATTGATGCTTGCAAAAGAAAAAAACCTCAATCTTTTAGTCTGACATATCGAAAGATTCAATCCTGCGGTCAAAAAAGTAAAAGAACTTCTCGACAAAAAAGACGTATGAGAACTGACAGCATTTACGTTTCAGAGAGTATGATGACTTCCTCCGCAAATTAGAGACAGTAATATTGTTGTTGATTTAGCTATTCATGATATTGATATATCCAATTATTTGATCGGACAATTACCAAATCGTGTGAATATGCACAAAAAACGTAATCATCTAGAATGAAGGGAAGATTCTGTAGAGATTTTTATGCAATATGATGGGGTATCAAGTTATATCCAGTGTAATTGGATTAGTCCTATCAAGATGAGAAAATTGACTGTCACTGGAACTGATTGATATCTAGAAATGGATTATATTACCCAAAAAATAACAATCTTTAAAAGTAATTATGATAAATTTAGAGAGACAATCGGTACTTATTCCGATTATGTGATGAGGTTTGCGGAACCTGATAGGGTAGATATTAGTGTCGGGAAAAAAGAACCACTCAAAGAGGAAATGTTGTATATTATTGACAATATAAAAAAATGAACACTAATTGATACATCATTTGCGCTGTCTTCTTTATCTATTGCTTTACAATAATGGTTACCAAAATTCATTCATCAGCAGAAGTTCATCAAACTGCTACAATCTGAACATGAACATCTGTACGAAATCGAGTACAAATAAGAGAAAATGTTGTAATAGGAAAAAACTGTATTATTAGCAAAGGAGTCTACATTGATTACTGAATCAATATTGGTGATAATGTGAAAATACAAAATCATGTTTCTATTTATCATGGCGTTACGATTGAGTCATGAGTTTTTGTATGACCACATGTCTGCTTTACAAATGATAAATTTCCAAGAGCAATCAATCAGGATTGAACAATTAAATCAAATGAAGATTGGATTATTTCTCCTATTGTAGTCAAGTATGGTGCTTCAATATGAGCAAATGCAACGATCTGTCCATGAGTAACGATAGGGAAATTTGCAATGATTGGAGCTGGTTCGGTCGTCACGAAAGACGTTCCAGACTATGCCCTTGTCTATGGAAACCCAGCAAAGATACATGGGAAAGTCAACGAATCCGAAATAGTAGAAAAGTTTTAATTTCATGTATGAAAAAAATGAGAATATGCTTAGCTCATGAAGTCGCATCCCAAAATGTGTATTTACATAATATGCTTGTAAAAGAATGAAAACATACCCCATATTCTATTGTCTTTTTTTCTTACAAATATCATGCAAATAATTTTGAGTGAAAACATTGTGCTTGTAAAATACGTGCTTCTCAAAATATATGGCTCAATAGATTATATGCTTGAATTAAAATAATAAAAAACATTTTTCCTATATTGAGAAATGATATTTTCCATTTTTTTTGATGATGTACTTTATGTACATGATGGTATGATCTTTTTGTTTTAAAAAAACTATTGTGAAAAAAAATCATTATCGAATTCAATGGAAATGAAATTAGAACTATTGATTGATGCAAAAAACAGAATCCTTTCTATGAATTTATACCTGAACAATATATTAGTGCAAACTTTCAAAATAAGCAAACACTACATGCAAAATTACAAAAAATGTGACACCTTGTAGATGCTTTTATTATCCCTTATTGGGAATTATATGAATATGTAAAAGATATTATCCCTACAGAAAAAATTTTCTTTAAGCCTCATCTTATTCATATTCCTACTAAACAAAAAAGAGAGATATATGAAAATACTACTAATAAGATAAAAATTCTTCACTGTCCAAGCAACACAAATATAAAATGAACAAGTTATATTCATCAAATTATGAAAGAACTAACAACAGTAGTAGAATACAAAGAGTTGACATGAGTTCCTAGGAATGTAGTCATTAATGAAATTAATAAAGCAGATATTATTCTTGATCAAATATTATTATGAGATTATTGAGTTTTTGCGTTGGAGGCTATGTCTATGTGAAAGCCTGTGATGTGTTATCTCCTTGATGATGTACAAAAAAAATATCCACCTACACTACCAATCATCAATGTAAGCATCCATACATTAAAAGAAAAGATTGTAGAATTACATAATAACAGGAAAAATATTGTAGAGTTATGAAAACTTTCTTATGAATATGTTTCAACCTTTCATTCTGAAAAAAACATTTCCTCTGTCTATAACGCCATTTTATCGAAAATTACCTCATAATGTCTTCTTTTCTTATCCTAGAACCATCTCCAGCTATCCAAAAAGATTGGATATCTCTTATATGATTTCCTGAATCATATGATATTTTTTATGCTTGAGAAAAAAATGTGGATATTGATTCTGTCGTGGGAGTCGTTGTCCGTTCATGAATTACAGTAAATCGTGAATTGATTGATACATATCCTTCGTTGCGTTATATATGTAGAGTCGGTGTGTGAATAGAGAATATCGATACTATCTATGCCAAAGAAAAGAATATAGCTGTCATCAATACGCCTGGTGCAAATGCAAACGCTGTTGCAGATTTAGTATTGTTATGAATACTTTACTTACAAAGAAAGATGTATATATGTGAACGTTCTTATGAAAAAAGATTTTCCTATCTTGGTCATGAATTATCGACACAGACAGTATGAATTCTCTGATTTTGAAATATTGGAAAAAAAATTTATCAGAGGTTGCTTGCTTTTGGTGTAACAAACTTTCTTATTTATGATCCATATCTTTCTAGCGATATAGTTTCATCTTTTCAATACTGTAATAAAAAAAATACAATTGAAGAAGTTTTTGGTAAGAGCAATATCATTTCTTTACATTTGCCACTTACACCAGAAACAAGATTACTAATACATGCTGACGTATTATCTCTCACAAAAAATGATTTGTGCTTGATCAATACGTCGAGATGATGAATAGTTGATGAAGATGCGTTATACTCTTTTTTATGTAAAAATAGAGATGCATCAGCATTTTTCGATGTACGAGAAGAGGAACCTAATCTTTGACCAAAAATATCTCAACTACTAACACTTCCAAATTTTCTTCTTACACCACACATTTGAGCAATGACACATGAAGCGAATAAAAATATGCATATTTTTACTTGCCCTTCATAATATATGGTCTCTCACATCACAATTATCACCACCACCTACCGCCATCAACACTTCATCGCTCGCACGATTGACTCTATCCTTGCCCAAACCTACACAAACCGAACCCTCCTGATTGGTGATGATAGTCCAGATGATGAAACGTGGACCATTATTCAACGCTATGTTGCGCACTATCCCGACAAAATCAAAGCACGACATCATACACCCAACAAAGGGATTGTGGACAATATGCGTTTTCTTATTGCGCATATCCCGCCAAATACTAATTTTGTTGCATTTCTTGAAGGGGATGATATGATGACACCAGACAATCTTACAAAAAAACTCGACATCTTCGCCCACAATCCACATCTTGGGATCGTGTATAGCGATATTGCCTTTATTGATGCTGATGATACAATTATTCTTCCCAGCCTCCATGCCTTTCGCCGTATTCCTAGTTTCAAAAACCAATCACTTACGATGGATGAGATTATTCGTCTGCCGTTGGGTCCTGTCGTATCCTGGAGCAATATGATGGTCCCCAAAAAAGTGTTGGATCAGTTTCCTCCGAGAGACTGTATCAATGAACCCAAAAAAAATAGTATTTCTGACTATGATTTTCAGTGCCAAGTGGCGTCTTCGTATCCGATCTACTGTATTGATGAACAGCTTGTGCATTATAGAAGGCATACTTCCAATACATCATGAATCACAAATCCTCATAATCCCTTATATTCACTGGACAAACTCATCATTTTTTACTATCAAGAAAAATTGATTACTGACGAGACGATGCAACGAAAAAGAGCAAACCTCTATGCAACTTTTGCTTTGATGGCATTGGAAAGAGGAGATAAAGCATCAGCATGGACATTTCGACGTCAATCACGATCATTTTCTCTGACTTCCTCACTCATGCTCAAACTTGCGTCAGTGCCATTTTTTTTCCTTCCTATAGCACGAACGCAAACAATTATCAAAAAAATTGTAAAGAGATAAAGAGTCTAAAACCCCATTTTCTTTTTTTTTGCCATATCATATGTTTCAATGGTTTTCCCTAGAATCGTGAATGGTAATCTTTCAATTGTATCAATTATTTCTGGCTTTTTTATTGATTGTAATAGTGGATAAGCAATTTTTCTTATCGTTTCAAATCCTAGAATACACACCCCATACCGCACTGGATGCAAAGAAAAAATCGTTTTTATCGTGCTCCAACGGTACTGAAATCGTTTGTAGCTAAAATTTTTCGCTCCCGCTTTGATGAGGTGAAGGGTTAATGTTTCATTGACATTCCCAATCCTTTTTTCTCCTTTACACAAAACTTTTTTTTGAAACATCGCATCTTGCATATAAACATCATCGGTAGCATAGCGAAACGCTTTATTTGCACGAAATACGAGAGATGGATGAATAGTATAATAATTCCTTGTTCCCAAAAAATATTCAAAGCCTTTTTGATCTCACTCATACCGCATGAGTGTTTTGGTCCCACAGCCTACACAGTCAGGATTTTTTTCCAAAAATTCTAGTTGACGAGCAAGTTTGTCTGGATGCCACAGATCATCATGATCTTGAATAGCAATGTAATCACCCTGCGCATGATCAAGAAGAACATTGAGACCACCATAGGGTCAGAGTTTTTTTCATGAGTGGATAATACGAATGCGAGGGTCAGTCAGTGATCATATTTTTTCTCTTGTATCATCACTCGATTGATCATCATGGATGAGAATTTCGATATGGTGATATGTTTGTGCAAGACATGATCAAATCGTTGCAAGAATACTGTCTGACGCATTATAGGTACAAATAAGAATCGAAACAAGAGGCATTGACAGTGATAAGCTATTAAAATACGTTGGCTTGTGTATGCTGCCATTGGATCAATCATGCGACGCCAATCATTGCTGCATTATCAACACAATAGCGTAGATGGTAGGGGAAAAAGAGCGAGATGTTTTTTTTGCTACTTCGTTCTTGTACACTATGACGAAGACGTGTATTGGCACTCACGCCTCACACAATCATGATGGATTGTGGGTTACAAATTGCAACAGCTTGGTCAAGATGATGAAGAAGTGTGTCGACTACTCTGTCTTGGAATCGATAGGCGGTGCGTGTAATTGTCTGCGTAGTCAGGGCTACATTTGTGAGTGATCAAATCACCTGACTTTTGATCCCAGAAAAGCTAAAATCAAGTGATCAAGCAAATCATTTTGGTTTGGTGAAGGGATTGGTTTCGTCCTGAGGAGGATGATAGGTTGCTGCTTGGTCATCAAGCCGTTTTCCACCAGGATACGGACCACCCAAGGCTCTTGCAACTTTATCAAATACTTCTCAGACGGCATCATCTCTTGTTGATCCAAGGGAAAAAAGAGACCATGGACCACAGTGACGGACAGGAAACGATTCAAGTGCTGGGAGAGATTGCTTGCTAATGGCGATAAGATCGCTATGACCACCACTGACACTCAAAACAAGCGCTGGGAAAGGACAATCATGATCATGTCTTTCAAGGAGACAAGAAAACGCATGACCATCAAGATGATTGACAGCGACGAGTGGTTTGTCAAATCGTGATCAAAGCGTATGCGCAGCAACGCGTCCAATCGTCAGTGATCATGGTAGTCCTGGCGTGGTCGTCACGCTGATACAATCAACAGTTTTCATAACAGCGTCTGGATTTCCTTCACAGAGCTCTTTTCGTACGTCGAGAATGACGCGTGCATGCTCTTCGCTAGCTTGATTAGGGACGACTCATCAAAAAACATTGTGACTATATTGAGCACGTGTGACCATTGCATCACATGTTCGTCTGCCGTCATGATAACTAACCAATGCCATGGATGTATCATCACAGCTTGTTTCGATAGCGAGTGTACGCATAAATCGCAGGGAAATAAAAGATCGTGAAAGTGTGGTATGTATTGCTGAGAATGGTTGTTTGTCGTCGTGATACCCTGAGAGACACCATTGTTTGTCGGTGTATTATCCATGATTTCCTATACTTTGGTGAGCTCGTATCCATCCGGTGTGTCTTTGATAATCCATCACTCTTCTTGAATAATCGCTCTAATTTTGTCTGCATCAGCCCATTGTTTATGTTTTTTTGCTTCGAGACGACGATCGGCAAGATCACGGATGTGATCAGGAATCTCATTGTGTTCGCTGGGTTCACCAAGACCAAGATGTAAGACATGCTGATCAAGCCAGAGCATGACACGAGCAGTGTCGTCAGTTAGTCATTTGGAGGCAGGATGGATGAGGGCAAGAACTTTGGGAGTAGCGAGATCATCACAGAGAGCATCGACACATCAGGTCAATAATGCCTGTGCTTCACTGCTTGTCAGTGAATTCTGGAGTTGGGGATAAGTCAGATGATGCACGGATTGGTATCGTGGTTTGAGGGCGTCGTTGAGTTTGCGTCTTGCGTGCTTACTCGCATCTAATGCCTCTAACGAAAAATCCAAAAAGTTTGTATATTGTCCTGTAAAAAAAAGATATTTGAGATCAAGAGGATCGTATCCTTGTGATTCAAGACTTTTGACAGTAATAAGTCATCCTTCTGATTTTGCCATTTTTTTGCCACCAAGATTGAGAAATTGGTTATGTAATCGATAGTTAACTCGTTTGTGTCCTGAACAGCATTCTGTTTGTGCGATTTCATTGGTATGATGTACGCCAATATGATCAACTCATCAGGTATGGATATCAAAATGATATCCTAGGTATTTGCAAGCCATTGCGCTACATTCAATATGTCGTCCTGGATATCCTTTTCACCATGGACTGTCTCGTTCCATATGTCTTTTTTCTTGTGGTTTGCTCAATTTTCGTAGGGCAAAATCGTTTGGATGACGTTTGGCGTTGTTTGCTATTCTTGCTCATCCTTGTTGGTTTTGATGCTCTAATCATGCAAGGTGTCAATAATTGGGAACTGTGCTCGTATCCATATATATGCCATCACCGGGGATGAGATAGGTGTGTCCTTTTGATTCCAATATTTGAACCATAGCGATCTGTTCGGGAATATGATCTGTTGCTTTGGGAAAATGCGTGATGTTCGTCAGACGCATCTTTTTCATCGCATCAAAAAAGACTTTTGTGTAGCGTTCTGCGAGTTCTCGTGCTGTGATATTATCTCTTTTGGCTCCCAGTTCCATTTTGTCTTCGCCATCATCACCATCTCCTTTGAGGTGTCAAACATCCGTGAGATTCATGACATGTGTCACATGATAACCAAGGATGCTGGTGATTACACTGTTCAGAAGAGACGCAAACGTAAAGGCACGCATATTACCAATATGAACATCTCGATAGACCGTTGGTCCACAGCTATAAATTTTGACATTATTTGGATCGATTGGCACAAAGGCTTCTTTTTTTTTGGTGAGTGTATTGGACAAGAAAAGAGTCATTGCCAGGAGAAAATCTAAAAAACATACCTGTGTCAGTGTAGCTATTTTTTTTTGTATTGCAAGTGGAGTAAGGAGAGATGAGGCATGAGGAAGACGATGTAGTCTGTGAGATGATGTCTTTGTCAGACAGTTTTTTCTTTGTCTTGCAAATGAGCAAAAAATCACTACACCTAAAAAGAAGGGTTTTATTCTGTATAATGGCTGTGCTATGTGGACATATAAATTACTAACATTCTATCATTTTGTGCATGTTCCGCATCCTCATGATGAGGTTGCAAGAATGGGCCAGTTTTGTCGTGATATTGGTATCAAGGGTAGAATCTATATTGGTCCTGAAGGCATCTCTGCAACGTGTTCTGTCAATCCTGGGCAATATGCAGCGTTGAGAATGTATCTCCAGCAGACCTGATATTTTGCTTCTATTCCTGATATTGAGGATAAGCGATCTGATGTGGATTCTCATGTTTTTGAGAAGATGATCGTGAAGTATCGTGATGAGATCGTGGCGCTTGACCAACAAGTGGATCCTCGTCAGGTGCATGAGACATTGCAAGAGGTTAAACCTGAGGAATTTAAGGATATGCTTGAACATTGGTCTGATGAGTACGCTGTGTTGGATATGAGGAATACGTATGAGTATAAACTTGGTCACTTTGAACATGCGATTCCTGCATGAACAAACAGTTTTCGTGATGTGACAGGAATGTTCGAAACCTACAAAAACCTTTTTGCCCAAAAAAAGAAAGTAGTGATGTATTGTACGTGATGAGTTAGATGTGAAAAGCTCTCTGTCCTTCTCAAAAAGCATGGCATCACCAATGTCTATGCCCTCAATGGTGGAGTTGTTAAATATATTAATCGCTATAATGATGGGAAATGGTTGGGGAATTTATACACATTTGATGGACTGGTTTCTACCAAAGTAGGTGATGACACAACTCATACCAAAATTGGGACTTGTATCTACACAGGATGCAAAACTGATAATGTCGAAAATTGTCGTTATTCGCCATGTAATGCTCGTATTATCTGTCGTCGCAAAGCTTACAAAATGCATGGAGGGTTCTGTTCGCACGAATGCTTTACCAAAGCGCGTGAAGATTTGTTGATCAAAAATGATACACGAGATACTTTTGATTATAAGGCAATTCGTACTGCTGTCAAGACAGGGTCAATGAGTCGTGATGAAGCGTCTCGTCTTGTCAGTGACCATGTGGATTCTATTGTCAAAGTTCATCATTTTGTGCATCAGACATCTCAAAAAGAAGATATTGTTGATCGTGATTACTTGGCAAGATGGCTAGAGAAAAATCCTATTTAGCGGTCTGGTTGATTTCTTGGTCTTTTACTTTCTCATCGTTTGGTAATAATGAATATTTATTTTTTGAAAGATGATTCATTATTCAAAATTTTCAAAACACTCGAGAAGGTATCACAGGGGAAAACAATTCAGGTTCATATTGCTCATGATAATCAGTTTTTTGATAATATATGGCGAGGGAAACAGATCGCAGAACTTTGTGAAAAAAAAGATTTGGATGTTACTTTTGTCGTCACGTCACAGCGTCAAGTGCGTTATTGTGAAGCATGTGATTTGCCCTATCGTATGGAGTATGCACCCAAAATTCTCGATCTCCTTCGTATGATGTACCTCTTTTTTTTCAATATCAAAAAATTTCATATCCTCCTCATGACCAAAAAGACACGATGATCATTGATGATTATGGCTTTGGAGGCGATAGGATTGGTTTCGTTGGCATTCTTTTTTTATTTGTTTGTAGTACCTAGTACGACTATCACGTTGTATCCTTCACTCCAAACGGAGAGGTTTGTGTATAATGTCAGATATTATCCTTTTTCTGATACACAATTCCCTTTGACAACTAATCAGCTTTCTGTTCCTTATTATACATGACGTGTGACACTCACGTATTCGACCCAGTTTGCTCTTGATGATTTTTTGACTATTCAGACCCCTGCCCAAGGAACTGTTCGTTTTCTCAATACAACTGCGCAGGCTATTCCTTTGAGGGCAAATACCCAGTTGGTGACAGATGAGGGGTTGGTGTATAGGACAAGAGAATTTGTGACATTGCCGCCCGCAGTAGGATGAAATGCATGAATGGCTGTGGCTGCTGTAGTTGCTGATGCAAGAGATGTCAATAATGCTATTATTGGTGCAAGGGGGAATATTGGCATCAATCATAGACTATATATCAGAAGATTGACTCAAAGTTATTATACCAAAGAGATTTATGCACTTGCTGTCACTGACTTTGCATGATGAACGACCGTGACCAATCCTGATTTGCGTGATAGTGATATCCAGACCTTGAAAAAAACGCTTGAGGAGACGATTGAGAGATCTACTGACTCAGGGATCAAATCCCGTATTCCTGATACTGTCATGCTCTTGCCTAGAAGTAAGACATGATTTCGTGATGAGTTTTTTTATGAAATAATCGATAATGCAATTTTATCATGAACAATTGTGCGTACGTTGCCTTATCGTTATGTCTGGAAACGTGATTTGATTAGATGATTTAATCAACATTTGTCCGTGAGAAGGTCTCAGTTGGATACTATTGTTGCATTATTAGAATCATCGTTGGTTTTTTTGGAAATTAGGGAGACGGGGCATGACCGTTTTACCATCGCGACACAGGTTTCCTTGGTCAGATGATATAATTTTCAAACTGATGCCAATATGCTCAAAGCTGATATGACCCAGAGAATCCGTGGTTTATCAGCACGTGAGGCAAAAAGAATTATCGAAAACTATGACGAAGTTGCCCGTGCAGATATTGCAATTAGTCCTTTTTGGTATGATACAGTTTCGAGGATTCAGTCAAGAATACGTTTTGAGATAATAACACGTTAGAGTTTTACTGTTTGTCATTGGATGGCTTGGCTTTTTCGTTTATCACGCCCCCGTTTTTGGTTATATATTGTGTGACCATTGTTGGTTGTTTGGGGATCGGTGTATCCTGCCTTTTTTGATTGGTCAGTTATGCAGATTTCCCTTTTTGTGTGTCGAATGTGCTGGATTTTTCTGGGTGCGAATGTGTGGATTTATGGGGTAAATGATTATGCTGACCGAGATACCGATCGTCTCAATGAAAAAAAACAGGGCTATGAATCACTTCTTGATGATGTAGACAAAAAAAAATTACTGACTGTTTTGGGTGTAGTGTTGCTGAGTCGGGGATTACTGATGTTGGCGACACAGATTCGACGATGATGATGACGATGACGATGGGTCAGTCGATGACTTTTTTATTTTTTTTCATCATGGTATTCTTTACCCCCCATCAGAGCAAAAGCCAGACCTTTTCTTGATTCGTTGTTTAATATTTTGTATCTGCTTCCTGCGTGTGCTTTTTGGTACCTTTTTTATGATAGTCATCCTTCTTTTCTTTTGCTAGGTGCTGGGTGGTTGTGGTGTATGGCGATGCACTGTTTTAGTGCTATTCCCGATATTCTTCCTGATGCTCAGGCGTGACTTCGTACCACTGCGGTTGTCTTGGGGAAAGAACGAAGTGGTTTACGATGTAGTGTGTTGTATGCCTGTGCTCATGGTGCCGTGTTTATGTATTTTTGGATGCAAGGTGAGACGCTTGGTCTTTTTCGTACGGTGTTTTTTGGTATAAGTATGATCGTGTATTGCGGGATTTCATTATATGCATCAAGATTGACTGTTGATACATTTTGGTGGTATCGTTTGTTTCCATGGATCAATGCGGTGGTTGGGTTTGTGATTTTTTGGTTGTTTGTCTCTTGATAAAAAGAAAAAATTATATTCTGTCCCACAGACTATGATAAATATTATCAATGTCAAAGCAAAGTGATGACTTCGTGTATGATTATCTAGACAAATGGATGATGAATCTATATACTCAGAGTACATTTTTATTTCTTTATGATATACGTATGGCAAAGAAAACTTCTGTTTCTCGTACTGAGTCAATGATTGATGATGGCTATACACTAAAACAATCATCAACTTCTACATCATCCACTACCTCATCATTTTTTGATGTTGTGTGGGATGAAATGCAAAAAAAACCAGTTTATGCTTTTCTTACTGGTCTTATTTTGGTGACATTTGCTATCAATGCATGATTGACCATGTATTTGACGTGAGCGTGAGCTGTCAGAGAGGTTATCGAAGATATCGAAGCAATGAAGGTAGGATGAGCAGAAAACTTTGAGCTCTTCAAAAAAATTGCACAACACCCCAATCAAGCACAGCAATATAGACAAGGTCTCGAACAAATGCTTGCTCAGCTCAATGGACAGCCTGCTCCTACACCATCAAATCCACAAGCACAAGCTCCTGCACCTGCAGAAGGTGGGACATTGACAGAAGCACAATTGGCTGATCTCAAAGCAAATGGTTACATCAGAGGTGATAAAAATGCAGAGATTTTGATCATCGAATATTCAGGAATCTGATGCCCATTTTGTAGAAGACACCATCAAGCAGGGACCATCGAACAAGCAAAAAATCTCTATCCAGGAAAGGTTGCAAGTATGTACAATCATTTCACGCTTCCATCACAACCTATCTCACAAGAAATGGCTCAGTTTGCTGAATGTGTCTGAGAAGCGAATGGATGAGACGCATTTTATGCTTTTGTAGACAAAGCATATAGTGATGAAGCATTGAGTAGAGATGCATTGGTATCTGTCGTCAATGCGCTTGGATATAATCAAAAAGCTATTGAAGAATGTGTTAATTCTGGTAAATTTAGTTCCAAGATTCAAGGACATATGACTGTTGCATCATCAACATTTGGTGTCAATGGGACGCCAGGGAACGTAGTAATCAATACAAAAACAAGAAAATGGAGAGCTGTTTCATGAGCAGTCCCTGTGTCAATGTTCCAAACAGCAATTGACGCACTATTACAATAAATCATGCTTCTTGTGCCATCAAAAAAACCACATGGATTTTCTGTCCTTGTGGCTTTTTTGTATAATTTTTTATTCTCATCAGAATTCTATAACATATCATCGGTTTGGAGTTTTGTTATTAGATATGATGAGTGTGTTTTGGGTGAATGTGAGTTGTAGTATACTTTTTGGGGATCATACATGTGGAATGACTGATATTTGTGTGCATAAATTATTATTTGTTATGGTTATCTCATATTCTTTTAATTGTGATGGATCATATGTTGTTTCTCATTCATACGGTATTGCTTGGTTGAAGAATGCGTTCTCTTGAAGTCCTTGTAAGAGGTGGTAGATGAGAGCAGAGAGATGGTTCATGTTATTTCATAGTAGTTTGTAACATTGTTTTAAGATCATTGTAAAGTATGGTTGTTGTTTAGTAATTATACTTTCGTTATTGTTTTGCTGATCAATCGAGACTAGGAGTGTATTGAGAGGTCATCGTAATTCATTGATTATCGTATCTGGTGTCCGTAATGTCTGTTTTTTCTCTCACTGTTCTTTTTCTAATGTATTTTTTTTTAGGCGCATGAGAATATATAATGTTTCTAGCTTTTCAGGTTCTCGAGGAGAAGAATCTTGTATGTTGTTCTCTTTATCTCTTCATCCTTGAGCCAAAAATCCATCCTTTCTAAAAAGAGGTTGTGTTTGTGCATCGATAGCTTTATTGAATTTATCAAGCAGTTCTTGTGGAAGATACATATTTGCTCGATTGATGAAAGCTGTCGTGTTATGATATCCTGGTATTCTAGGGTGGAGTATTGGTGTTACTAGGATGCGTCTGAGTTCCCTTAGTGCTTCATCGTTCTTGTCATGTTGTAGGATATGCATAATATCACTAAAAAAAAGATCGAGAATGTGATTTGTTTGTTGATCGAGATAAGGGCTGTTTGCTTGGAGAGAGTCGGTAGTTGTAGTGGTGTCAGCAGATGAGAAAGGCAATTGGAGGACGTGGGGTCATCATTGGCGAGGATTTGTGAGTGCTGTAGCGATTGCTGCTTTGGTTGTTGCTGTGTTTGGGTTGTGGACTGATCATCAGAGTGCAGTTAATCAGACTACTCAGCATATTCATAATATCTTTTTCATAGGTATACAAAAAAGGTAAAAATGATCATCACGTCATTATCATATTCGCAAAAACAGCAGTATATCTTTAGACAGATTGGCACGTCTGGAGAGAAGACATATTTTTTTTGAAAGAGCATATAAGGCCACGTTTGGTCGTTGTGTGGTAAGGAAGATGTGTTTTTTTGTTGTAAAACACTTTTTCAAAGGATTGTGTCTTTTGGGTGTTCCCTTGTCTCCCGAAAATTGTATTATTTTGTGGAGACGTTGAGACTGATTGTCAAATGTCTCTTTCAGAGGAGTGCTATATGTGTGTCTGTTTTTTTAGGAATACAAGGTACGATGTACTATATGTGACAGTGAATGCTGACTACTACAAAGTAGTCACGTGATGACTATATTTTTTTCTCATCATAATGCAAGACATCTTGCTACTTTTTTGACATTATGATTTTTTTTCTTTTTTTTTCTTCACTTTGACTAGATTTTTGAATGTAGTTTTGTATACTGTTTTTTTTGTGATAGCTGTCAGATTTATTTTTTTCTTCTCATGAAACAGGTTTTTGTTCCCCCTTTCCCTCTCAAAAAAGCATTTTTTTCTCACGAGATGCAGGAGTATCTTCGTACAACTTACAAACGAGAAGCATATCGTTTTCGTCAGATTGAGACAGCAATTTTTCATCAACGTGAGATTGATTTTGCTGCAATGACCAATCTTCCTAAACAGATGAGGGATGATCTTGCTCGTGAATGCACTATTATTCCTTTTCATCTCGTTAAATGTGTTGAGGATGAAGAGGTCGTCAAGTTTCTTTTTGCTGGTGATGATGGACAGGTGTTTGAGACTGTTTTGATGTATCATCGAAGTACACATCACGAATCCAAACTTAATAGAATGACGCTTTGTATCAGTTCTCAGGTGTGATGTGCTGTTTGATGTACCTTTTGTGTGACAGGGACGCTTGGGCTCAGAAGAAATCTCACAATGCCCGAAATCCTTGGGCAGGTTTTGTATGTCAATCATTATATCAAAATGAAACGAGGGAAAAAAGAGAATGGCTCCTGGCATGGGATTAGGAATGTCGTATATATGGGAATGGGTGAACCATTGATGAACTACCCCAATGTCAAAGCGTCAGTGCCTTATCTGACTTCAGAAGTCTATTTAGGGTTGTCGAGGAGAAGAGTAACGATTTCGACATCATGATTTCCTCATGCGATCAAAACAATGGCAGATGATAAGCTTCCTGTTTCATTTGCGTTTTCTCTTCATGCATCCACACAGGCACTTCGTGAAGAGCTTGTCCCATTTGCAAAACGCTTTCCTCTTGATGAATTGATGCGTTTGTGTGATTATTATACGCAGACTACGGGACAGGAAATTTTTTATGAATATGTGATTATTGACGCTGTCAATGATAGTGATCAATGTGCACATGATACAGGGAAACTTCTCAAATGACGTCGTGCTCATCTCAATGTGATCCCTTATAATGAATCACCAGCTGTTACGTATCGTGAACCAAGTCCTGACCGTGTGAGGCGTTTTCAAATGATAGTCAAGTCATATGGTGTCATGGTAACCATTCGCCAAAATAGAGGCAGAAAATCTAAAGGAGCATGTTGACAACTTGGTCGAGAACAGGCAAAAATACTCGTATGAAAGGGGGGGAAAAGATAGTCTGACTAGGTGTCGTGGATCGATTTCGTGTATGGGGTTGTTTTATTTTGTTGCTTGATTTGAGATAATGAAGTTTTTGTATTCCATGCAGTGGTCTCGTTTTTTTTTGGCTATTAAGTGGGGAGGAGCGATCGTTGTTGCTGTGATGTTTATCTGGATGGGACGGACTCACTATCATAAGGTGAGACCTGATCGTATTCATCTTGTGATGTCACAATCATTGACGATGCTCTGATTGGATGGAGAGGATGGACAGACGAGACTTGATGATGCTCGTCATCATATTGAGACAATTTTGGCTGCTTATCCTCATGCACAGGTTTCTCTTTCGTTTCTTGCGTGAGAGATTGTGCATCGTGTTCCCTTGACGATGCAGTCAGGATTTCTTCTTGAACACGCTCGTTCTGTCAATCCGTGGCATCTGCTGCAATCGCGTCAGGAGGGAAGATGTTCTCTGCCCGATCATTGGGATGATGAATTGATTGTTGTAGTGACTGATGGGTGGGATAGATGTGGGTATGCAATGTTTGAGGAAATGGATGCAGTGGTTATTCCTGTGTGATGATTGTCGAGACCTGCAATCCAAAGACCTGATGGCTCTTCAGCAACACAATGACTTCCCCGTAATGATCGTGCATTGGCATCTTTGCCATGGAAAACACCACAGACCTTGGGAGGAATGTCATCACATGTGATGGATGTGTCACGATGGTGGTTGTTTGTCTTGCTTGTTGTCTTGATTGTCTAGAGATTGCTGTATGATACTATTTGATGAAAATACCAAATACCGAAGGCAAGAAAAGTCTCAATACTATTATTATCCCTGATTACTTTGGGATAGGGATGAAGAGAAATAGTTTTTAGGATGCTATTGTCACCATATTGACGAATGAGGATATGCAATAATGTATCGATTAGCTCAATATGCTTTTCAGTAGTATCTCATATAATAATATTCTGCATCATTTATGAGCATGATTTTTGTGTCGGTTGTTTTTGCGATGCTGTTTGGTAGAAGATTTGCATCATCCAGGAGGACATGATCAGCGAAGGCAGGAGTGATCTGACTGCGCTGTGGAATAATGCTGTCTATCTTATAGAATCCAACGTCGAACAAGACGGACTAGATGTTCTCGTTCACATCAAAGCCAAATACTATGCTGACACGTACACCACCTACACAAGCGTCTATTTGATAGGCATCAATGTTGATACAGAAAGAAGGAAGGTGGAGATTCGGGCAAGTGAGACAATAGAAAGGTAGACAAAAAAAACACTGACCGCGATGGACGGACAGTGGAGAGGAGAAATTATTTTTTGTCTGGGATCTGTCAATTCTTGAGCAACCGATCTCGTCAAATAATTTTGCATCATTTGTCTTTCAGCGTTCGTATCTCTGGGGGAAGTTCTCATGTATATCAAGTCAAATCCAGTGTTGTGAGTTTCGTGAGCTGTCGTATCTCTGGGGGGAGTTTTCATCAATAATACCTCAAATCCAGTGTTGTGAGTTCCCTGAGATTCCCTATCTCTGGGGGGAGTTGTCATGTATATCAGTTCAAAATCAGTGTTGTGAGGTTCGTGAGTTTTCGTATCTCTGGAGGGAGTTGTCATGTATATCAGCTCAAAATCAGTGTTGTGAGGTTCGTGAGTTTTCGTATCTCTGGGGGAAGTTGTCATGTATAACCCCCCAAATTCAGTGTTGTGAGGTTCGTGAGCTGTCCTATCTCTGGGGGAAGTTGTCATGTATAACCCCCCAACTTCAGTGTTGTGAGGTTCGTGAGCTGTCCTATCTCTGGGGGAAGTTGTCATTCATACTTATACAAATCCAGTAT
>JANWWO010000011.1 GCA_025057375.1 Candidatus Absconditabacterales bacterium | reverse complement strand
ATGCTCTATACTCGTGCACATTATACGTCCACGACTGATCCTATCACTGGATGGAGAAAAACGATTTATCTCAAAAAATGATCAGTTGATGAAATGAAAAAAAGTATTCAAGAGAATTTTGTTGCAATCTGATTTGATTCCATCAAACAAGCATATTATATCAAAGATAAAAAACGAACACTTCGGTCAAATGTTGAGAGACGAAGATGAACAAAAGATGCTCATGGACAATGGATAGCAAGTAAGTATGATCCAACCAAAGAACTAGATACACGATGCACAAAGTACAACATTGAGAAACATAGTGATATTTTGGCGCAAATACAACATCAACACAGCGTCTGATGTTTGCAAACATTGATCTGGATTATCGATCTGATTATGCAGATCAGAAACAGTGATGATCAGCAAAATGATTTTATCCTTTCGTGTGTAGAAGACGACAACGGCAAAAAATTTGATTCTCGTGAGTATTATAAACTGACGGATCAAGAAAAAACTAATACAGTACCAAAACCTACTTCATGAGATGCAAACGGAGCATACAATATTGCTCGCAAATGAATTCTTATGTTAGAAAAAATCAAGCAATGAAAAAAGAGTTTGTATGTCAGCGATACGGAATGGGATGATTTTGTACAAAACAATCACGCTTTAGCTTGATAGTGACTTCAGTCAGTCTAGGTTTTTTTCTTTGTTGTTTTCTTTTGTGTGTTATACCGGCGACATATGTTTTGGAATGGACAGGTATGACATGTGGGTTTTTTTGCTGTGCACTGATATCTTCCAAACAAAATCAAACGATGATGGATGTCATGATATTGCTTTCCTAGTTTTTTTTCTGCTTTGGTACAGAGTGTTTCGAGTTTGTGTGATGTGTGGGTTGGTTGTGTCGTGGTACATAGTCATAGTCTATTGCTCACTCTATGAACGTGCGTATCGACTGCGATGACGGGGAGATCATAGAGGATACTTGCTACGACCTTGGCAGTCTTTTCTCCAACTCAGGGAAGACGAACGAGTTGGTCGATGGTGTCAGGAATAGCATATCAGTGGGTATGATAGTGATCGTATGCTTTTGGATGGGATTGTTGTGTTGGAATCCAAAATGATGGATTGGCAAGGAGGATACTTGTGGCTCGAATATGCTTTGCTTTGGTAGGTGCGTAATTGACTCATGCGATAGCATTGGTCAGATTGTCTTGTCATCGAGCAAGGATATCGTGTGGATGACAAATAATCCCAAAAAATTTTTCCGTCACTTTGTTGACCTGTTTGTCCGTTGTTTGGGCGGAGAGGATGACGGCGATGAGCAGTTGGAACGGTGTATGATAGACAAGTTCGGTTTTGGGTTCTGGATAGAGGTGAGTGAGAATAGGTGTGATGGCTTGGAGACGTGTGAGTGGTGTGAGGCGTGGCATACGAATGTATCTTGATGCATGCTAAAACGATGTATTTGTACTGATTTTTTGCGATAATTGCAAGACATAGTGGCAAGTGCATTAACAAAGCAAAAATTTGACTTATATAAAAAAAATATATATATAGTAGGGTATTATTTTTTGCTTTGTTTTTTGCATTATGCGTTTTGATCATAGTGTGTCTGGATTGTCTTGTCGTTTATGGATTTTGTGTACTGTTGCATTTTTTAATGCCTTATGTTTTTCTGCTATTGTGCCTATTTTATATCAAATTATCAAGCAGTATAATGGTGTATCATGGCATATGGGTATTGTATTTGCACTTTTTGCATGTGCACAAATCATTTTTACTCCTTTGATAGGGAGATTGGCAGATATTGTGGGGAAAAAAATTGTCCTTCTTGCATCATTGTTTGGTTCATCATGTAGTGCCTTGATTCAGGCATTTGCTCCATCTTTAGAGATTTTTATGATAGGGAGATTTGTCGATGGTGCAACCTGATCAACCAATGCCTTGTCTCAAGCGATGATTAGTCTGTATACCAAGGAATGAGAAAAAACACTATGGTTTGCTCGCTATCATAGTATGTATGGTTTATGATTTATTGTGTGACCGCTGATTCCTTATATGTTTTCATCACAGCCATTGTATGTTTCTTTTATGTTTTTATCGTGTGTTGCTATTGTCTTAGGTTTATTGATTATGATATGTTTTGATAATGATACCAATATTTCGTATGACCAACCTCTTCAATGATTATTTGATAGTTTGTTGACATTATTTCATTTAAAAAACGTTTCTCCTATTATTATCATTCACGGGGTTATTGCATGTGTTGCTTCAATGTTTCAAGTTGCAATTCAACCTTATGTGACTCATACTTTTGAAGATGGAGCAACTCTTATTCCTCTGATATTTATTGTGTGAGGGATTGTGAATTGTCTGAGTGCACCATTTGTGACAAAAATTTCTCAGTATTGTTCATCATCATCATTATTGATTGGTACCTTTGTTGTGAGATGTTTATGATATATTTTGCTTGCATTGGTGGTAGATCGTTGGTTTTTTTGGATATTGATTGTTGTGTTTGCGTATGTCAATATTTGTTCAAGATCTATTGTGTCTCATATGATATGACGTATTGCTAAGCGTCATAATGCATGATTTATATTTGGTGTCACTGAGAGTGTTTGATGATTATGAATGCTTCTTTGACCCCTTTTTTATTCTGCTGTTATGCTATTTGTTGAGCTACGATATCAGTCTTATGCTCTTGCAAATAAATATGCAATACCTTTTCTTTTTATGATGCTGGTTTCTATTGGTGTATGTCTCTACTATATGAATTCTCGTCTTTTTTTGTGTCGTCAAAAAAGTAGCTAAACAATCCTCTCTTTCCCTTGCAACCTTCCCAAAAAAATCTATACTGCCCTCAATCACGTCAGTCTTTTTTATCTTTGTTTTGCTTTATGAACGCAGTTGTGTATGGGATGCAGCAGGAGATGATCCAGAGAATGCTTGATTATGATTATGTATGTGGGAATCACCCCAGCGTCTATGCCTGCGTGGGTGAGTGAGGAACAGCGTCAAGTTTGGTCTGTCATTGGGGCAGGGAGATGTGTCGTGTGCCAGTGTATCGCTCCCTTGATCATGCAATTGCTCATCATCCAGACATCGACACCTGTATCAACGCATGAAGTTTCAGGACTGCGACGTCCGTGATCCGTCAATGTTTTTCTTTTTCTCAGATTGGGACCATTGTGACGATCGCAGAAGGGATTCCTGAACGTGATACGAGAGAAATTATCGCTATCAAACCTTGTCATGTTCGTTTGATTGGTCCCGCGACGGTGGGGTGACTTGGTGCTGGACAGTTCCGTTGGGGGAATACAGCTGGGACGATGGACAATATTGTTTCCTCTAGATTGTTTCGTGCATGATCGGTGGGTTTAGTTAGCAAGAGTGGGGGAATGCTCAACGAATTGTGTGCCGAATGTGCCAGACATACTGATGGGATCCATACTGCGATTGCGATTGGGGGTGATAGGTATCCGTATTCGACATTTGCTGATATTGTGCGTTGGTATGAGACGATTGATGCAATCAAGATGATTGTGGTGTTTGGTGAGGTAGGGACTGAGGATGAGTGTGAAGTTGCTGAGATGGTGCGTCGTTGAGAGGTCAAGAAACCGGTCGTAGTCTGGGTGACGGGTGAGAGTGCCGACCATCTCCCCAAAGCGATGCAATTTGGTCATGCAGGAGCCAAAGCCACTACTGATCGTGAATCTGCTCGTTTCAAAAACGCGTTTTGTCGTGAAGCTGGGTGTGTGGTGCCTGAGTCCTATGCTGATCTACCTCGTGTGTTGCGTGACACGTTTGGATCTCTGTGATGAGGTGTGTATGCTTGTGATGAGCGTGTGCCTGAGGAGATTATGTCCCGTGTCAAGGATTGCTCAATGAGAAAAAAGCCTTTGATCAGCACACGTATCAGTGACGAACGTGGAGATGAATTGACCTATCGTGGTATCCCCGTTAGTGACTATGTTGCACAGGGCGATATTGCTCGTGTGCTTGGTGCGTTGCGATTAGGGAAAAAAAATTTTTCTGACCGCAGTCTCCGTTTGATCCAAACTATTCTTATTGTGTGTGCTGACCACGGTCCGGCGGTAAGTGGGGCGATAAATACGATTGTCACGGCAAGAGCTGGTAAAGATGCTGTCAGTAGTGTGATTGCGGGATTGGCGACGATTGGCCCAAGGTTTGGGTGAGCGATCAGTGGGTGTATGCGTATGTTGTGGGATGCTCATTGTCAATGATGGAATGCACAGCAGATTGTCGATTATGCGAAAAAACAGGGTGTGTTGATTCCATGAATTGGACACAAGATCAAGTCTCTTTACAATCCTGATGTTAGATGTCAACACTTGGCGGATTGTGCGTGGTCAGACGGGATATTTTTTCCTTTGGGGAAGGAAATTGAAGTAATCACTACTGCCAAAAAACCGACGTTGATCCTCAATGTGGATGGACATATCGCGTGTTTGTTGCTTGATATGATGAGGGCGGAAGGGTTTGGTGATGAAGAGATTGCGTCTTTTGTGTCTGCTGACCTCGGGAATTGTTTTTTTGTGCTTGCGAGGACGATATGACTTTTGGGACATTTTCTTGATCAAGTGCGTCATGATGAAGGATTGGTGAGGTTGTCATGGGATGATGTGTGGTATGAGTAGGGATAGATTTGTTCGCTACATAAAAAATTTTTTCTGACTTCGATGGTGGTCAGGAGAGATTTTTTTTATTTCACAATCATTTGCATTCAGAAAAAATCAGGAGTATATAAATTGTATTTTACAAAATATGCTATTTTTTATAACCGCATTTTCCATAATGTTTCAAACAAGTATTCATAACGATGCTGTGCTTACCCAAAAGTTTTCTTCACTGCCTATGATTTCCAGAGATGTTTTGCTGACTTCACGACCATCCACAACAAATTCGTCTGAATTAGAGGATTGAGATGAACAGGCAAAACAACCTATCTTCTCACGCGCAAGAACACAAACGCCACATAGTATCTATCTTTCCTGTGATCAAAGCTACCGACTCAACCTATAGTCTTTTTGAAACTATCAAAGATCTGTATACATCATATTGATACACAACATTTTTTTGTGATAAGATCCAAGAAATCTCACATCGACACTAAGAGCTCAAACAACTCTATGATCTTCTCGATGTTCGTATTCGGTTTTCTGGGAGCAATATGATTGATATCACTGGTGGTGGCCATGATCTATCCAGAAGAGTACGTGTTCGCACGATGCCTTTGTTTAGCTTCAGGGAATATATCACGATCACAAAACACATTACTATTCCTCGCTATCACGTGCTTGATATTCTCACCCGCCATCAAGCAATCGCAAAAGAGCATCTTCATCGATATACCCATACACAATTTGCTGATTATCTGAAAATGGGTCAGTTTGGCTATGCATTCGAATCATAGACCAATCTCAGAGAATACCAAGAAAAGCTCTCCAATAGTCTCAAAAAATCTGCTTACCAAGATATGTCTTGTTTTGTTGATATTTTGAGCACAAATCTCTTCACACTTCGAGAATTGATTCTTTTCCTTGCATCTGCTGGTACAAGTGACTGTTCGATCCATTCATTGGTAAAAAATCTTACTGTCTGCTCTTACGACAGATGTGTATATACAATTTCTTATACAAGCTGGTATTGTTTATCTTTTGCCTTTTTGTGGGAATATATCAGACACAATGAGAAAATCCAAAAAATACATCCTCGCATCACCACATATCATCTCACTCTTTGCTGATACGATCGGCTGTATGAGAGAGTCGTTTTTTGTTAGTTCTCTCAAAAGCATCCTCACACCAATCCCACATATGAATCTTTTCCACCAATCCCATACCGACTTTGTCTTCGAATACAAAGGTCAGACCTATTTTTTTGAAATCTGATGAAAAGAAAAAAAAAGAACAACCACTGCCCCCAACCTCTTTGTGATCAAAGATGATATTATGATTGGACAGGGGAATGAGATTTCTCTTCGGTTTGTTTGGATTGCTGTAGATGGTGTTGTTTGTGCAAAAAGTCTTTGTCTTTCTATTTTTCTCGTAATTATGAAACAATTTTTTCTTCCCTGCTTTTGGCAGTATGTTTGTGTTTTGAATCGTGGAGGTGGTTTTTGTGTTACTTATTTTCCACGAAATTCATCTTGGTGATTTGGCGACAGTATCATGAGTGTTGTATATCAGCTATTGGCTGGTAGTTATTATCTTTTGGTTGGCTGAGGAGTCGTTCGTCTCGTCTGTGGTGCAAAACATTATGTACGGGATTTCCTGTGGTTTATCATGTTGTGATCCATATTGTTATGGCTGGGTATTTAGTACATGCACACCAGGACAAGCATGATCACGGAGATGATATGCTGATTGTGTTGTCAGTCGTTTCTCTTATTCTTATTGGGATTGGGGAGTATGTGATCCACCGCTGGTGGCATTGTGTGACGCATCATGACCATGCACACCACCATTGTCATGATAAAGATTGTACAGATCTTCATACCATTCCTTTTATTGGGTTTGGTATTTCAGCTTAACGCCTCATGTGATGTATTGTATGTACCATCATTATCCTGGATACCACTCTCTCATAGACTATGAGATAAAAAAGGCACTTATACTGATCGTGCGTATTGTATAGTGTTTTGTAAGGGTCACAGTATGATTATGCTTTTATATATTCCTATTATTAGGAATAATGGTGTAATTATTACTTGTTCATAATTCCTCCATCAAGTTTACTCCTTTTTGTTTTTTATGAGACAAAAAGGGTTTTCTTATAGTTCTAATTCATCATATCTATCATCCCAGATTCTCTTGATATGTTGTTCTTGTAAGAGTTGTGTGGGGGTGAAACGGTTGAGGTAATCTCTAAACATTTGATCAAGTGTGATAGTTGGTCTATCACGTCTTTGAGGGAGTGTATTTTGTCTCAATGCTGATATATCACTGAGGAGTCTAAATTTGGTCAGTCAGTATCTACCAAGTTGCTCTGGATCCAGTCTTCTGATTGTTGTACTGACTGTATCAAAGACTCTGATTTGTTCGGTGACAGGGAGTCCACGAGCGATGACATAGAGTCACTTGAGAAGTTCTTTGTCTTGTCAGACGGGGATTGCCACATATTCTTCGAGGAGCCTTCTATACAGGTATGCTGCTTCTCCACGCATGAGAAAGTCTCTGGATGCAAATTGTGTTTCGTTCAGTAATCTGGTAAGGAGCTTATCATTGCCATTTACGGCTTTGAGAAGATGCATCATCATGTTTGTCCATTCGGTACGTGTAATTGGATCATCACACGCAATTTGGTAGGCAGCTTGTGACTGAATGTCAGTCCAAAATCTTGTTCATTTGGGGAAGAGTGATCATGCTGCTGCGAGGATCGTATGTGTTGTTGTGTGTGGTGATTGGAGGACAAGAGGGATGCGGAGTCTCTGTGTTGTAGGATCGATTTGGTGAGCATGGATATGTCTTCCAAGGATGGTTTGGCTTCCTGTTTGGATAACGATTCAACGAATGATTGTTCCTGGAGCAAGCGTTGTTCATGCGGGGAGTTGGCTTCATTGTTTGATTTCATAGACCTGAGACGTGATCGTGTCTTGTTCAGTGGGAATGCCAGCACGAGCAAAGAGTTGCCCTTGTGCGATTTGTCTTTTGGTGATATGATCGAGGAGTCAGATTTTGTCCGCAATGATAACGCTTGCACCGAGTTCTCCAAATTGATCAAATTGAGGATATTTGGGATACCAGGTCCATTCTGGATTATTGATTTGGTAGTTTGCAATTGCTGATCCAAGTCTATTGATCGAGAGAATTGCTTCACAGCGTGAGAGATTTTGTCTAGGAAGAAACATTGATCTATTGCTCCATTGGTAGCCATGCATGACACAAGTATTTTTCATTGTGATGATATCAAGTGTGAAATGCGAATCATTGATATCTTCAAAAGTAATGTGTTGGTACAATGGGCAGCTATTTCTTTCATAGACATCGATGAGCGTTTCAAGATGTTGTTCACGTTCATTGATACAATCGACACGAGCTGTAATGGTGTTTTTTCTTCCTCCCGCTTCAATTTCGAAGACAAATTCACCATTTTTTTCGAAGAGATGAAAATCGGCACCATTATTGTTGATAATTTTTGTTCATGGGATAGTAAATCAGGTAAGTTGTGCTCTGACTGGAGGATTGGCTGGGCATCATTTATCATACATCACACGCGCTTGAGGAAGAACAGTGTTGTCTGCACGACAGGTTGTGACGATTGATGTTGTCCCAAGACATTGCCATGTTCGTCCGGTAAGTGATGCTTGAAAATTGATAGGATTTCCTTGTTTACACAGCCCAAAATAATCTTGTGTCATAAATGGTACTGGTTGAGAAAAATCGCCACATTCGCCAGGTACAGGAGGAACAAAATTGTAGGGAGCTTCGCAGATTGTTGATTGTCATCATCCCAGTCATTGACATGTCCAACGCCATTTATTGTTGACGATGTTGCTTCCTGTATTTTGTCTTACACATTCGAATGTTTGTTGGTCTTGCATCATCGTATCTTGACGACAGTTGATTCCTCATGGTTCACATCGATATAATGGCTGATTGGGGAGTGGTACGATTGTCGTTGTGCCTGAAAAGACAGCTTGACAGTAATGGAGGGGATTGTGCATTACCTGTGAGGAGAGAGTTTGATCCAAGAGAAGATGTACGTTGTCGTGTTCCTGTTATTGATGTAAATTGTGCCATCATGCCACTTTTGAGACTGATGCGACCAAGGATGGTTTCTGTTCCTCATGACCAGATAGGAATTCATAGGCGGCACAATGATTGGTTTGGTTGGGAGGTATGAGAGACAGATATTGCATCGCCACATTCTGCATTGATTGCTGTACAAAATGAGAAGGGGAATGTTCCTGAGAGCGTTCCATCGTTACATGTTCTACTTTGTGATTGACATATTTGTCATGCGCCGGGGTTTTGGAAATTTCGTCAGGTGACTGTTTCTCCGTGACGGACGATCATTCCATCAAATGCACAGTCTCTTCCTGGACGTTCAGTACATTGGTAATATGGATACATTGAGAGAACTCCTGTTGATCATGATGCAATACTGACTGTTCCGTCAAAACATAACAGATTGATACTTCCTGAATTGGCGGTACAGGTTGTTCATGGTGCAACGACATCATGCATAAATCATGAAAAGACCGTGTTGTGCGGAATGGTGATTTGTTGTCCTTGTCTTGGTCAAAAAACACATGAAAGAGGAAGACGACTGGAACATTGTAGACTTGTGTAATCAGTAATCTGACCACCATTGCTTCCGGTCCATAGCCCCCAATCACAGGTAAACATTTCCATTTGTCCTGATGCCATACATGATTGCCCTACTCCTACTTCAGGAGATTTAAACAATGTAATTGTTTGTCCATTGGGATAATTTCTTCCTTCATATATACATGATCTGTTTGCACTATCATCACATCGGTCGACATAGTTTTGTGCAAGTGGATTGTTTGGATAATTTGCACCAGATCCACGATATCGATACCCTTCATGACAAGTGAGAGGTTGTGTCACTTTGACGTCATCACATGATTGTCATGCAGGAGGTTTTTGGGTATAGTAGAATTCGTTGACAACTGCACCATGAGGATATTCAAATCATTGTCGCGTACATGATCTATGTGCATAACACTGACGACGATCGATGAGCTGTCCATCATTGTCAGAGAATCTTTCGCATGTCCATCACCATCGACCTGTTCCCAATCCAAGATTATGCTGCCATCACCAATAGCCACTTCCAAGTCTTGGTCCGATTGTTATTTTTCCTGTTGCAATAAGGTTGTCATTACAGAAAAAAGATTCTGGACCAACCGCGTCAAGATTGAAAAAGCTTTGTCATGAAAGAGTTCCGCAAACAACATTGTTTCTTGGAATTTCTGCACGACAGGATGCAAGTTTTCTGTCTCCATCCCAACATTCTCGTGTATGGATAAGGTTTCCTGTTCTCAGTCTAGGAAAGTCCATGACGCCAGCTTGACCAGACCATGAGACGACACCTTGGACACAAAATCAAGAATATGATGTTGTTTTTCGTTGCGTTTCACTTTGGGTGTATGTTGTTGCATTGATACCACAAGGTTCATAGACAGATATTTCTGCTTCACAGTCCACTCTTTCATCAAGTGAGTTACGGCATTGTCGAGGGAAAAAGAGCGTATTGTTTACTCTTGCTCCTAGTCAGGGGAAGAGAGGGAATCATCAGACAATTGTGGTTCCACTACGTGGAGGCCAAAAAGGATCAGGATCACCAGCACAAAAGCCTGTTGCACTTGTTAGTCTTCGTCATGATGTGATGGAAGAATAAAATCCATTGTTGATACCGCATTGAGGGATTGCATAAATATCAGCATGACATTCCACAAAATCATTCCCAATCAGGAACGGATCATCTCCTTCTTCACTATAACAACGCCAGGTATGCCTGATATTACTTGTTCTTTGTCCTGTACTAGGAAAGATCATCAATGCTGTGTTGTCACCATACGTTCATTTTGCACAAAATCATGAATAGGTAGGATTTATCCATCATGTCATATTCATTCCATACATTGTCGCATTTACACCACATGCTCACTGAGAAATTGGTGCAATCGTCGCCGTACACACTGTTGAATTGTCAAAATATCATGCTTGCGTTGGTATCGAACAGTACCATTGGCGGTAGAGTGGGAGAACTCTTCTTTGTCCTATATTTGGGAAGGGCAACGATGTATACCAAAATGGGACTCCTACTTCACAAAATCCAAGATTGACGACGCCAGGTTGGAATGTTGTTGCGTTGTACCGTTGAGTTTGTCGATAAAAGTACGGTTGAGCATTTATTCCACACGCATCAACTTGCTCAAACGTAGCATTACACGTCACTTTTTCATAGAGTTCATTTCTACATTCCCGGGTGAGTCATGTTCCTCAGATTCTTTGTTGTGGTGTAGGAAAGAGAGGTGGAATATTATCTCTATCTTGGAAAATCCCTCAGGTACAAAATCCTAAGTTATTGACACCTGTATAGGGCCAGAGTATATCTTTTGCTCCATGACGAATTGCATTATTACCACATTGTGGGGTAGCAAAAAATGTTACTGGACAAAAGGTATTTCATCATCCATCCAAACTATTGCAATACCATCAGGTAGAAAATGTCTTTGTCCTTTGATTAAATGAAGGGAATGCTCGTGGGGTATTGGTTGAGTGGATTCATGAAAAAAGTCCATATTTACAAAATCATGTAAGACTTGCATCTCTCCATTCTGTATCAAATCATGAATAATATCAGACATTGACACCGCAGTCTCCATGGAACACTGGTTCAAAAGTTGCAGTACAAAGATGGTCCGTATTGAATGATCCATCACCATTCGGTACAGCACAAAATCGTCTTCTATCAACTATTTTATCAGTTCTTTCTTGATCAGTAGGAAAGGGGACAGGGTTGGGACCATCAGTAGGATATCGTGATCAAAAAAATGGAGCCCAGTTATTTTTGTACCATCATGGTATTCATACGGTACAAAATCCACTACTTGTATTGGTGGGGAATGCTTGTCCACGATGTCGATTTTTTTGTCGATAACGATAATTTCTTGCATTCTCTCCACACGGATCAAAAGGTTTGACAATAGCATTACACACAAGTGATTGACCAAGTGGATCACGACATTCTCGTTGAACTAGTGTATCGTCAGGATCCGATATGATTGCACATCCAAATTGACCTGTTCCTCAAGGCGTACAGGTTGTGTAGTTATTGTTACTATAGTTCCATACTTTGGGAGGACACATTGATCAAGAGTGTGTAACATTACATGGCTGTCTATCAGTTATCAAAGGGAAACGTGGTATGGGGCTACTTGTCGTTTGGACTAATGTCCCACGTTTACAAAAGTCGGTTGCGGTTGTGCCACTCCATGTTGTTTGATAGCCATAGTAGGTTGTTGCATTCGTTCCACATTCTGGTTTTTGATGAATAACAGCAAGGCAGGTATCGACTTGTCCCATTCATCATTCTGGACTGACACATCATCGGATGACATCATTTCTTACTGTTCTATCATAACGCGAAAAATCATAGTGTTCTTGCAGTCATGAAAAAATACCACTGATACAAAATCATGATTGAGAGTCTTGTGTCCAGTTCGAATCATTGAGTCCATATTCTCTTGCATTTGGGCCACATGTGCCCATTTGAATAGGAGCAATGTCTGCTGTACATAAAGGATAATTGATGTTATTTATGACACAAAACCAACGAAGTTTAATAGTGGGGAGCCCTGAGTTGAACATTGTAGGAATTGTTCATTGCCATGATGGGTTGGCGATTAGTCTTTCTTGTGGAGTTGGGAAACGCAAAAAACCATTCCATTTTGGTTCTCCGACCAAACAAAATCAACTATTAGTATTGGTGATTCATGCAGGATTACTTGCTGTTGTCGATCCATACAGCCAATTTGTGTCCCAGAATCAATA
This sequence comes from Candidatus Absconditabacterales bacterium, assembly GCA_025057375.1. Taxonomy (GTDB): domain Bacteria; phylum Patescibacteriota; class Gracilibacteria; order Absconditabacterales; family Absconditicoccaceae; genus JANWWO01. The sequence goes on along the minus strand of JANWWO010000011.1, from coordinate 45,987 downwards.
ATATCTGGCATTTTGTCCACAGACATTAATTTCAGGAAACTTTGCGCCACATTCTACTGATTCTCAGACATCATTTCTACATGACCAAGGTACGAGCAATGTGCCTGATAATCTTTCTACTGGATCGGGGAATGGAGGAAGAAAATCGCTCAGAATGCCTTGAAATGCTCATCCCAAACAGAATCATGTATTGCCACTACTGTACCATTGCATTGATGATGGTGTATAGGGTCTGGTTGCATTGATGCCACATTGAGGGATGGGATGGATTATTGCTTTACATGCGCTATTGACTCATCATTGGACCGTTGTACATGTTCGTTGAATCGTTATAGGTCATGATCAGATTCTCTGATCTCTTTGGGGGAATGGAATAAAATTGTTCCCTGACATAGGTCAGAGGTAAGATCATGATTGACAAAATCAGGTAAGATTGGTCGAACGTCGATTATTTGATCATCATGAGTATGATCACGCATTGATACCACATGTTCCATTATTGACAGGATCAAGGGTTGCAGAACATGTCTGTGATCTGTCTCCGTTGATATCGCAGATTCGTTGTAATCTGATTCTGTTATTTGTTCTTTCTCACGGTGTGGGAAACTGAATCGGCGTATTCCAAAAAGGTATTCCTACCTTACAAAATCCTGTATCAGGATTTGGGAATGTTGGGAAGGTAGTGTTTGAGTTCCAGGTATGTTGTCCATTGAGATAAATTCATGCATTGATACCACATGCATTGATGGCAGGGATATAGGCTCTACATTGGACATTTTTTGTTTTGTTTGTATTCTCACATGTTCGGTTGATTTCTGAAAGTCATGTACGTGAAATGGGAAGAGGGAATTGCGGTATTGTTTGTGATCAAATATTGATAATAGAACTATTGATACAAAATCATCATACAGAAGGATTTTTCCATGTTGTATCAAGGCTTGTATATAATCCATAGTTGATGCCACATTCAGGACAGTCTGTACCATTAGTACAATCTGCTTTACTTGCTTCACAGAATGCTGGATTGGTTCATGGTTGTCCTACACATTGTCGTCTGACTGTTGCTCATGCTCATGGGAAGGTTGGAGCTACTCATCCGCTCACTGTTCCTTGTGCACAAAAAAATCTATTGGTTGCAATTGTTTGTTGGTATAGAGAATGATCAAGCCAGGCATTATCACTAAAGAGGAACTGATATCCATCGGCTGGTCAACAGAGTGGATCAGCGATATTAGATGCACAAATATTTGGCGTTGCATTGATATTACACACTCTATTAGGTCCGCAGTCAAGATTGTTATTGCATTGATCTTTGTAGGATGTACATTGAATCGTTTGTCAGGATCCTGTACATTGCCATGATGTTGATAATGTTGAATTGGGGAAAAACAGTGGGAAAGGCTGTGTTTGAGCATCCCATCAAGGAATCGATCCTGTGACCAAAGTTCCTTGTGCACAAAAACTTGCATTTGTGATACTTGATCATCAAATATTAGGAAGTGCATTATTCCATGATGTTCCTGTCGATGGGAAAACATAGGCATTGAGCGGGCCACAGGCTGGTAGTTGCTGTGCATATATACTCTGTCAACCTAGGAACCGTAGTCCTACAATCAAAAGTAATCGCATAATGAAATGAAATAAGTAAATGAATACTCGTATGAACTGATGAGAATAGGGTTTTTTGGGGAGAGATGTAAGAGATTATCGAGGTATTATTGTCTCGTTTTTTTGTTGATGAGCTATTGTATGTTATCTTTCCATCATGTTTATATATAAGTGTTTGTCATTAAAAATTTCATTATTCGACGGGTCAATGATTTTACGAAGTTGGTGGTCCATAATTGTTCTGATGTTGAAAAAGGGACGTGTCTGACGTGTTGGGATGCGTTCTTGTGATGCAGCAATCAGATCTTCTCTTAGTTGTGGATATCGTAAGCCTAGCCTTTGGAATGTTTGTTCGGGGATAGTGTTCATTCTGGAGACTAGTTGGATCATGATTTTTCTTTGATCAGCATAGGGATAGCTACGAATTTTTTCATAGAGTGCTTGAAGGAACAGATTATTGGCTCAGATAATGATTTGGTCACGATTCGTCAATGCATGATTGAGGATAAAGGCAAGATCTCATCTGGTCATCATTCCTACTTCATGCATACCGTACTCGAGAATTCTGTGATCAGCACCAACTAGCTTGAATGCGTCAGTCAAAATATATTTTGCTTCTCTAAATGAGACGAATCAGGAAAGATTGAGGACTTTAGTTGTTCATGATTGCATGAGGGGTGAGTACATCAAAAGTCATCGGGCATCTGCTTGTGTAATCTCGGGACCAAATTGACTACGATCGTGGACACCAATAAAATTGTGTGATAGTGTCTGGATATTTGGATTGTCAAAGTCTGCGAGGAGTCTGATCGTTCTTCCAACAATAGTCAAAAATTCACCTCTTCTAATATTATTCCTTGGATAAAAGTACGTGATTCCTGTTTTTTCGTCATCAAATCATCTCATAATACAATTATGGAGCATGGTCATGATAGCAAGATTGTTTTCGTTCCCTTGGATATCTACAGGATATCTTTTGCGAAATTTTGCACAGATTTTTTCATTATAGTGGTTGAGAATCATTTTCAAACCATTCTGTTCACCACTCCCTCTTCTGATCCAATCTACACGGGCAGGAATAATATTTCTATTGCCTCGTGGGTCTTCAATAACAAATTCAAACGTTTCATTAAACTGGAACGTATACATATTTGATCAGCTGTTATTCACTACACGAATTCCTGTCGTCGAGAAGTTTCCGAGAATTGCCGTAATTGGTCATGGTCAGACGCCGGTGCTTGAGTAGGTGACAGTAGCTGTCGGTCTTACTTTGTGGATATTATCTACCCTCGCAACAACATCAATTTGATTTCCTGCACGATCTGCTACTTTGAATGTAAATGCTCCATTTCCTGTAAAGACATACGTTTTTGCTCATGAATTATTGAGAACAATAATCTCTTCTGACCAGCCGGTAAGTGTGGCGTGGACATCAAGGTTTGTTTTTTGAATTGTTGAATAGACAACGGAGACAATAGGTGGTGTACGATCAATACCCGTGACAGCGACAGGTAGATTGAGCGTGAGTCAGGTTATTGATCTGAGCGTAATTGTTCCTTGTGCATTCCCTGAAAAGATGACAGTACGACGATGAGGGTCAAGTTCTCAACCAAGTCTACAAAGATTTTGGGTTAAACATGATCATTGGAATGTAAAATCAGCTAATGGATGTGTGACTCCTGTTACTCAGACGCTGATTGTTCCTGATGATGGACCATTAGGGATAAAACGTAGATTTGCTCCGAGTATTTGAGGATTGATCCAATCGACTGTTGCAGCGATCATGCCTGTGTTTCCAGCTCGATCACGATAGTGGAATGCAACTTGTCCAGTTGTTGTAAAAAGCCAAAAGTCTTGGTTAAGAGGATTGGTAAACGAGATATACGCTGGATCATATCAGGTGACACGAGCTATGACAGGTCATGCAAGCAATCATGATGATGGACGTGGTTTGTCATAGACGATGGAGAGATCCGGAAGTCTGACACGTGCTTGACATTGATCGGCTTGTCATCAGGGATTGTTTGCCAGACAGGATCGTCTTCGGACTCATCATGTCAGATCTGGACGTGGTCATTGTGGATCAGCAATCCCAAACTCACACATTCCGTTTGCGATAATAGCGGATGGATGAGGTCGTCCTTCGGGTCTCAACGTTGTGGCGAGATTACATTTTCCGTCCGTGATTTTGAGTGTCTGACATGTTGCAACTTCTTGTGTTTGTATATGACGACATTGTCGTTCTCGGTGGCGATTGTCTTCAGTGCTACGAACTGCAAGAGACATGACGGCTCAAGATTGACACATACCATTTGTCGGTGCCATTTTGGTGGGTTCATGCATTGCTCGTCCACAGAGTCTCTCTGCTGATTTGGGTGCCTCACACACTTGTTCTCCACAAATCCAGCTTCGCGAGTTTCCTAAATCTTGGAAAAATTTCGGATAGCCATCAGTACACAATCCTTGTCTGATCAATTCGTGACTGGTGGGGAAAGGTCTTTGTGCTGCTTGATTGCATTGTGTCCCAAGAGCTCCTGTTCATGGGCCAAATGTTGCGTTTGCGCAAAATAATGTTTCGAGGTTGTTGTTTTTGCATCTTCGTTGTGCTTGTCCATTTGCTGAAACGACCCAATACCCGATTGTCCCATATCGACAGCCATCATTGCCAGGGAATGTCGAAACAACATCCATTCCTCCTGTTGTTGTTACAGCATGTGGATTACACGTGGGTTGGAGCGTGGATGTATCAAAGCGAGGTCGAGCATGACATAGTCAGATATTTCCGTTTCCTTCCCCTCTACATGTTCGTCTCCATAGTTGACTTTGTGTATCAAATTGGACAATGCTAGCGACACTTCAGGGAGCACAGAGGTTTGCAGTTGGGACATTTGTATGACCGGTATTGTTCGCAGCACCACAGAGTCCATGGATATAACGAGGCGTACTACATTCGATTGGATCACCGATATAGGTCGGACATTGCCAGACTCGTCCGAGAGGTGTACTATTAAAAACAACTGGTGCAGAATGGATAATGTCTCCACTATTGGTACGATGACGACACAAATTCCCCAAAAAAACATTATCAACATTGGAAAATGGATAGCCAGGAATTGCTATCGTTGTCATCATCGGTGTTCCTTGGGCAGTGCCACAGGAAGTCGAAAGAGCATTGGTATAAAAAAATCTCGTCCCTTGAGCAGTACAGGTCATTGATGATCAGCCATTGAGTCATTTACAACGTCGAGAAAATTGCTGGGTCTGGTTGAGATTCACGCTGTTGATATTGGTTCGGCGGAATTCGTCGACTTCACCATGTAAACAGAGTGCGTTTGTATCCCAAGGATTGCGTGGCCAGGATTCCCGTGTTTGTCCAGCTTTGACGCCACATATGCCATTGATAGGTGCTGGATCAAAAATATTTTGTTGAGGAAAAAATTGGGCCTGACCGAAGAGAGGAGTGAGGCTCGTGAGTGCGAGGAAGGTGAAGATATGACGCATTGTGTATGGATTGATCAAAAGATAAAAATGACCATACACAGAGTATACGGATTATGAGACCCAAAATGCAATTTTTTTCCACTTTTGCAGTATAAATAATTGACAAAGATATTTTTTTATTTCTAGGATGGGATAAATGGATTAGCGTAGATATTTATTGTTATATATTTTATGTGATGTGGCAAAAATGTTTTTGATGTTGTTGATTATATTGCTGATAGTATTTGATAAATTTGTATTTGTATGTAAAAGATTTTTATAATCTACATTATTTTGTCGTTGATCACATAGAGCGAGGATAATTTGATGAGGGAGGCTTTTTTTATAGTTTGCATCTAATCGTTCTTGCATGAGAGGATCAACTCATATTGTGTTTATATGTGTATTGACTCATCATAATGAGTGTGGAATTAGAGGAATACGCTTATTGTTTTTGTCATTGTCAGTGATTTTCTTGAGTATTAAGTTTCGTCTTATTGTTACTATTTGTTCGTCATAGTATTTTTCATGATGTTTCGCATCAATGAAAAATAAATCTCTCATGTTGTGCTCTAGTATATGAGAGATGTCTTTTTCAAATGTTTTTTGAAATAAAAAAAATATGACAGCTAGTCTGACAGCATATGAAGTAGGATTTCATGGGGTATCGTTGTAATTAAATCAACCAAACGACGTGACTGAGAGGATTGGGTCGAACCTTTTATTTTTATTCATCGAGGTTATATAAAATAAGCTAAAAAGACTTAGTCATTTGCATTATCGTGATTGAAAAAATTTTTTCTTCTTTCCTGCTCTTCTATGATATATTTTCATGACTGTGTGGGTCATGAGGATTGAGAATTGTTCCTTTTTCTGTCACGATGACAAAACATTCACGATTATAAATTTCTTCGATGGGTTTGTTTTTGAATAACGCGATAATATCTTGCTTTATTTTTTTGAGTATTTCGTTGGTATTCCACATCTCAGCAGCATATAGTAGTTCTGCGAGGATCATATGGTGGGGGAGCATGTTGCCATCATATCTAGCGTTGAGTCATTGATTGTGTCTTTTTTGTTTCATCCCGATAATATTGCAGTTGAGATCTGCACCAAAAAATCGTCCATTAGTCGATAGGTTGGTTGGTAGAGGATAGGTCATATACAGGTCAGATCGTATTTTTGATTGCTGGTTGAGTATTATTATTCCATTTTTGATATTTGTGTCTTTGGCATGACAGCTGTTGATGATTTGGGATCCATTTTCTTGATTTTTGTGTCATTTTTTTGGGATGATGTGATGGTAGTTGTAGCTAGATTGACGATTTGTTCCTTGTGAGCTCCGTGCTTCGCGATCTTCTTGTTCAATTATTACTTTGATATCGTTATAGGATGGAATATCTAAGTGTTCGTGAAGTTGGAAAGAAAACGCTATTTCATTTGCTCTATCTAGGAGTTGGAGGATGTTTTTTATGATGGTTGGATTGAATGTTTTTTCTGCAATCGCCATAATGATATATACCCTTGTTGCTAAGATAGTATCATATACTCCATACTCATTTTGTGGAAGGTTTTTGAAAAGTTCAGAGCACGATGTTTGTTTTGGTCGATGTTTGAAGTTAAATGTCATTATACAAAAAGCCTCATAAAATATGTCTATCTGACACAATGAGGACTTTTACAATATGTATTTATTTTTTGACTGCAAGTGTTTTTGACAGAAAATTTTCTATGTCAATAGTTTTTTATGTCAATAGTATTACATTTTTGTGACAGTTTTGATTCCGAGGAGATGGAGTCACGTGGTGAGGGTGTCACGAGCAAAATGGACGAGAGGTAGCAAATGGGATGCTGTTTGGTAGTCAGTTAGTATTTTTTCATGATGATATCGGTGATTGATGAGTTGGGCAGTATCGAAGCATCGACGAGCGATAATAGTGGGTTTACGTTGGGTTGCTGCTTCTTGAATCTTGTCGGGGAAGGAGAGGAGAGAGAGTGTGAGGTCACGAAGGTGAGGAGCTGATAGAGGTGCGGTTGTAAGACTGAGATTGTGTGGATTGATACAGAATTCCTGTTGTGCTTTTTCGATCACTGAATGGAGTCTTGCTACTGTATAGAGGATATAGGGTCATGTCTCTCCTTCAAAAGATACTGCTTTTTGGGGATCAAAAACTATTTCTTTGTGTGTGTCAGGCATCAACATCCCAAACTTGATAGCAGCCATTGCAATAGTTTTTGCGAGATCGTCATTATTGGCTTCATTTTTTTTGGTTATAATCTTATGTGCTACTGTGATGACCATATCACGAAGGTTGGTATATGTTACTGTATTCCCTTTTCTGGAAGACATTTTCCCATCAGGAAGGACAACCATTCCATACGAGAGATGACGGAGTTTATGTGCAGGGTATCATGCACGGCGAAGTCCCTCAAAAACCTGGTTGAAATGATGTTCTTGTTCTGTTGCGACGATATAGATTGACTCATCAAACTGGAAGTCTTTTTCTTTGCGATAGGCAAGTGCGAGGTCTTTGGTTGCATATAATGATGCTCCATTTGATTTGAGAACAACAAAAATTCCTAGTTTGACGTCTTCCATATCGATAATCAATGCGCCTTGGCTACGGCGAACAATTCCCTTTTTTTCCCATTCCTTAACAAGTTCAATTCATGCTTTTTCAACATCACTTTCGAGGTAAATATGACCAATATTACAATCTAACTCACGAAAATATTCTTTAAATGTTTCAAGACAGAGATCACGAGTTTTGATTCGTAGTTTAGTGAGTTTTTCATCTCAATCTTCGAGTTTTTTATGTATTTCATGCACTTGCGGTTTGTATAGTTCAGGGTTTTCTTCTATTTTTTTTCATGCTTTTGCATAAATTGCGGCAGCTCGCTCGTTGATGTTTGTTGTTGGGATTGATGAATTATCAAAAGTGGTGTAATATCGTATCCATTTAGCAATGTGAGCTCCGATATCTCCAATATAACAACATCTATGAACAGTGTATCCTGCGTATTCCATGATGCGACACAATGCTTCTGGAATTAATGCGTTTCTGAGATGTCAGACATGAAATTCTTTATGTGTATTGGGTTGTCGTCATTCTATCAGGACGGTGTGGTTTTTTGGAGCTCATTTTCAAAAAATAGCTTTTTGATCATCAAGGTAGGCTGCAACTTTTCTCATATCCAGCGTAATATTGCAGTAGGGGCCAATATTTTTTATAGACAGTATTCGACAGTTTTTGTCGTTTTTTGACAAAGCGTACTGATGTCGTCCTGTTGCAATCCTTTCGCTCAATTCGATAGGTTTGTATCCGATTGCTTTTGCAAGGGGAAAGCATGCGAGTGCTATATGTCATGGCTTGTCAGCCGGGACGAGTCAGAAAAATTTATGTTCGAGCATGAATGATCGCCCCTGGCTCGTGAAATATTCTTGCAGTGGTGGAATAATGTGCTCGATAATGATGCGTGTCATGACAATAGAAAGGAAAATAAAAATAGTTGTTTGCTTTGTGTGTATGTATTGAGTTTTGAGCAAAATGCAAGAGTAATCATTGTGTTGACGTTGTTTTATTAGAGAAGTAAGTGATATGAGATTGTACGTGAATTTGTTGTGATCTGATCGTGAAGGTGAGTTTTTCTCTTTTTGTGCTACTGAGGAGATGTAGTGTTTTTGATGATTGGTCATTGTTTTTTGACAAATACGATGTTTATTGCTATATTTATAATAGTTTTTGTTTTGTGATAGTATTTTTCATGCACATTTTCCTTTTTTTGTGTATTGTGTTTTTTTCTTGGTGAGTAGCGGCTGCTCAGTCGCGAGCAACGATCGATAGTCTCGTTCAATGAGTTTTTTCTCGTTTTCAAAAAAAACCCGTTGATAAAACCATTCTCAAACAAACTGAGAAGTGAGATTTGTACAAGACAGCATTGGCAAGACTTCAAGAAAATCAAGCAACACGTGTTGTATGATGAATGTCTCTCACAAGACAGTATCTGAATGAGATGTTTGGTGGGGTATGTCGTCTTAATGATCAAGATATTGGGATTATTTTGTACCAAAATCGTGATATTAGAGAACAATTTACTCATATAGCATGATTATATACGCCAACATCAATCCATTTTGATCGTTTTGCACAAGCATGTGAGCGTGTTATTGCGTGTAAATATCCATCGTTGACTGAATCGCAAAGACAACAAAAAGTGTATTATAGCGAATGTATTCGTGATGTGACACGTGCATTTGTAATGCAAGAATCAAGTACATCTATGCAGCAGGATATATCTGCAGGGATTGTAGGGCAAAATATTTTTGTGGATGGAGATCCTGAGAATGGTGCATATGATTTACTTGTTGATATTAGTGCTATTGACAAAATTATGTTTGAACAACATGATGAGGTTCCTATTGCTCCTTTTTTTGAGATGCCAAGTGTCAGAGTATCGAATACAGCTACACAAAAAAATCAGTCTTCTGCACAAAATCAAGCATGATCGTCTGCATCTTCATCGTCTCAGCAACCCTCGTGATCAACTCAGGATTCAATTGAAGATACCACATGATGAGGGTCAGATTGATCTTTTTTGCCAGTAGTTGACTCACCATCGTCTCCCTTGGGTCGTGTCACATCGCTCATCAATGCGCAAAATCAAAACTCTCCCCAGAATACACTATCATCACGTTATACCCCCCTTCAATTTGCCAATCAATGCTTGGATCAAATTGATGAGATGCTTGACGAAACGGGTGAGTTACCAAGTTTAGAAGCATGGGAGTCGCATCTTGATGGTTTGCGTACGCAATGGGAGGCGTTGCTTGCTTTGGGGAAGTTTCCTTTTGATCCCAGTCTTCAGGAGAGAATTGCTGGATGGTGAGATGAAGGAATGTGAGATAATGGCTCACAGAGAACTGCTACACGTGATCAAACGCAGGAATGAGAAAAAGAACCTGCTGACTGTAAAATGCAGTGTAGGCTTGGTTGATATGATGAGGCTGCTGCTGTATGTGCGCAGTGGACTACTAAAAATACGAATGCTCTTAGGGAATGCGATCAATATGCGCGCTCACAGTCCTGATTTGCTATCGTATGTCGTGCTATCGAAAATGAGAGACAAAATGCTATTTCTTTGTGTACGCAGATGCGTCAGCAATTTCCAGATGCTCCTGATATCTGTTCGCTTATCACGATTCGTGAACCGACGGCACAACAACTCTGTAGACAGATTGAGGCACGTACGCCAAATCTTATGCCTCTATGTTCTTCTCTTGGGTCCCAACATCTTCCTCAATCTCGTCAGCTCTGTAAGATGATTTCTTCACAACCCAATCCATTTAAACAGGAACTATGTGAAGCGAATTGTTGTAGAAAAGAGTGTAATGCCAATTTTCGTGGAACCGATAGACTTGTATGTTTATCTCAATGCTTATGTGGTGAGATTTCTGGTCCTGACAATCAAAAATTGGGGAATAGTATGTTTTCTCCTCAATTTAGTTATAAAGTAAGGTTTTGTAGAGTGCCAGTAGTGATCACTCCAGCTACCAAAAGACCAAAATCCGTGATGTCTATCCAAGAAATTGTGACCGAGATTTTGAATGTTTTGGTAGAAAGAAAAGAAAGTGGTAAAATTATTAAACACACAAAAACACGTGAGATGTTTGAAACAGCCGTCCAAGAAAATAATTTTTTTGATACACTGGGTATTACGTTTTTTGTGAAAACAAAACCAATTTTTGCGCCCGTTCTGGGTTCGCAAGCTCAACAAAAACAAGAAGAAGAACTTCGTCAATTATCCAATACTATGCGTGGATTTGCGTGATCATTGGAATCTAGAGGAGAAAGAAACAAGTATCTCGTTGGTCATAATCCACAGGCATATGATAAACAGTTTGATGTAGCAAATGATTTAGAATCGATGATGCGTAGTCAGCAGGAAGCTCGTGATCTTTCTACGCAGAGACGTAGTGCAAATGCTCAACTTTTGATGCAAGCCAACAATAATGCGATGCGTGCTGCTATTAGTGATGAAGTTGTGACGTTTGTTGATACGAACGCTCAATTTTGGCAGGAGATGGTTGAGATGACGCATAGCTTGAGACAGACGAGTAGAGATTTTTTTGGAAAGGTACAAGCAGCACCAAAATAATTTTGCTGTTATAAAAAAATGATTTTTTTTACTATAAAAAAAAATCAATCTGGATACAGATCGACCTCTTTCGAGGTGACCCACCACATGATTCGATACAATCATGTGATAGAGTCATGGTGTACTTGACGCCAACACAACGCTATAACATAATTGAGAATATGTGGATCACCTCTGGTTGGTTTGTTATTCCGGGTGGAATTCCTAAACCGCTACACATTGCATACAATGTGGAACACTTTGTGTTCTAGTATGAGAGTAATGATTTGTGAGAAAAAAGAAAGTATTCTCTGTCATTTTCCGCAAACAGATTGTTTGCACATTTTTCTGTAATTGTGATATAATATCAAAACAAAAGACATAATGATTGACAAATATAAAGGGTTATCCATTATTGTATGTGTTAGGTGATGAGGATGTGTTGCTCTTGCATTATCAGTAAAAAATACTATAGTGATAGTGGTGTCTACAAAAATTTTATTTAGGATCTTTTTTATGTCTCGTTTTTTTCTTACAACGACCCTTCCTTATGTTAATGCACAGCCTCATATGGGTCATGCACTCGAATTTATCCAAGCAGATTTTCTTGCTCGTTGGCTCAAATTTCGTTATGGAGCAGACAACGTCCGTTTTAATGTTGGGACTGATGAACACGGTCAAAAAATCCGACAAAAAGCACATGAGGCATGACTAAGTGTCAGTGATTTTGTTTCTCAGAATGTTGCTACATTTGTTGATTTTTGTTCATCTTTTGGTATTGGGTACGATTCTTTTTATCGTACGAGTTTGCTTAGCCATTATCCTGTTGCTCAGACATTGCGAAATGAGGTCAAAAAAAACTGATTGCTTGGCAAAAAAACCTATGGTGGTAACTACTGTCTCTGATGTGAATTATTTAAAAAAGATAAGGATCTCGTCAACGGAGAATGCCCAGACCACCCGTGACAAAAGCTTGTTCAGATGGAAGAGGAAAACTATTTTTTCTTGATGTCTCATCTTCGTGATCGTTTGCTTGCCTGGTTTGATGCACATCCTGATTTTTTGTACCCAAAATCCAAAAGGGAGGAACTGCGTAATTATTTGCTTGATTTGGAAGATTTGTCTATTTCTCGTCGTCGTGAGACGTTGAATCGAGGTGTGCCTGTGCCTGATGATGATGATCATGTGATGTATGTCTGGTTTGATGCTTTGTCTAATTATATTGGTGCGTGTGGCTATCCAGATCCGTCTTTTGTGGATTGGCGATCTCAATCGATCCAGTTCTGTGGTCCAGATAATCTCAGATTTCAATGAGGGATTTGGCAGGCAATGCTTGAGGCAATAGGTGCTCCGCACACCTACAAACTCCTTGTTCATGGCACAGTTTTTGGTCCTGATGGTAACAAAATGTCCAAAACGTTGGGGAATGTGATTTCTCCTTTTGAGATGAAAAATAGGTATGGCGTTGATGCGGTGAGGTTGTATGTATTGGCTGGGATACCGACGTATGGGAATGCAAGTTTTGTGCCTGCGGATATGGTGGCGTTGCACAATGCGTGGCTTTGTGATACGTTGGGTAATTTGATCAATCGTGTGTTGGTGCTTGGGAAAAAATATGGGACAGACCTTGGTGATGGTACTGCTTTGACCAATCAGGAGTGGGCTCGTGCGTGGGCTGATGGCGAAAAAGTTATTGAGGATGCCATGGGTGAGTATGACTTGTATCGTGCCTGTCATGGGATTCACACGTTGTGACTATGGGCAAACAAAGTATTTGACAATAGTAAACCGCGAGACAGAATATTGAGCAAGGAGGAGAGGACTGCGATTTTGCGTGATTCGTATACGGTTATTGTGCGTTTGTGTCAGCTGTATGAGCCCGTGATTCCTGCGGGGATGGCGAGATGTTTTGGTATCGTTCGTGGGAAAGAGCCACAGATTCCGTTTGTGAAGATTGAGGGAAAATAATGTATTATTCCCATTTGACTTTTTATTTTTTTTCTTACTGTTAATAGTAAGCGTGACGATAGCAATTTGTTTCATTGATTACGTGATACTTAAAAATCTATCTTAACTATGGCAAATGTTTTTAGAGTTTTGTTAGTCCTATGTTTCTTTTTACTAATGAGTTGTCAACAGAACCCGCTCCCTGCATCGATTGAAGCACAGCAATAAGTTGAAACGTTCATACGCTTCCACAAAGTCAGAATGGCAGAGTTGGAAGAGATACAAAAGAAATTTGTTGAAGACTCTAAGCCAGCAACGGCTACGGCGATTGCAGTAGTCTCTTGTCCAGTATGGAATGCTGGTGCCAGAGACGTTGTGAAAAAAGCGAATGATTTGGCAAAAAGACAGGCTGATGAAGCACTAAAGTCGCTTCAGGAAGAGTACGCTACAAAGTACAAAGAGCTGGAGGATTTCCTCACACGTCTGCAAGTGCAAGCAATTGCAGATGTTTCCGCTCAGCAGCTGTGGCTGATCGCAATGAAGGTTGAGTGGGAAGAGGCTTTTTCCCAGGCTTATAACGCAAACAATGCTGCCATTGTTGGTAAGCAATGTTAATGCTGTAGTAACGCATCAAAAAAAGACCTTTTTTCTTTTCGGATGAAAGGTCTTTGTTTTTTTTATTCATTTGTTGTCTTGATAGTATTGTGGTAGATTGTTTGGATTCTTGTGAGGATATCCTTGATCTCGTCCCGATTGGGATTGTGGGGAGATTCGTCAAGAACGGTTCTTGCGGTATGGAGATTTTTGAGAAGCATGGTAGCAGTGGATTGGAGTCTTTTTTCTGTTCCGCTATGTGATTGAATGGCGCTCAGTTCCTTATCCAGCAGGTCCATGATGTCAAGAACGTTGATTGTTGTCTCTGCGTCATTTGCTCCTACTGCATCGTCGAATGGCGTGAGTGCTGTCATTGTCTTTTTTGGTTTGTTGAGTGGTTGGGAGAGTGAGTCCGCGATTGAGGGTATGCTGGATTCTGTCGTTGCTTGTGTGATTGTTGTTTTGTCTTCAAAGAGAAGTGGATTGGTTGTAATGATATAAAAATATAGTAATCCTCATAGGCATATAGTTCATCCAGCAATCATAGCAATTCATCGTGCTTTTGCTGATCGTCAGGGACGTGATATCGGTGTAGATGGAAAAGGATTTCTTGGTCTGGGAATGTTGGGTGCTTGGATATTCCAGGTTTTTTCTAGTCATGAGAGAAGTGAATCGAGATTGATGACTTCTGGTTTGCTTGGTTCTGGTTGGTGAGAGGATGCACTTGATGCTTCGGGAAGAGGAGTAGTGGGTTGTCAGGGTTCAGGTGTAGGTGGTAGTGCTGCTATGATATCTTCGAGGCTATAGATATTTTGGCTGGTAGAGAAAGGGGATGATGATAGGCTGTCGTTTGGTGATAGAGGTAAGGATTGGTTGATGATCGGTGAACTTGGTTTGTCTATGGTCATAGGAGATGGGGTGCTGTGTGTGTGTATGTTGGATGTTTTTTTGTTGTATTCGCGACGAACAAAACGTTCCAAATCCATAAATCACTGAAAGACTGCCATACTATGACGATGCGAATAAAATATTTATTGTTTAGTATAACTTTTTTGTCATTGGTATGCAAATCTGTTGTACTACTCTTTTTTTTGTGTCTTGACAAAAAAAAAGACTGACCTGATTGGTGTCAGTGCATATTTTTTTTTAGTATGAACATATCCACTGCGTGACAGTACGATTATCAATTATCATTGTTGTTTTGGTACCTCTATAAAATGTGGTGAGTGTATAGTCGTTGATCTGGCGGAGATATTCGAGAATTTCTCGATGAACCATCAGTCTATGTTTCATTTTAGGGTTGCTTACGCCGATAATATCTCTTCTCAAGGCAAATCAATGAGTATCGAGGAGCGTTGCTAACTGGCTCAATATATCACACACGACAGTACGTTGACGGTATTCGTACCAGACGATTTCTGTCATTCCACTTCATCCTGTTCATCACGTCATGATCGTTGCTTGCGATCCTGTTAGGATAGATGAAGGAGTAGATCAGGAGGAGATTTGTGTGCCATTCGTGAGGATAATAGTTCATCATTGGGTTGGTCAGGGGAGTCATATGGGAGCACTCGCAAATTGTCCGGATGCGGTGATTGTTCATGAGAGACTAGGTGGTAATGTGGTTCATGAGAGTTGTGTTCATGAGAGTTGTCCTCATGTCATGACTGTTCAGGAGAGTGTGGATCAGGAGAGTGAGCGAGCGCGTCTGATGACATAGGGTTGGCGTGCTTGGGTGTCTATTCTTTTGACAAATGCTTGATAGGCGTGGGAAATACGCTGTTTGTCTTCAGGACGAAGGAGGATTCTTTGGGTAGGAGCTCGGCGTTGGTTCATACTATGACGTAGTTGATCGTCAGTTTTGTTAAATCAGGGAGGGAGATCCCGGGCAGACGCTGCCATGAAGAAGGTAAGGAAGAAAATTCGAACGGTACTCATCATGGATGAGAAGCAAATAAAAGCAAGGTGGAAAATGTACTGGGTATGGAGGATGGTTTGGTATGAGTGATGAGGAAGGTTGGTATAATGAGATTGGTTGGTGTGTTTTTTGATGCTTTTTTATGGTTGATGTTATTTTTCTTTTTCATTGACCACAAGGACAATTGTTGGTGAAGCTATTGTTTTATTATCATAGGTTACTTGAGCTCTGATTCTAAATCTTCATGGTCTGGTAAAGGCATGAGTGACTTCTACTCCTTGTCTTCCATTGAGTTTGAGTGTTTCACCATCATCAAAATCCCATAAAATCTCATCAATGACCCCATCAGTACGAATCGAAAATGTTACATCCTCTCCTACAAATGCTGATTGACTGGGATGTGAGTCAATATTGATTCTTGCTCTTTGTGTTGGTTTGGTGACGGTAATAGGTTTGTCAAGATGCACTTCATGTGTGAGTCATTTTCTTGTTTGGATAGTGACAACCGGGTTGAAAACTCCCATTTCTTCTTCGTCATTGTAACTATATTGGTGTTGAATAATTCCTTGGGAGGTGTTCTTGTTGATTTTCCCATCGCCAAAATCCCATGAAAAAAAGACAATTTGGTCATCAGGATCTGTCACAGATGTTGCTGACGCATCAAAAGTCACAGTAAAAGGAGATTCTCCCACATAATCAGGAGTAACGGTGAGTGCAGGAATGACTTTGGGTTGATTGATGATGATCGGAATTTCCATCGTAGTTTCTGCTTGTGCCTGTTGGTTTGTGATGATTACTTTGAGGACTTGATTGTTTGGATTGGTTATTGTCATTGCATAGAGGCCATCGTCTGAGGCAATGATAGGTTCATTGTCCAAAAATACACTGACGTTTGTTCCTTGGAGGACGGGGATGATCCCATTGATTCTCATTTGAAGTCTGACTGGAATTCTTTGGAGTGTGATTGTTTGGTCAGTTTTGGAAAAAACATGATCGGTCGTATTATCAAATCCTCTCCATTGTCTATCATTTGCCTCTCTAAAAAACATATCGTAACTCACGGTGAAATCAACATCTCCGATATCTAGTGTATCCGACTCTGCAAATCCTATTTTGCCATCTTGTGTCGAATGAGAGAGCCTCACGAGAAAGTTTCCTCTCGATGGGAAATCATATTTGACTTGTGGTCTTCTTGATGAGATCAGATCGACTCTTGTATTGGTATTTTCGTTGATAATGGCAAAATCATACTTGACAACTGGTCAGTTTTCTTCTTCACAGTCTGCGATGATATTATACGTGACTCCTCTGATGTTTTCTAATTTGACCTGACAGATAGGGACGTCGCTTTGTTCTATTTTGAAGGTGAGAGGATAGACGAAGTCGCCGATATCAGGAATGGTATATCGCACGGTTTGTGTTCCTGGTTCATTGAATCTAGTAACAATTGATGAAAGATCTTTGATATTGTATTCGCCATCGTTGGTCGTGTCCCACGAAATACGATAGCTTGGGAGTGCAAGATCAGTAAATACATTTCTTGCATCCAAAAATAGTCTTTGGGGAGCTTTACCAAATGATATTTCCGTTTGTGCTTCATTGACAGTATAGCTTCCTTGTGATGTTGTCAAGATAATTTCACTTGCAACATTCACAGGGAAAGGAATTTTTTTTTGGCCGGGAGCTCAGGAAGCTCTGGAATTATAATTGAGGACAATATTGAGTGTTTTTTCTCCTTTGGTCAGGAAATAACAGTATCAATCAAATTTTGATCATCCAGCCATGAGTGGCAATATCTGCCCATTTCCACACTCAAGTTGGATAGATGTCAGGATGTCTGATCCAATTTGCTGAACCAAAATTCTTGGGAATACTGCATTGTTGAGTTCATAGTAGGTTTGGATTGGTGCAATCAGGCGTAATCCAGGGTTTTGGTGCATTGCTGCAAATACTACTTCGTTATTTTTCCTGAGTGGAATATTGACAAAGAGAAGATCATCAGATGCTGCCATTTGTTGATTGTCCATTGCAAAAATTTTATCCAATGCATTTTTTCCCATCACCAAAGATCCAATCACAAGAATGCCTCAGATAAAAGCTCCAATTCCAAATCACATTTTGGCAACATTTTTGAGGACGATGAGTCTGTAGAGGTTGATAGTTAGAAAACCAAATCCTAAAAAGAACAAAAATCCAAAAAAGACCGTCGTGATAATTTTGAGGAGGGCTGCTACTGTTTGCGGATCCATGATGCCATTGAGTTGTTGTGGATGTGCAAGGAAATAAAATAATCCTCATCAGACCAAAAGGAGCATAAGAAACAACAATCAGATACACCCAAAAAGGAAAACTTTTGGGTTAATTTTTGTTCTTTTGATTGTGGGTTTGATATCTGGTTTTCTTTCTGCAGAAACTGCGATATCCTCGATTGTTGTGATGCTTGGTTCGAGCTTCTTTTTTGGTGCAGAGGTGATGATCATGTCAGCAGCCTTGGGTTGAAGAGATCAGATCATAGGTGGGAGATCTGGCGCGATAATCTCCTCTGTTTTTTTATTTTTTTCTTTGGTTGTGTTTTTGGTGTTTTCTTCTTTTGGTAATGTTGTTGATTCGGTTGTTAGCTTAGGAGTGGGGTCATTATGGAATGGGTTGTGTGATGATGTCTCTTGTCATGTTTCTACTTTTGTTGGTTCGGTTGTTGGGGAGGGAGTGGGGTTATCGTGAAGTGGGATTTGTGCTGATGGCGTCTCTTGTCATTGTGATGCTGCTTGATTATGTTCTTGTAGTACTGGGGAGGTAGGTATGGTGGATTTGTGGTGGTCTATGCTTGCTCACGGGAGTTGCTCTTGTGTGTGTGCGATGGTGGGAGTGTTCTTTTCTTGAGAGTGTTTTATGGTGATTTCTTCGTGTGGGATTGCTGGAATTGGTTCGATCGACGTTTGTGATGGTGACGGTTGTGTTATCGGAGGGATAGAGTGTGCTGGTTGTGTAGTGCCATCGGTTAATTGGTTGATTGATGAGTGTATTGGTGATGTGGGGATAGAGGGCTGTGGGATATCCGTATGTTGGTTGGTATCAGTTTTTGTTATGGATGATGGTCACGCAAAATGGAATTTTGGTGTGGGTGTTTGCTGTATTGGAGTTTGCTGTATTGGAGTTTGAGGAGATGATGGATGTATGGTACTTTGTGTATTTGTGCCTCATCCCTGTGATGATGGTCAAAAGAGTTTATCCAGTGATACATCGACCTGGAGAGAATTTGGTAGAGTGTTTGGTGAGGGGGTTGGAGACGCTGGCGTCTTGATTGCTTGTGGTTGTGTACTCGTGTTATTCTCAAATAAATTGCCCAAATCATCAAATTGAACCATTATTGTATCAGTGTAAACTAAAAATATCTACAATGATAAGTATAGGTCAATTAGCATGAAAAGTCAAAATTTTCATTTGTATCGTGATGTCTTTCTTGACATTTTTTATCATAAGAGTTGTGTGATGATTGTATTGTAGATGTCCATGCCACGATCGGTGAGACGATAGTAACCATTGATTTCTGTGACATAGTCGTGTGTGATGAGTTCTTGCATGATAGTCTGCCATTCAGGGACTACGACCCCTTCTGCATGATGAAAAACATCGATACTGACGCCTTCACGACGACGTAAACCAAGCATAATCGTTTCGTATTGTTTATCATGAGATGAAAGAGTGGTGATGAGTCTTTTTGATTGTCTCATCAACGGATTACGCCGTGTGGCGAGTGTTTTGGGGTTGGTTCGACGATATCATCCAACATATCAGGTTATTCCTCGATGTTCTGAGAGACGACGGACGGAATCTGGTGAAAATACGGCAGAGCTCGCTCCTATACCTACACCAATATAGTCTTGCATTGTTCGGTATTGCATATTGTGCAGTCATTCTTTCCCTAAGAGAGAATAATTTGATAATTCATATCTGTGATATCATGCTTCATATAGTCGTGCTTTGATTGTGCTATATTCTTGATAGATTGCATCATCATCGCCGTATTTATTTTTACCACTAATGAGTCTCCCATCGTCGGGAAGTTCATGAAACCATGGACTTCCTTCAAAGAGCTCGAGCGCATACAAACTGATATGATCAAAGACATGCGATTGCAGCAGTTTTCCAAAAAAATCTCTTGCTTGTGGTGACCAAAAATTGAGTTTTTTGGTTTTCCCTTCTGGCAATAAACGTCCAAAGGCAATAAAATCAAGACACAATGATATTGTCGCCTGACGTGCGAGCGGTGCCAGTTGACGCAAAAAATCAGCAACTGACCCAAAGGTATATCATCTGCCACTTTCACGCAGGATGAGGGGATCAAAGGTTTGAATACCGATACTTCGTCTGATTTTGACGTGATTGTTTCGATAGGAGGAGAGCGTGGTGATAAATCAGAGAACGTGATCATGAGGATCGGGATTGCATTCTATACAAATTTCTTCCAATGCTGTCAGATCATATATTTTTTTTATTGTTTCATAGATGGTCATAATATCGTGCGGATCAAGGAGCGAAGGAGTCCCTCACCCAAAATAGATTGTTCTGATCAGTGGTCTGGGTCACATACGTAATCATCGTTCCTCAATTTCTGTACAGAGCGTTGTTATATAGTCAGTGACGAGTGGCTGATGAGATACTGTAGTACCAATAGGAATAATGGTAAATGAGCAGTACTGACATTGACGATGACAAAAGGGAAGATGAATATAGAGTGATAGCATATGAAAGAGCGTAAGAAATGAATGTATTATAAAAAATTTTTTTTAGCTATAGGAACTTTTTTCTCAAAAACAAGAGCAAATAGTTTCGTATCCAGAAAAATTAGAAAAATCTCTTGCAATTTTTTGGATGATCACTATTACCATACTATATGTAGACAAATTAACTGTTTCTTACTACTATATATTGAAAATACTGCGTTTTCTGTTTTTATTTTTTATTTGTTATTGTATGCCTACTCCTCCTGTGATCAGAAAAAGAGATGGCAGTCTAGTTCCATTTGACGCCATGAGAATCCAGCGTGCTATCGAAAAAGCTTTTGCGTCAAGTGATGAAATGTGTGTTTCAATGGATGTGTTGATGCATGATATCGAAGTTGCTATTGAATCCAAACAAAAAGAGCTGTGAGTATCTCATCCTATCGGTGTCGAAGATATTCAAGATATTGTCGAAAATGCTTTGATTGATCACAAGTATTACCATGTCTCCAAAGCATATATTCTGTATAGAAACAAAAGAGCAGAAATGAGGAAACCCGATATTTTCAAAAAAAGAACTAATCTCAAACCCTATGAGTATCCTCAGTTGTACGAATATACTGATGCTGTGAGACATTCGTATCGACTTCATACTGAGTTTAACTTCACTTCAGATATCCAAGATTTCAAAGTTAATGTCACTGAAGTTGAAAGACATGTTATCAAATACACGATGCTTGCTATCGCTCAAATTGAAGTAGCGGTCAAATCTTTTCGAGGAGATATCTACAAAAAAATGCCTAAACCAGAAATTGCCGCGGTAGGATTTACTTTTGCAGAAAGTGAGGTGCGTCATATGGATGCTTATTCTCATTTGTTGGAGATTCTGGGACTTAACGAAGAATTCGCAAAAATTAATGAGATGCCTGTTTTGATGCATAGAGTCAAATATCTTGAAGGCATTATCCAAACATCTAAAACTGATAATGATCAAGATTATGCTCTTGCAATTTTGTTGTTTTCGTTATTTATCGAGCATGTGAGTCTGTTTTCGCAGTTTCTCATTATGATGTCGTTCAATAAATATAAGAATTTGTTTAAGGGTATTTCTAATGCAGTTGAAGCGACAAGTAAAGAAGAGCAAATTCATTGATTGTTTGGTATCGAAGTTATCAATATTATTAAGAGCGAGCATCCCGAGTGGTTTGATAAACAATTTGAGCACAAAGTTATCTCCGCTTGTCAGGATGCATTGGATAGCGAGATTAAAGTGGTTGATTGGATTTGTGAAAAAGGAGAGCTTGATTTTTTGCCCAAAAAGCTCATCATCGAGTTTATCAAAAATAGGTTAAACAACTCACTGACCAGTATCGGTGTCTGCAAGCTCTTCGACATCGACAAAAATCTCCTCAAGCAGACCCAGCGATTTGATGACGAGATCATCGCCACCAAGCACTGAGATTTCTTTGATAAGCGTTCGATCAACTACAACAAGAGAAGCAAGAGTATCAGTGCGGATGATTTGTTTTAGGAATACATTATGGACCTTCTTCTGCTGGTGCTACATTGACTGTCCTGTATACGTAATTCTCATCAGTTTCTATTTTTTTACTTTGTTTCGTATCACTATGTACCGACTCAACGACTACTCTAGACACTTCTTGTCCAAAGGCTATCTCCAAGAGGGGATGACTGCTGAAGATAGAATCAAAGACATTGCCCAAACCGCAGAAAAAATCCTAGGCAAACCATGATTTGCAGACAAGTTTTATAATTATATGGCAGAAGGGTTTTATTCGCTTGCATCTCCCGTACGATCAAATTTTGGGCTCGAAAGATGATTACCTATTTCATGTTTTGGGTCATATGTGGGTGACGATATGGGGCAAATTCTCTTTACTCAGGCAGAAGTAGGGATGATGAGTAAGTATGGTGGTGGAACATCTGCATATTTTGGTGACTTGCGTCATCGTGGCATGCCGATCAAAAACAATGGTGTTTCGTCTGGAGCAGTCCATTTTATGCAACTGTTTGAATCATTGCTTGATGTGGTGAGTCAGGGTGCAGTCCGTCGTGGACACATTTCTCCTTATTTGCCTATTGAACATGGCGATATCGAGGAATTTCTCAAGATCGGAACTGAGGGGAATCCTATCCAAAAAATCACGCATGGTGTAACGTGTACTGATCAATGGCTCAAAGAAATGGAGGCAGGAGATATCGAAAAAAGAAAAATTTGGGCACAAGTGATCCAAAGGAGAAACGAGATGGGGTATCCTTACATTATGTTCGTCGATACTGCAAATCGTAATACGGTGGATTGTTACAAAGACAAAGGACACAAAATTTATGCCAGCAATATGTGTACTGAAATTATGCTTCCGTCCAATGAAGAACGATCGTTTGTCTGTTGTTTGTCTTCTATCAACTTATTGCATTATGATAAACGAAAGGATACAGATGCTGTTGAGACGCTCACGTATTTCTTGGATGCAGTGATGCAAGATTTTATTGACAAACTCGAAAAACTTCGTGATAGTAATAATTCTCGCCAACAACAATGTTTCTACTTTATGCAAAGAGCATACAAATTTGCAAAAGAAAACAGGGCTTTGGGACTTGGTGTCTTGGGACGACATTCGCTCTTGCAATCAAAAATGATTCCTATTGATTCAAATACTGCTTCCAGACTCAATGTCGAAATCTTCAAACTTATTAGAGAAAAAGCATATCAAGCATCAGAACAAATGGCAAAAGAATATGGAGAGCCTGAGGTGCTCAAAGGTTATGGCAGAAGAAACGCAACCTTGCTTGCGATTGCACCCACGACGTCGTCAGCATTTATTCTCGGACAAGTATCGCAAGGTATCGAGCCAATCTGGTCAAATTGCTATGTCAAAGATATTGCAAAAATTAAAGTGACGATGAAAAATCAATTCCTCGAAAAACTTCTGGAAGAAAAAGGAAAAAATACCGAAGAGGTATGGTTGTCTATTCGTGATAATGATGGATCTGTCTTGCATTTGGACTTCCTCTCTGATCATGAAAAAGAAGTCTTCAAGACATTTCAAGAAATCAACCAAAGAACATTGATTGATCAAGCAGCAGCACGTCAAGATTATATCGATCAAGCACAATCACTTAATCTCGCTATCAATCCAAAAACACCTGCAAAAGATATCAATGAGTTATATTTGTATGCGTGGAAAATCGGTGTCAAGACATTGTATTATCAACATTCTGTCAATGCAGCACAGCAGTTTGGGCGTATGAAAGAACAGCAGAATTGTAAGGCGTGTGAGGCGTAGTAGGGTCGGATACATCTGACCGTATGGAATAATCTATTTGAATCAAACCATATACATCAGATTGTGTGAATCACCATCAGAGAGAATCCCAACATCATGCTCAAAACAAAAAAAGAATCCCTGTCAGTGGGGATTTTTTTAGTCTGACACAATCGTTTTGTGTTTGGGTTTTTATATTTGGTGGTGTTTTTGAGTTTTTGGATGCGATTGAGAGCTGTCATTTGGTTGTCTCTGATGGATTCAATATCTCGATCATTTGTGAATAGGGTTTTTAAAAATCACAGTATTCACGCATTTTGTAGCGGTCCCTCGCCATTGAGAATGACGTTCATGTAGTCGGCTGTTTTTTTGAGGAGAGGAGTAAGTTTTGTGCTCAATGATTGATTGGTACTTATTGTATTGCGAAATATACGAAACGCTACTGCAAGGATTCTTTCGAGCAGAGCGATATAGTGTTGACGTTGGTGTGTAGGAGAGAGGGGAATCTGTTTCATTGTGTATTCATATAATAAAGAAGACCTTATGAGAGAAGAAAATCTTGTTGTTTCTCAAATATTCCGTTGGGTCAGAGTGTTGTATGATTGCCATTGATGAGTGTTGCTTATGATGGATATGAGATAAATTTATCGTTTTTTGCTCAGATGATTTGTAGGTTGATATCCTTCTTCTGAAGCAGGGCAGGATCAAAGAGGTTGTTTTTTTCTCTTGCGTATGTGGCTGCTCGGTGGGAGAGAATTGCAGGATGGAATGATGGGTGAGCCCACGAGAAGAGGGAGATGAAATCTGCAAGGAGTGGGTTCGCGAAAGCAGGCGGGAAACGTAAATTGCTGTCTGTACTGGTGTATTGATAAGAGATAGATGAGAGGGGAGAGGAATCGTGCTATTGTATTTGTGTTCATCGTAGAGTTTCTTGACTGCTTGGAGACAGACATGTCATCCCATGTTTACTCAAACGCAGCAGTAGGGCTGGAGGAGGGACTGAAGATGTGTTGCTGTTTGGGCGATTGCGTCACTGATACAGCTGTCAGGATTGATAATAGTCTGTGAGATGAGTCTTCCATGTAGCCACTGTGTTCCAGGAAGTAAGCAGATGGTCAAGTTTCGCTTATTCTGTTTTGTTCGTTCCTGCGATCTGGTGATGCTGTGTGTATGCTTTGGCAATCGGCCAGGGAAATATACCAATGTGCGTGCATTGGTATTATCCTGTATGAGAGAAACGAGTTGGATTGTATCTTATTTATGACATGAAGATGTGGGGAAAGTAAAGAGTGGGAGATGGTTTGTGAGTGGTCATAGTCGATCAATAGGCTCATATCCTTGGTGGAGACGGATTTCATTGACACGAATGAAGTGTTTGGACCCCAAAAATCAGCGGTGAGCAGCAAGAGGGGATGGATGTGAGGTTGTCAGCACATGATGTTTTGTGGTATCAATACATGATCCTGCCATGATTGCATGATCTCACCACAACAAAAAAATTGTATTAGTGCGTGATTCATTGATTAGTGTCAGTATTGTTTGGGTAATTCGCCATCGCTGTGTGCTATGTGATCACGGTTTTCCATGCTGGACTGAGAGTGACGTATTTAGCAAAAGGACTCCTTGGTTTGCTCGTCAGGTAAGACATGGGTTGAGTGATTTTCGTGTTGTTGGATCACGTCAAAAACAGTCCAAAAGCTCACGATAGATCGAACGTAGTGATGGAGGATGTGTTGTCCCAGGTGGAACAGAAAATGCGAATCCATGAGCTTGTCCTGGTTGGTGGTAGGGATCTTGTCAGAGGATAACGACGCTGACTTGATCAAGTGGTGTGTGAAGTAAGGCAGCAAAAAGATTGTCATGGTGGGGATAGACTTTTGTATGATCAAGAGTTTCTCGCCATTGGCAAAATGATGGTCGACGAGGATCTTTCATGAGGCGATCTACAAGTGTTGGTCGTGTTTGTATGAGTCACGGGTGAAGCATCAAGATGGCTAGTTAAAAGGATGATGAACGTGATGACTTTTTTGTAGGAGATGATGTATGTTGATGATAGTGTGATGCTCTTGTTGTCTGTGTCTTTCTGGGTAAATAAGGATTGTGTTTTTGTCTTTTCGTGTGCTGATTGGTTGACTTTATAGCGTCTGTTGTATATGTTGTGCTTGCAACCAATGTATTGAGATGGGAGACAAGGGATGTGAGGTATGATCATTTGGGAAGAATACAACGCAAAAGATATCAGCGTGCTTTGGGGTAAAAAGCCTGAATTTGTGGATAGGCAACAACTTCTCTTCTTCTTCCCCACAAACCTATGTCGTCATTTCGTATTGGTGTGTCAGGATCAATTCCAAGCGCCTTGAGATGCATACGTTCTCGCTTACCGGCTGGTGTTGCTGGATCTGCAAGACGAAGATCTGCACCGGGAACAGGTACCGTTAGGGGAGTATCATCACCAGCCAGATGGATAATTCTCCCTTGATTCCAGCGCTTGGTAATCAGTGCATTTGCTATTGATGAGACTCGTGCTTGGATCTTGAAACGATCATCAAAACTGAGTTTTTTTGGGAGTTTATCTAAAAGTTTTTTGCCATGAAGATGGTTGTGACCTGTCCAGCCAAATCTTTGGTCTCCATAGACATTTGGGAATCATTTGTCAGTCAAGATTTTCTTTCGTTCGTTACATTGATGAGCGGTATAGTGTTGATCACTTTGTAAGAGGACAGAAAATTCGTTTGTGATTGGTGTTTTGGGGCTAAGAGACTGTGCTATCCAGCACGGATGTTTCCAAAAAAGATTATATTCTGACAGTAGTGCAAGGAGTGCTTTGTATCATCTTGTTTTGGCTAAAATTGTTGGTCAGAAAGAAAAATATTGATGACAACGTGCATGTTTGTCCTTGAGTCATGCAAATCAGATCAAATATGCACTTACTCATAGGATTTTTGCTAGATAGGTTACAAAGTCTTTTGTATTCATGATAGGTTTGGTAATTCTTACACAAAAATAATTCATTGATGATGATTGCGAGTTTGTTGTCGGGATTGCGAGATGTTCGGTCACAATGAAGTCTTGATGTTGTGTTTTGACAAAAAACATTACATGAGGGAAATGCTAAAGGACCTGATAACAATATTTTGACTATAAGAAAAAAAACTATGAATGCAAGAGCAAGCATTATAGTTTGATCGTGTATACTGTATTGTTTAAGCATCACAAATCCCTGCATCAGCAAGTGTCCTCCAAATTTCAAAACTTGTAACGATTTTTGCGTAGTTGGTAGCTGTTTCCCGTGCTGGTGTGATGTCATTCAGAATAACAAGAACTTCTCTCATTTGCCTTGATTTGGTTGCGTCAACAGTTGTTGGTGTTCCAAGTCACCCAAGACCCTGTTGGATAAAGTTTTTTGCTGTATCAAGTGTCATCGGTTGGGGATTGCGAAAACAGAGGGTTCCAAGTCTTTGTTGTATTTCTGTCACTTCTTCGGTACTGATTCATTTTCCATAAAGAAATAGACCAATGGTTCCATCATATCCGATTTCTGTACTAGAGTTTTGACTACGTGATTTGTCAAATGAGAATTGTGAAATCTGGATCAACGAAGGAAGTGCACGATAAAACTCTTTGAGTGCAAGGACAGTATCTGATCAGTTATCTGTAATCGTATAAGCCAAGAAAGGCAGTGTTCTGAATTTTTCTCTGAAGAGATATCAGCACGTTTCGCTGCCTGGTTGTTTACATCATGCTGTTCTTGCAATTGCTTTTTTGATCATATCAGGTGATAAAAGTTCGTAGGTGAGAATTGTTTCATCGCTTCCTGAACCAAAGACTGTTGCATACCATCGGTAGCCTAGTTTTTTATCATTGGAAACGTTTGTTCATGACATTGCTCCTGGACCTGAAATTTGAGAAATTTGGTCAGCACTATCTGTGAGCATTATCTGCCATAGATTGTAGGTGAACTCGTTGATGAGCATAATGTTCTCTTTGTTTGCTGTTGATGAGATTTTTTCGACCAAAAGAAGAAACGAGCGTCTTGTAGGGGAACGAAATTCTAAATCGATGGGAATTCTAAAATATCAGGATACATCTTCTTCTAGTGGTTTGATGATAATGTTTTTGATATCATTAAATTGTGCTTTATCTCACACATCTCTAAAAAAATCACCTCGTTTGAGAATAAGTGCAATATCTGTATAGGGATTGGTATCCAAAAATTTTTTTCCTACTAGGCTGGTGTCAATTATTTCTGTAAAAGGGTGTTTCCAAATATTGAGACGAGGGAGGAGGAGATATTGTAAAAAATTCTCATAGGGGCTCATCAGTTGGGAAAAAAATTTTTCATAGGTTTCTTTTTCTTCTTTTTTTTTGGTGATTGATCAGATCATATCATTAAAGGTGTTCCATCCCATAGACTCTTGTCTGAGAGCATCTGTTTGTTGGAGTTTTGTTGTATCAAAATTGATTAGATTGATAAGATCGTCACTTTTGAGATTCATAGCAACATACCCTGTCACCATTCTAAATCCCAAAAAAATACAGGCAAGTGCCACAAAGACAAAAATCCCTGAAACGATGGTATTTTGTTTTTTGAGAATTTCTGATCATTGTGCGGGTTGTGTCTTTTTGGTATCCAGTTTTGATCAATATATTTTGGTATCTGCCATAGAAGTACAGAAAGAAAGAATAAAAAATGATGATAGAGGAGGGTGTTATGATCCGCTTCTTGGGGCAGCTCCTGTTCATGGGAGTTGCGGTGTTGGAGTTGTGGGGATAGTTGTGCCTGTTGTTGCTGGTGTAGTTCATTGCATGGTTGGTGTTTGTCCTGTCAGTATTGCTGGTGTTTGTCATGTTCCTCATATAGATCCTGTTGTTGATGGGAGTGATCCTGCTAGTGATGATCAGGTTCCTGACCCCACTTCTTTTATATTGCCTTGGTTTCTGGATTCGTTGGTAGTTCCAAAGTCATCAAGATTGATATTGACAGTATCAGAAAATGATTCTGGTTGTCTACCTTCGAGTTGCTGGATGGTTTCAAATGCTTCGATAACCTCAAGACGATTGGTTCCTTCGGTATCAAAGATTTCTCTTTCTGTATTTCTTTGGAGTGGAACCATAAAATTTCTGGTTGATGAATTGACAATCAGTGGTTTTCCTCATACCTCGAGTTCGTTTCTTTCGATGCGCATATCATTGATAGCGATTGCGTTCCCCATGATGAATTTACTTGCTTTAAGCAGGTTGATCATTCTGGAGAGGATAAAAATGTGAGGGTTGAGAATACCTTGATTAATTAGTGCTTTCTCATCTTCTGCGAGGGTATTGATGCCAATTTTGAATCCTAGTTGTTGAGCTTGTGGATCAAATCTATCAAATGAGATAATCAAGGATGGGAATGCACTATCGTCAAGTCTTGTATCAATAAACATCATCAATTCTTTATAGAGTTTTTGATCAATATCTACTTTGGGTTCATAACTGGCAAAGTAATTGGCAAAATCATCAATTACAGAACATGTGCGAGGATCTTCGAAAGGATTGAGATAGCAGGATTGGAGAAAATTGAGGACATCTATATCAGATCTTTTGGTGTACAAATCGATGAAAGTCATCAATTTTGTTTTATCGATACCATAGACACGGCTAAATTGTTGTAAAAATGTATCCATCAACCCAAAGACTTGGAGAGCTGTTGAAAATTTGATACTTTCTAAGGCGAGGACTGATCTTTGGATTGAGACGGGATTATCTGTTCATACAATCGTTTCCAGTTCGAGAGGAAAAAAACCGTTGGTTCAGATTTTATTTTTTGCTGCAGACAGATCGCTGTCTATTCTTCCAAACTCAGTGATCAGACTGTCAAAAAATTGATTCAATAGTCTTTTTTTATGGATATAGTTAAGATCTGAGGCATTGAGAATGGTTTGGATATTTGTGGTTGCTTGTGCTGCTGATAAGTCAATACCACGATAGGAAGAAAATCAGTTGTAGGGGATGATAGCTGTGAGTTGTTCTTCATAAGATTCAAGGGTTTGGACATGGGCGAGAGATTCAGGAGGGATGACAGGTCCTTTGTATTGGTCCATATACCAGTTTGCCTGATAAAAAAGAAATCAGACGAGAGAGAGAAGAAAAATCATTCCAAGTTTCATTGATATGGTTTCTTGTGTCACTTCACCACTCCCGAGAATACGGAGCCATATTGACGTCAATGTTTCTTGGATTTTTGACGCTGCTTCTGTTATTTTTCCAGCCGTTTTTTCTCCTATTTCTTTATTTGATTTGTTAGCTGGTTGATCTGTTGTAGTAGAATTTGTTATTGGAGGTTGTGGTTGGGAAATCGATGTCGCTGTACTTTGCGGTTTTGATGTTTCTGGTGCTGTAAATCCAAAAGTTTGTGGCGACTGAGGAGGGGTCGCAGATGTTTGCTCTGTCTGAGAAACAGGAAGCAAATTTTCTGGTTTTTCCTGTATTACTGGTGTGTGGTCTGGTGAGGGTGTCGTAGTAGATGTGTCTGATGGTGATGTATTTTGTGGTTGTGGGGTTCCTCCTCCAAATGAAAAGTTGATAGACATTCGCACACAAAAAATAAAGACGTTTCTTCTTAAGTATACTCAAAAAAAATTTGTTGTCAAAAAAAAATAGCATAAAAAAAAATTACACGTGGGATGTGTAATCAACAAATGTTAGCGTGCTCTGGTATGATACTCATGAATAAGCTGAGAACAATACTCACTGACTGGTTTGACGAATTGTTCTTTGGTCTTATAGACTCTGACGCTGACGGTTTGGTCGGTCGCTTCTTTTTCTCCTACGATGAGAATATAAGGTATTTTCATCAGTTCTGCATTGCGGATTTTTTTTGCAAAACTATCATCGCTATCGTCGATTGTCACTCTCAATCATGCTTCATACATCATAGATTTTACATCCTGCGCATAAGAAAGAAATGCGTTCGCGACAGGAACAATGATGACTTGAGTAGGTGCAAGCCAGAGAGGAAAGGCTCCAGCGCAATGCTCGATCATGACACCCATAAAACGTTCAAGTGATCATGAAATAGCACGATGAATGACAACAGGACGTTCTTTTTCTCCTTGTTCATTGGTATAACTGAGATCAAAACGCTCAGGAAGGTTAAAGTCAAGTTGGATTGTGGATAGCTGTCGAGGACGCCCAATCGCATCTTTGAACATAAAATCAAGTTTGGGTCCATAAAATGCTGCCTCATCTTTCCCAATTTCATATGGAAGAGCTTCATTATCACAAATTGACTTCAGTGCTGACTCTGCTGTGTTCCAGACATCATCTGATCAGAGATATTTGGATGTGTCGTCTCACCTAATTGACAGACGGACTTTATAGCCATCCATCATGCCCATTGTTTGGTAAAATGATTTGATGATAGATACGATCAGTGATACTTCTGTTTGGATTTGGGATGGACGACAAAAGAGGTGCCCATCATCTTGAGTAAGAGCACGGACACGCGTGAGCCCAGATAGTTGACCAGATTTTTCGTCACGATAGACTGTTGCGGGTTCAAAATATCTTACAGGCATATCACGATAGCTCCATTTTGTTGCAGAAAAAATTTGCATATGATGCGGGCAGTTCATTGGTTTGACATAAAAATCTTCTCCTGAGCTTCCGCCTTTGACCTTGAACATATCGTCCATATAATGTCCTGCATGCCCACTACATTCGTACAATGCTTCTTTGGCAAGATGGGGAGTCCATACTCTTTGATAGCCTTTTGATTCATGGAGTGACCACAGATATTTTTCCAATTCTTGACGAATAATTGCTCCATTTGGTTGGAAGAGAGGGAGTCAAGATCCGACAAGATCAGACATCGTAAAAATTCCAAGCTTGGGTCCAAGGATTCTATGATCACGTTTTTTTGCCTCTTCCATCATGGTTTGGTAGGTTTTGAGTTCGTCTTTGGTATCAAATACGAGGAGATACAGACGTGTAAGCATCTGATTATTTGCGTTGTTTTGCCAATAGGCACCAGATACTTTGTCCATTACAAAGGATCATTCTGCAATCTCTTTTGTAGTTTCGACATGTCATCACTCGCACAAATCCAGAAAAACGATGATATGGTCGTCAGTGATAATGTTTTTTTCTCTTCATCGTGCAGTCCATCTATCGACTTTGGCAGTATATCATGGTTTGGTGGTGGTTTCTAATCTCGAACGTCATCAGACGCTTGCAACGTTTGCCCAAAAACTATAGTGTGTCTCACCATGTGCGGCAAATTTTTTGATGAGTTCATGTTTGAGTGGTTGACCCATCATATCAACAATTTGATGTGCTTCATCAGGGTCTGTCGTTGTGTATGAGACAAACTGTTGGTTTTCTTTGATGAGTCAAGCGATTGTTTTGGTAAGATCTTTGTTCATACTTTCTGAGTAGGTGATACCGTCAGAAAATGCAATGTCATAATAACAGCCATCATCAATTGCTGGTCAAGTTCCAAATCAGGCATGGGGATCAATACTACGAAGAACAGCTTGGGCGAGAAGATGGGCGAGTGAATGACGTTTATGATAGAGATGTTGGTTCATGGGAAAACGGAAATAAAAGATCTGATCCACTATAGCGTTTTTTATCCGAATTGCAAGATGAGATTGGATTGAAAGCTGGTACGATATCCCAATATCGACTTGCAAGAAAGAAAAAAATAACTATACATTTAAAGAGGCTTTGTTCTCTTGGTATTTTATTTTTTTTTGTTTGTATGAAAGCAATCGTTCTTGCGGCATGATATGGTACGCGTATGCTCCCTATCACCAAATCTATTCCTAAAGAAATGCTTCCTGTCGGGAACAAGCCTGTCATTCATTATGTAGTTCAGTGACTTGCGATGGCTGGAATTACTGAGATTATTATGATTGTTTCTGGATCAAAGGAACCATTGGAGATGTATTTTGACAAAAATTACGAACTTGAATCACTCCTCCAATCCAGAAATAAGACACAAGAATTGGCTTTGATCAATCAGACTAAATCAATGGCAAAAATTGTTTTTCTCAAACAGCTTGAACAAAAGGGAACAGGACATGCGATTTTGCAGGCTCGTGAATGGATTAGTGACGATTTTGCTATGGTGGTCTACGGTGATAGTATTTATCATCCAGATTTTTTTCGTCAGGCAGTTGCCACGCATATCCAAACATGAAAAGCGGTCATGACACTCAAAGCAGTTGGTCGAGAAGAGGTTCATAAATACGGGGTAGCAAAAATTGATCATGGGTATATCACAGGTATTGTTGAAAAGCCTACGCGTGATCAAGCACCATCGAATTTGGTCAATTTTTCGCCGTTTATCATTCCTCATGAAATGTTTGATCATTTGGAAAAAACATCTCCTGACCCAAAAAGTGGTGAGGTGTATCCTTGGGAATCCTTGCAGTATTTTATGGATCGTAATCAAGTTGTGTCTTGCGTTGTGGATGCTCCGTTATGGGATACGGGCAATGTCGAGGCACGACGTCAAGCAAATATCGAATGGGAAGCGATTGAACAGTGTTTTGCATCCTAGATTGCGTTTTTATTTTTCTATGTTGTATGAAAATTATTACTGGAGCATTACATCCACGTCTTCGTACACCAACGATGCCTATTTCGACCATTACTATTGATCATGTTGCTTTTGGCTACAAAATGCTTGATACGATGTGGAAAGCAGATGGTGTTGGTCTTGCAGCGCCTCAAGTTGGATCAGATCTGCGTGTATTTGTAGCAACAATCTGGGGTAAAAAATCTAAAAAATCATCAAAAGAAGATATTATTGATGAAGAAATGTTTTTTAATCCAGAGATTTTGTCCCTTAGTGATGAAAAAACTATAGAGCAAGAAGGTTGTTTATCGTTGCCTTGATTGGTTGGAATGGTGGAGAGATCGACGTCCGTGACCATTCGTTTTGTTGATAAAATGAGACAGATACGCACGCAAACATTTACCTGATTTACTGCAAGAATTATTCAGCATGAATTTGATCATTTGGAAGGAATTTTGTATATAGACAAACTTGTGGCTGGTACGACAATCAAGACGCAAGGATTGTCTCATGACAGACTAACATAGCTGTCAGTTTTATTGTTTTGTTTCTATGGTAGATATTGGGCATCTTACGACATTTGCAACCTTATCACAGGGATTATCAGTGACGACAATCTCTTCACCTGCAGCATGTAAACATATTCAGTGGACATCACAGCATACAATTCTCGGTTGATGATCAAATACTGTCTTTGCTACTCAGACTAATCGCCATATTATCAAAGCAGCTATTATGGGGAGGGAAGCGACAGTCATTGATGCGATGAGGGTAAGAGTGACGCTTGGGAGTGGAGAAAGTTGGATGGATGCAGTAGAGTGGAGTATGAATCAAGGGCGATGATGACGACAAAATTTGATTGATATTCCTGGGACAGTTTGATGAGCTGTTGTTCAAAATATCGGTGCTTATGGCGTGGAGATTTGTCAGACGATTGTGAGCATTGTGGTGTATGATTTTTTGACACATGAGACATTCGTCTTGGATAATGCGCAATGTCAGTTTGGGTATCGTCATAGTGTCTTCAAAACACCACGTGCACAATCTTGGTTTATTATCAGTGCGACCTTTGATCTTACGACAACCAATCATCATCTTATCACCACGTATGCATGACTTGATGAAACGCTTGATACACCAATCAAAATTTGTGATCGTGTTCGTTCGTTGAGAAAAACAAAGCTTCCTGATTGGAGAATTATTCCTACAGCATGATCATTTTTTGCCAACCCTGTGGTTGATGAAAACGAAAAAAATCGTCTTCTATGTCTTGATCCTCATCTTGTGGTGTACCCTTTTGGGTCACAACGAAAAGTATCGGCAGGATATCTGATCGAAAAAACTGTTGGGAAATGATGGCGTTTGTGAAAGGTAGGAACCTATGAAAAACATGCGTTGATTATGGTAGCTGATTGACATGTGCCTTGATCTGCTGTTCATGATGCAGCTTTTACGCTGATTTGATTAGTGAGAGAACAATGGTGACTGACATTGGTTCCCGAGGTCTTGATGGTGACGTAGTAGGTGAAGATGGATGCTTTTTGCTATTTGATGAAAGCGATGGTAAGAATTCTGACTATTGCATAAGAAAAAATTACAATAAGAATACCGATGACAGCATTTTTTACTGCTTCATTTCCACTTCCTGTTTCATCACCAAATGATGCCATTGCATATTTGTATCCTGCATAGATAATCATACAAGCTCCTATTAATAACGCCATTTGAGACATAAATCTTACAACATAGACAAAATAGTCAATCAAAGTGTTTCGGTTCATGATTCACGACGCAATTTGATTCCCAAGATTATGTTTATTTCCTTGAGCTCATCCCATACGATAGGATTCTGCATCATACTGATCCCATACATGACCTCATGAACTACTGATCCTTTCGGTTGCTCTCAAATAATCAGCTGTATCTTCTGCTTGGGGCACCAAATAAAAATCATTCCTTTCGGCGAATGTTGGTGATCCATTTACAACGACGACACTGACAATAAGAAAGATAAAAAAACGCATAGGATAGTCATGAAGAGATAAAGAGCAGTATTGTTTAAGTATAGTGATTTTATTTTGCTGATGCAAATAATGGTGACATTTTTTTCAGACCCACAGTATCAAAAGGTGATGCGTACTGAGGGTCGTGTGTGTATTACGCCCAGCTCTTCTTATCATATTATTCAGATATTTTGTCGTCATCGATGGGGAGATCAATCAGTCTGGTATCATTGGGTGGATCGATCAATGTTGCCTGATATCTCGCATTTTTCCTCATCTGTCTCTTTGCATGATGTGACAGTGATACATGACTATCATTATCATCATCAGGTTACAGAGTGGTTTGCAAGCATTCCTAAATGTGTTGTTAAATGAACTAGCCATCCTTTTCTTCGCTTTATCTCACTTGCGAGTTATGATAATCATTCATCTTTGGCATCGTATAGTACCGAACGTTTCCGTATTAGTTCTCTTAATGGTCCCAAACCTGAGCATTTTCGATCATCTATAAAGGTGCAGAATAGCTATTTGCCTACGCAACTTCAATCATATCAGTATCTTGCCCAAAAAGCGAATAATTGGACTGTTCGGGCCTTATGGAAGGGATATCATTGTGTTGGAGGATATCTTCAATGGGTATGACCACGTGATAGTTATGTATGGACATTGTGGCATGAACAGCCTCTCATCAGTACCTCTGCATCATTTCTTCTTCATGCAACAACCTTCGCTCGTGATCGATGAGCTCACAATCTTTGTGTGTTCGCGTCAGATTCTTTGGACGCTCTTTGTATGATGCTTCCTGATCATCGTCTTGTACATGCAAGTACGGCAACAATTCGTCATTCGTGGTGGTCATTTGTACTCACATAGATGATTATAGATGATGGTGGTTTTATGACTGTCTCCATTCCATACTCATTTGCTTGGTTCTATAACGATTTGCAAAACGGTGAGCTTCATTCCTTGCTTTGAGTAAAAGCTTTTCTCCTGGTGTATACTGACATGGATGTTCGATCAATCTTCCCTGTTTATCGACAATAAGAAAGATTTCGCGAATTGTGTCCGTCTTGTGTTTTTTTTCTTTTTTTGTGAAAGATCCAATATGAGATTGATTTCTTGCGTCTCCCTTTGCAATGCCAACAATCATCATATGCTCTTTGCTATCGGGGAATTGTGTGTTGAGGAGATTTATGATTGCATTG
Organism: Candidatus Absconditabacterales bacterium; assembly: GCA_025057375.1. Lineage (GTDB taxonomy): Bacteria > Patescibacteriota > Gracilibacteria > Absconditabacterales > Absconditicoccaceae > JANWWO01. Next base: position 9,524 of record JANWWO010000011.1, on the reverse strand, counting down.
ACTTGTCCGATTCACCCATCAATGAGGAGGAGATCAGGGAGTGTCTGTCATTTTTTGCTTGATTCGATTCTTTTGGTCACAAGCGTGCATAGGTTTGTATAGTCATCATTGCCTTTGAGTTTGTAGTGGCGATATCATTTGGGATAGGGAGATCATGCTTTGAGACAGGACAGTCATCATGAACATCGTCCTCCTTGTATATGAGAAACATCAATGGCTTCGATATGATAGGGGAAACGATCTAACCCCAAATCGCTTTGGAGTTGACCAAGAACAGCGTTGATGATAGGCACATCATTATCATGCATGCTCGCAGGAGAAAAATAGGAACTGATAGCATTATCGATCACATCCTGTATTTTGCTACGAACAGAGGTCATTGTTACTCTTTTGTCTGATGATGAAAATCATCGAATTGTTTGTGGTTCATCATCGTTTACCTGCCAGGGGAGTCCTGTCTCTTCATAAAGCATAAAGGATGTATTTCGTTCTATTCAGGCAGCAAGCCAAATATGGTGATGGGACATAATATCCGTACTATAATGAGTCCTGATGATATCGATTACTTTTCCTTCGACGATTATCAGGATACAGACAATGATTTTGGTCTCAATGCGCTGACTGACACCGATGATACAGTCTGTGATTATATCCAAAACGACTGCCTGTTTTTCTGAAAATGCAACTAATCAGTGATACATATCCCTGAGGTGGATGGCTCGTTCAAAATTTTGTGTTGCGATAGCACGATCAATATCTTCTTTGATCAGTGTTTGCAGTTTATCGGGGCGTCCAGAAAAGAATTGACGAAGGAGACGAATGATTTTTTCACTTTGTGCTTTGGATATAGTGTCAGGATTTATTCCAGCTTGTGCTATTTTTTCTGGTTTGTTCGCGATACATCGTCATGCACATTGTCAGAAGTAGTATTCGGTACATAGATTGCCTTGACGAAATTGTGTTTGTTTACATCCTCTTCGTTTGAGGTAGCTTTTACAGTATTGAATCGTTTTGCGGAGCGTATGAATAGCATTTTTGGGTCAGATATACTCTGCTTTATCATTTTTTTTTTGTTTGGTGACAAAAACGCTAGGGTAGGGATGATGAGTGATTTTTATGTATACATAGTGAGAGTTATTTTTGAGGAGGCGATTGTATTCTGGTTGATGAGTTTTGATAAGATTTTCTTCTAGATAGAGCGCTTCTGCTTCTGTTTGTGTTTCGATTCGTTCGATTTTTGTTGCATGAGCCATCATATCTTGTTTTCGCATTGACCCAGGAGAAAAATACTGACTGACTCTTTTGGCGATATTTTTTGCTTTGCCAACATAGAGAATGATGTCAGTATCATTTTTGAAGATATAGATCCCTGGACTTGTGGGTGCTGTTGAAATACAGGAACGATCGAGCATAGAAAAGATAATTGGAGAGATAATAAAGTGAGTAGGTAGTTAGTTGTTGATACGTTCCCATCATTCACGTCGACTTTGGTTGATTATTTGAGTCGTGAGATCGGTATTGGTATCATGCCTTATCCATTGATTCAAGGGTGTCATTGTCGTGATGAGAGATCATGTCCCTCCTGGGACTTCTCCGAGTTTTTTTCCGCGATTTCGTACTTCTTGTGCATGCAATCCCCAATGATTAGTGTTTCGTTCACTAAGAAATCGATATCGCCCATATGTCAGATAACGAATAGGGAGTGATGAGCCAGGATAGTAGCGTTCTACAAGCATTTTCTTGACTGCCAGTCAGAGATTTGTTTTTTCGTCTGGCGGAAGTGTATCGAGATCGATAGGAGAGAGAAAACCGCGCTGGACCTGCAGTGAGGGAAGAGAAAGAATCAGTGCACCAGTTGCTTGGTAGAGAGTATGTATATTGTGATCCCAGAGATGGAGATGGGGATCTGAGGTAGTAGACGGAATTATAATTGTCTGCGTCGTTGTGAGGGGAGTTGGTGTCGTTGTTAGCAGTCAGTTCTCGTCAGTAAATGGTTCACGAAGTCGCATGATGAGTGGGTATGGCGTGGTGATAGGGCCTGTGATATCATAGACCAGTAAACGGGTCGAGAAGAGTAATCCTAGTATGATACTACACCCTATGCCAATCTTTCTCGTACGTGAGATAATAAGGAGGATAATGATCGCAAGGAAGAAAAATCATACACTTCGATGAAAGATGGTGAGTGTTGATGGAAGTACCAAGAACGATCATAGTCGTCAGATCATTCGATAATATAACAACTAAAATGATGATATCATATATTTTCTATAGTATTTTTTTTCTTCAATGCAAGACGATTGATTGATAATATCATCTTTTCATGATCATGAATAGTGTATTAGATCAAGTATACAACAAAGCCAATCATATTTTCTACAAACATGGAGAGAACGTTGCATAAGAACAATATACATACATGCGTAGACCTCAAAAAAATGAGGAAGAGAGAAAGACTGCCGAGAACTGTTACTACTGAGTTTCTGATCTTCGTCAAATGTGAATTGTGAAAACCCTATAATAAATGTCTTTACTTTCGTGGATAAATTCCTCTATTCATATTAGACATCTTAGTATACTAAGATGAATATCAATGGTTAACCTATAGTAATGACAATCAAACCAGAAATAAGAGAAGATACATTCGAAAACCTTGTCTTTTTGTGGAAGCATACTTTTTATGATTTCTCTATTTCTGCTCCTTATTCATTGATGCATCCAACACAATTATTTTTCTCTATCTTATATTTTTTCTATTAGATGTCTGTTTTCCCTATTGCTTTTTCCAAGACTATTTCGTATGCTGATTGTATTGCTCTGCCATATCGAGATAGACTACTTTTTTCATTTTCTCTTTTTTCTGAAGATATTGTTCGACATACAGATTATATGAATTCTACTTTTTTGGGCATTGCTGATGAACAGTATGTCATAGATGCTCTTTGTGATTGACTAAAAAAAACAAGTTCTGGTTATGTTGCTCTTATGTGATGAAGAAATGCAAATCGTCTGTTATCATTACTCCCTTATGATACGATTGCTTATGGGCAAAATGATTGATGGGATATTCCGATATTACATCTTATGCACTATATATCAAGACAGGGAAAAAAACATATCACTGACCTGTATTGTTGGATTTTGCAACAGAAAAAATTGCATATACCCAAGAGTGGCGAGAATTTTGGTTTGGTAATACTTTTTATAAAAAGAAAAAGTTACTACCATCTCAGGAATATAGTTATGATGCACGATGGACAGGTGGTTTTGATACGTTGGGAGGTATGAAATGGTATCCAAATACAGACTGACATGTTGTATTGCGTCCCTGAAAGGGTTCTTGAAGGCTTGTGTGATGAAATTTGATTTCTTTTGCACAGCTTTTTGGTACTGAATATATGCCATCTCTTATGTGATCTATTGTTTTGGTAGAAGATGTTGATGAAACACCGACGAGTATCTGGAGAGTGTTGCAGACATTGTTCTTGCAACCATGAGTTGATCACATACAAGAAATGTTGATCGGAAGATGGGATCGTAATACTACTCAAATTTCTTTTCATCAGATGTAGAATATCATTTCTGATGTTCCTTGATTTGCACATGCCTCATTTCCTATTGTTGCGAATATTGATGCGTCCCATACGTATCTACAGGCAATTTTGCAAATATGAGGACGTATAGTGATAGAACATGATAGTATTACTGTTTTTCGTGAGTAAGTTTTTTTATTTTTAGTTTCTCCTTATGGAGAAAGAAGTGATTGTTCCTTTATGAACGAGGAAATTGTGTATCCCACATTTTTCCGAATTGTTGGTAAAAAGAGTTGGTAAATATGCAAAATCTTGATTATGTCTCTCGTCTTTCTTTTGTTGATCAATATTTGTATCTGGCACAGTTATATGTATGAAAAGATCGATTTCAATACTATGGGGAATACATCCTGATTGAGAAAAAATTGATTTGACTGATGAAGGAAAGAAGAGTTGTGTATATTGTGTGTTTACTATTTTTGCGTTAGTAGATAGTTCTTTTCATTGATGTGCTACTGTTGCTTCACTCTTGCAGTAGTGTTGTCAGTCAGCTTTTTTGTAAAAAAGTGATATGATGTGGACATTCATATACCTCATGGAGCAATTATTTATTGGAAGTATAATCAGCAATCTGGTCACAGTGAATCTATGACGATTGAACATATTGGTTTCTGGGATGCTATGAATGCATATGCAATTAGTAAATCCTAGTTGACAAAAAAATGCCATACATCCCTTATATGGAATCGAATGAAATATGAGGATTGCAACAATTTTTGTACCAGTATCCTCATTTTAGCTTGCATTGCAGTCAAAAATATATACAAGTTAATGTGGATATCGTTTTTGGATGCAATAATTGTTGTATATTATCTATGTATCCAGATAGCGTTATATGACGGAGTATGTCACGGAATATATTATAATTGATATTTGATGTATAGTAATCAATGATAAAAACCTCTTTCTTCTGGGATATTCTATTGGTTGGGATATTCTATTGGTAAAACAATCGTATGCATTTTTTTTCTTTTATCACCTTGTCTTGATTTTTTTCCATGTCTTCTTCTTACTCCCTCCACGACCGCGAAAAACACCGACAACAATTTTGGCTTGAGAACAATGTGTATGCTTTCGATCCCCAGTCATCTAAACCACTTTTTAGCGTCGATACACCTCCTCCAACTGTCTCAGGAAAACTCCACATTGGGCATATTTTCTCGTACACTCAAGCAGAATGTTTGGTTAGATACAAAAGAATGACAGGGTACAATGTGTATTATCCGATGGGCTATGATGATAACGGTATTCCTACCGAACAACTTGTCGAAAAAGAAACTGGCGTCAATAGTAGACAAGTGTCTCGCCAAGAGTTTTGGGATTTGTGTTTGAGTATTAATGAAAAATTTCGTCAACAATACAAAAATCTTTGGATTAACTACGGTTTTTCTGTCGATCGAAAGCAAACCTACGCAACGATCACGCCTGAAGTTCAGCAACTCGCACAAAAACGTTTTGTGGATATGGTTCGTCAGTGACATATTGTGTCCAAAGTTTTTCCAGCTCTTCGATGTACCAAAACCCAATCTACGACTGCCCAAGCTGAAATCGAAGAAAAAGAAATTGATAGTATATTTTATGATGTTTGTTTTTCGATCAAAGAAGGAGGTGAGATTATTATTGCCACTACCAGACCCGAGTTGATGCCTGCAATTGTCGCTGTGTTTGTGCATCCTGATGACACAAGATATACGCATGTCGTTGGGAAAACTGCCGTCACGCCTTTTGGTGATGAGATACAAATCATGACTGACGACAAAGTCAAAATGGATAAGGGGAGTGGTGCGGTGATGTGCTGTACTTACGGAGATGAAACCGATGTGTACCGAACCCAAAAGCACAATCTCCAGCCTAAAGTCATCGTCAATCGTTATGGAAAAATTGAAAATTGTCATGTTGACGAACTTAATGGACTCAAAGTTGAGGATGCAAGAATCAAAATTGCAGAACTTCTCACCCAAAAAGGAGCGGTTGTTCGTGCAACGCCAATTCGTCAGTCAGTTTCTTTTACCGAAAGATGAAAGGTTCGTGTAGAAATTATTCCCGTCAAACAGCGATTTGTCCAAATTCTTGATCACAAAGATCAACGACATCGTAGAAATGACGCAATGATACGAGTTCCTACATGGATGAAAAAAAGATCGACTGACTGGATTGACAATTTGTCTCGAGATTGGAATATCTCTCGTAATAGGACGTTTGGGATCCCTATCCCTGTGCGATACTCTCGCAAGACTGGTGACATTATTTTGCCAAGTGACGCACAGCTTGCATCTGGAGCTATCGATCCTACCTCAATGATGCCTGACACACTCCCAGCATGACATACGACTGATGATATTGAACCAGAAATGATGGTACTTGATACCTGGTTTACCTCAGGAATGACACCAGACATCAATGCACATATCGCTCGCAAAAACGGATTTATGGGCAATTTGCTTCCGATGTCTTTGAGAGTTCAAGCGCACGATATTATTCGTACCTGGTTGTTGTACACGACTATTCACGCACATTTTGCTCACGATCGCAAACCGTTTGATACCGTGATGATGAGTGGTCATGTCCTTGCTGGGAAAGGAGAAAAAATCTCCAAATCCAAAGGTAATGCCAAAGTTGAGCCAGATGAACTCTTGATCAACTGGGGAGCGGATCCTGTGAGATATTGGGCATTGAGTGGACAGCTTGGGAAAGATATGATCTTTGATGAAGGGATGATCAAAAACGGGAATAAGCTCGTGATGAAACTCTGGAACGTGGGGAATTTCCTCCAAATGACCAACTCCATCGATGCAATTGGGACGGCACAACCTAGCGATTTGTATGCAACTGATCGTCGGATTTTGGCTCGTTTGCAAGAGACGATAGCAATAGTGAGAAAACAGCTTGATGCCTATGAGATTGGGCTTGCAAAAATTGCCTTGGAAGAATTTTTCCGACAAGATTTTTGTGATGTGTATTTAGAAATGATCAAACTCAGACTCTATAAGCCAGAACAATTTGAAAATGGAACCGCGAAACAACAATCTGCACGTTGGACGTGTCAGTCCGTATTTTTTTCTCTCTTGAGTCTGTTTGCACCTTATATTCCGCATGTGACCGAAGAATTGTATCAGATATGGTATCGTCCGTTCGTGGGTGAGCTCAGTCTGCATCGTTGTTCGTATCCGTCTGTGGATGCGAATTTTGTGCATGAGGAGATAGTTTCGTGTTTTACGTGTTGCCAAACCCTGATCGGTGAGGTCAGAAAATACAAGACGACCAAACAATTGTCTTTGGGTGCGGAGATTGGGGAAATTTGTGTCAGGTGTGACGACAAAAAGAAAAAAATCTTGACTGACTTCCGTGACGATCTGTGTGCAGTCGCGAAAGCGTCAGGATTGAGATTTGAGGATGGGGAATGGAGTGTGGAGATTAGGTAAGAAAGTGTTTTTTATTTTTCTTTTTCTGTGATGAAATCTATTACGCTTGTGGTAACGACGTCTTCTTCTGTACGTCATTCTCGTCTTGCTGATACTTTGGCTCAGTCCTTATCATTTGGATTGGCTCATTATGCTTCTGATACAGGGTGAATCGCTCAACATATCAGTAATAGAAAAAAAATGGAACTTGCTTGTTGGGTTCCCTCATGATTATCACTCAATGCTATCCAAAATTTGGGTGCAAAAAGTATCGAGCAGTGTAAAGAACGGATTGGTAAGGAGGATGCACGTATTCGTGTTTTGTGGTGACAGGATGTTCGTGGAGAAACAAAATTTTTTGTCTCCAAAGGCATCCTTTTGGCATCTACAACAGGAAGAATGATGAAAAAAGACCAACCAAACAATAAAATTGAGATTGATGGTATTTTTGATCGTTCGTTGCATGCTGTGGTAGCAGGCATTGATTATGCAAGAGAACTGACCTGCTTGCCTCCAAATATTCTCAATCCTCAGACATTTGTCACGATGGTTAGTGATCATTTTTCTTCTTTTCCTCAGGTCACTATTCGTGTGTTGGACCACAAAGCTCTTGAAAGAGAAGGAATGAATCTAGTGATTGCGGTTGGCAAGGGCTCTGCAATTCCTCCACGTTTGATGGTCATTGAGTATAATTATACTCCTTCTCAAACCAAAAATCCTTATTGCCTTGTAGGGAAAGGAGTGACGTATGACAGTGGATGATACTATGTAAAGCCATATCCGGTAATGAATGAGATGTACGCTGATATGGGAGGTGCAGCGACTGTGGTTTGAATTATCGAAACTGCATGTCGTCTTGGTAGTCCACAGTCTCTTATTGGTGTTATTCCTCTGGTTGAAAATATGATTTCGTGAGGAGCGATGAAAAATGGTGATGTTTACACGGCAAAAAATGGACTGACCGTGATGGTGTCTCATTCAGATGCTGAAGGAAGATTGATTTTGGCGGATGCATTGACCTATGCAGAGCAAAAGTATGCTCCCAAAATGATGCTTGACTTTGCAACGTTGACATGAGCGTGTCGAAAAGCCCTAGGAGAGATGTATAGTGGGATTTTTGGGGTTGAGGATAATGTATTGATCCCCAAGTTGCTTGATTCATGCAAACGTACTAATGATTTGTGATGGCAGCTTCCTCTTGATTGTCATTGTATGGATGCTGTCAAAGGTTCGTATACTGATCTTGACAATGTTGGAAAGCGAGAGGTGATGGGCGCAAGTACGGCAGCAGCATTTTTGTCTCATTTTGTGACCAACAAAAAAACATGGATTCATTGTGATATTGCAGGACCAGTTTTGAGAACTAAACAGAGACAAGAGTACGACGAAAAAAATATTGCATGAACATGACCATTGGTCCATGCAGTATGTGATTTTTTAGATATTGTCTAACGTATAAAAAAAGACTATCGCTGCGATAGTCTTTTATTGCAAGAGATGTATCGTAGGGCTATTTGATTTGAGCGATGATATTGAGGTTTTTTTTTCTATCTCTTCTTTTTTTTTGGAGAGTGGATTGATGGTGTAGTGAGAGAAATGAGATATGAGAAATCGTACGTGCAAATGTTGTCCATTCTTCTACTCTTCTGGTGTAGATCATACCTAGACAGTATTTTGAGCAGGCTGACATAGGTTGATACCCAAAATTACCAATTACACGATCAAAGTGTGCGTTGTCTGATTGGGTTTTTGCTTCAATAATAGCGATATGAGGGAGTGAAAAGATATCATGATGATCTGGATTGCGAAAACTGAGATTTGTATCAATAGTTACTCTTTCATTGGTTTTTCTATTGCAGAGCGTGATTCTTGTATACAACACTTCCAATTCTGGCACTAGAGGAGCTGTAAGATCTGTACGAAGATGAGAACGAACGATCTCTCCTACAAAGAGTTGTGATTGTGGTGTTGGGATGCCATAATCATATGGGTCGATAGCATATCTATATTTTCTTGTCATGCCATCCTTAATTTTGCATTCAAAAAATGCTATATTACTATCGACATAGAGTCTTGATCTTGCTTTTCGTCTTTTGTCATGTTTATCCTGATGAGCAAGGAAACTATCGAGTGTCTTTGTATCCATATACATCGTTTTGTAGTCGAAGTATTGTTTCCCTTGAATAGTCAAAATTGCATAATCTTTTGTCAAGGATTCGAGAATAAGAGGAAGATCATCAGCCATGACAATATATTTTTTGTCAATTCTTTCCATAAGTTCCATTTGGGCATTGAGATGCTCAAGTGAGATAGGTGCAAATTTTTTGAGTTTTTTTTTCCGTTCCATGATTGTTGGTCATAAAGATAAAAATGCATCATGCATATAATGATTATACAGGAAATAGAAAAAAATGCAATTTTTCACCTAAAAAAAACATCATAATCACAACGATTATGATGCCAACAAAAGAAAAGAACAATGACTGACTACTTATTGAATGTAAGCAGCGTGCTTGCCCTTTGAAGCACA
>JANWWO010000010.1 GCA_025057375.1 Candidatus Absconditabacterales bacterium | reverse complement strand
GAGCTGTCCTATCTCTGGGGGAAGTTGTCGTCTATATCGCCCCAACTCCAGTGTTGTGAGTTTCGTGAGTTTTCCTATCTGTGGGGGGAGTTGTCATGTATATCAGCTCAAATCCAGTGTTGTGAGGTTTGTGAGCTGTCCTATTTCTGGGGGGAGTTGTCATCCATATCAAGTCAACTTCAGTGTTGTGAGGTTCGTGAGCTGTCCTATCTCTGGGGGAAGTTGTCATGTATAACGCTCCAACTTCAGTGTTGTGAGTTTCGTAAGCTGTCCTATCTCTGGGGGGATTTGTCATTTATATAACCTCAAATCCAGTGTTGTGAGGTTCGTGAGACTTGACCACAGAGAGGATCATGAATGTAGAAATCAGTGGAGATCAGACGTTATTCATGTAATAGTATTCTTCTTTAGTATACCTTTCAGTCATTCTACAACTATCCCATATCATGGTGCTTGTTCAGAGAATAGTTTGTCTTGATATCATTTGCATTGATTAATCGTGTATCATTGATTAATCGTGTATCATTCACCATTTTTGACTATTTCTATTGTTGCAAGACTTTTGCCATTCTCATGGCGAATACTATAGATTTTACTTCTTCATTTTTTTAGTTCATTGATATAATGATCTGATTTTCCCACACAATGATCCAATTGGTCACTTTCACGCATCAAATCAGGGTAAGAATGTAATTCGTACAGGGCATATCTATCAGGTAATCATTCGATACGCACGGCCTTTTCTTTGTCTGATTCAGCGAGGTTTTTTTTCATTTGCTTAAGTTTTTCGTTACCAATTCTTCTGTGTTCTTGTATAATTGTAGAGAGATTATATATATCTATTGTCTTATTTTCGAGAAGCTTTTTTCTTAGAGGAAACGACTGATTACCGTCTGGATCGTATGTATACACATCCCTGAGCGCATCGACGATTGTTGCAGGGCTTGCGTCTCCTTGTTGTCTCCCATAGTATTTGACTAATGCATTTATGAGCTTTTCTTCATTTTCTGATCATTCACTGAAGTATATCTTGAGATCAGGGTCATGTTGTACGATTGACAACACTTCTTCTCCTTTTGCTTCTATACTCTCTTTTATTGTAGCTTGTTTGATATTGAGCTTACCAAAGGCATCTTCTCGAGACCCACACACCCCACTCCTAACGAGGATATCTGCTTGGATAGGAGAAAATACTCACCCCTGTGTGAGGATAGCTTTTTTTTCGACGATGAGTTTGTTATATCGTCTGCTATATGCTTTGGCATATGCTTCATCAGATTGTCATGCTTGTCTGATAGGTGCAGGTTGTGATCAGCAATGATTGTGTGCATTGATGATGGCTCTTTGTTGTTCTGTGCTGAGATCCGTATTTTCTGCAAGTGCACCAAATTGTCTCAAGTATTTTGTTGCTTGATTGAGTCTCAATTGTAAACCATCAAAATCTTCTCATATTTTGAGATTCTTTAGGATTTCTTGTTTGCCTACTTCAGTCGCAAAAAATTTTTTGTATGGGCGAGACTGTAACACTTGAGCAATAGTGTTTTTGCTATCTTGCAAAAGATTTTTTGCCGGAGGCAAATGTTCTGCCGCAGACGTGCAATATTCTATTTGATTGTTGGGATTGGTTTGTCCTCCCATAGTGTATAAAGGAAAAAATAAAAACATCTATCTATCAGTAAGTATATGGATAGCCATAGCAAGAGACAAAAAAACCGGACGTGAGGATCACATTGGACTTGACTTGTGGGGAGAAAAACGATAGATACAATAGTATGTCTTGAAATTGAAACAAATAGTGCTATGATATCGTCTCCCTCAAACATACGTAACAAGCAAGAAAAGAACGGAAGCATAGTCATACCTTTTCCCTTCTTGTGAAAACAGTATATTTGATTGTGTCAATAAAAAACAGAACGGCTCTAGACTAGCAAACATGTATAAAAAGAAAAAAGTGTCACATGTGAGATGAATAGCTTTTTCACACAGAGAAAGAAGAAAAATGATGGATGTTCTCCTTCCTTTTTCTTTTTAAGGGGAGAATATCATTGTATACAATGTTTTGATAGATGCACGATCAGTTTTTTTCTCTCTTCGTTCACATTCTTTCACGTGTAGGGAGAAAGTGACGTTTACTCGATGAGACGGTGCTCATTTCCTTTGTGAAAAACGTCGCTATGCTGCAATTCACTTGATATGAACTCATGATGTATTACTACAGTCATTTTTGTTATGATTGACTCTACAATGTTTATCATATCCACTATCAACACGTCCATTATATCATCTTGATTGTGTTTTGTGTAACGACATACGTTTTGTACACTGTGTAGTCGTCATATCTCGCACACCATGTTCACTCATTTTTTTCATTTTTTGTTTTGAGATTGTCTTGTAAAATACGAGTATATTGATGTATAGACATTCTCGTTTCCTAGTCAAGTCCCTTCTTTTTTTCTTTGAATTTTTATTCCTTGTTGTTGATCTGATGGTTCGTTGGTGTTGTCTCTTTCTTCTTCTCGTTTCTGCTGTCCATGCTCGTCAGCTTGCTCCTACTGTGTTTCAGTTTGATCTTGATAAGTATGATATTATCGTTCGAGCTGCTCCGACAGGAGAGACGTCATCTGTTGCTCGTGAGACGATGCGTGTTTGAGGTGAGGTGGGTATCAATGGGACATTTTTTTGTCCGTCTGAACCTGCTTATCAGCGGTGTTGGAAACCTAATGATCTTGGGCGTCCAATTGGTAACGTGACGAGTAGCGAAAGGATTATCGATGGTGTAGATATTTCTCGTTATCGTGAAGATACGGGAGAAAGATGAATTATCGGGCTTGATCGTAATGGGCGTCCCCTTTTTGTCCAAAACAATCTTTCGATGCCATGATATATGGGTAATACCAATGCAGAGCGTCGTCGTGATTTTTATGTATGAATTGGAAATTTTCCTATTTTGGTTGATAGTGGTTTTGTTTTGAGGACATCTATTGCTCATCTTGTCAATGAAGCAAGATTTCGCTCTGCAATAAGAAGAGCATTTCTTTGTATTCCTCGCGATGAAAAATCGTTGATTTGGTGATATACGCCACCGATGCCGCTCCTTGATGTGGGTGAGTTCATCAATCGTGAATATGGCTGTCATCGAGCAATCAATCTTGATGCATGAGCAAGTAGTGCCTTGTGGTATCGTGGTAGTCATCTTGTCTGACCAGGGAAAAGGAATGTGGTGGATGGTTTGATTGCTCGTCCCAAAGATCGATGGCTTGAGCAGATGCTGAATGAATATCGTCTGACGACTGATGATGTCGGTTTGATCCGTGAGATTATTGAGTTTTTTTGGAGGATGAGAAAAACACATCAGCTCGACCTTCCTACCTTGATCCAGCGTATTCGTGATGCCGAACAACGCATCGATAATCGTTCCCAGATTCAAAAAAGAGTTATTTTGAGAGAACTCGCAAGAATTCTTGATCAACGTCAGGGAAGTGGAACGATGTTTCGTCAACCGTAGAAAACTGGCATCGTATATTTTACTTCTTTTTTGCTATGTTTCTTGTGTGGATTATAATACTTCTTTTGCGACATTGGCTGACAACATGGCTTCATTTTGGGCTCAATATTGGTGGTTCTGTTGCGATATTTGGTTTGCTGCGTGATGGATGATGGATGATGATGACGTGTATCTTTTTTGTACGATGATGTTACAAAGCTCGAGATCCTTTGCTGTCATGGAAAGATAATGGAGTACGTTTGGTCCGTTTTGTGGGGGGAAATGGGTGGTTGTGTGTTGGTCTTTTGGTTTGTGTAACTGCATATGCGATTGTGCGTACAGGATTTGCGACACCATGGTTGTTTCTTGTGGGATTCAAGTCACTTATTTTCCCTTTTGTTCTTCTCATTAGTGGGGTTGTTCTTGGCTTGGTCTATCCGATATCGAGTAGAATGATCAAACGATGATTATGATTGTTTGCTCTCGGGTGTCTTGTGTTTGGGTCAGTCAAAATCTTTTTCCCTTCTATGATGGAAAGATTGTGATACTGACCGGTGTGAGATTGGGTTGCAAATCAGGCTCCTCCTGTGTATTATCGTACCGGTCCGTGATGAATTCCAAGGTTTGCTGGGGCATTTGCCTGACCCAATGCCTTGATGTATGTCCTTGTTTTTTTTCTTCCTTTGCTTTGATCGTTTGTTGCTCATACGTGGCAAAAGATTGTGGTATGGACCGTCTGATGATTGATGGGTGTAGCAACGATAGCGAGATGATTTTTGGTTTGAGTAAGTACGTGGTTCCTTTTGTTGTTGTGTTCGTATACAAGTCGTATCGTCCGCTTGGTGATAGTGGGGTGTGTTGTTCTCGCGATTGTGTGTGTATGATGGCTTAGTTTCTCAGATCTCAAATATTGATCAACGATCGAACGTCTTGAAAAATGGCATGAAGCCGCTAATCTTATTGTGCAGCGTCCACGGATTGGGTATGGGCTTGGGATGAGTGGCCCAGGGTATTTTTGGGGGTGATTGGTTGTCCCAGAAAATCTGTATTTGCAAGTGATTCTTGATCTATGACTTATCTGATTTCTTGGACGAGTCGTAACACGATGGGTTCTTGTATTTGCGATCAAGCGCTTTGTTGTGTATGACGTTTGGTTATCTCGATGTGGAGGGCTTGCTGCATTGGCTGCTGTATGACTTGTTTTGCATCCTGTTGAAGATGCGACAGTTAATATGCTGATATTTGGGATGGGGACGTGGATGATTGTCTGACGATCAAGGAATCAGGATATAGCTGCCTTAAGATAGAACTCCATGGTATCTGTCCTGTTTTTGTGTGTGCTACATGCTTCTTTTGTATAGGGCTACTTCCATGAATAATTATGATCGTTGTTTTTTATCTGTTGTGTGTATCATGTCGGTTACTCTTTTTCATCTTAATACTGATCTTATCCTGTTCTTGCTTGGGCTGATGTTGCTTATGGTATTTTTTGTCTGAGCATTGACAGTTATTCTTTTGACTCTGTATGGTCGTTTGGATCATCATCGTCGTCATGCAAAGCACATGCTTGCTCATCAACAATTTTCTGATCTTCCCCCATCATGATCGACATTGCGTGATCAATGGTATCAGTATCTGCGTCGTATTCATCTTCATTGGCAGGCTTTGCGTGTGGAACCCTATGGGAGTCATGCTCATGATGATCAGCATAATAACACTGAGTTGCACGATCGTCCTGATAAGAGCACTGTGTAAGTATGTTGTCTTGTGTCTTTTATCCCTTCATTACTATGCCTATTCGTCGTTTGCCAGATTATTTGATCAATCAACTCAAAGCATGAGAGATTGTGGAAGGTCCTTTTTCGATTGTCAAAGAATTGGTAGAAAATAGTATTGATGCAGGAGCTACAGCATTGACGATCCGATTGGATCGTGGATGAAAATCAGTTGTTCGTGTGCTTGATAATGGGAAAGGTATTTCGTATGATGATTTATTGCTTGTTTTTGAAAGGTTTGCTACCTCAAAAATTACAACGTATGATGATTTGTGGACGATAAAGAGTTTTGGCTTTAGAGGTGAGGCATTGGCGTCGATGGTCGATGTTGCAACCGTTTCTTTGACAACCAAACAGCAGGGTATGCAGTTTGCGTATCGTTGTTCGGTGATTGATGGACAGGTGGTGCGTGAAGAGACGAGTGTTGCGTATGACTATGGAACTGATATTGTTGTCAGTGACCTGTTTGCGACCATTCCTGCTCGTCAAGCTTTTCTCAAAACCGAACAGACGGAATGGAAACGTTGTCGATCGTTGCTTCGTGATCTTGCTTTGATCAATTATTCTCTGTCTTTTTCTGTATGGCATAATGGTGTGTGTGAGATGACTCTTTCCTCTGATGACTCTCTTCTTGCAAGAGCAAAAAAATTGTATCCGCAGTATGCAGATTTTTTGATTGTTCATACCCATGAGGATGGTGATTATGTTTGGACCTGTGTTCTTTCTCATCCTTCCGTGCATGTATCTCGTCCTGATATGCTGACATTTGCTGTCAATAATCGCTGCATTGATGACAAGATTATCAAGAAAGCCTTGATGGATGGGTATATGTATAATCTTCCCCCTAAAGCATGGCCTGTGGCAGTTATTGTTTGACATCTTTCTCCTGCAGAGGTAGATTGTAATATTCATCCTAGAAAAACAGCCGTATCATTTAAGGATCCTCAAAGAGTTTATCGTGCTGTCCGTGCCTGTGTCGATGCTGTTATTGGTTCACACAAGACTGCAGCTGTGACCAATTTTTTCTCTTCATATAGGAATAAGGCAGCGGTGTTATGACAGGATATTGTATCATCCTGACGTTTGTTGTGAGGATTGTCTCTCGCTTCTCATACAGCTCATGATGGGGGTCAGTGATTGTTTTTTTCAGCGTGAGAGACGACGCATGTATCTACACAACGTCCCCGTGATGATGAGAAAAAATATGAAAGTGGTTTGATAGATCCATTCTATCAGTCGTGGATCGAAGGGAAATGTATCATTGTTGGTCAGATATGGGATATGTATGTGATGGCGTATGATGCTCAGTATGCGTATTTGATTGATCATCATGCGCTTGCAGAGAGGATTGCTTATGAAAAAATGGTTCGCGCTCTTGAAGAGGCTGTGATGCTTCCCTCTCCCCCATGTGTGATGCTTCTGACTCCGTTGACCTGTGTGATGCCACAACATCCCTTGCGCGACCAAAAAATTCGTCGCTTGGAGTCATGGTGATTTGATATTACCGATCTGGGTGGTCATGAGATTATGATTTATGGATTGCCGCAGATATTTGTTGAGTATCCTTGGGATATCCAGATGGTGATCAATGAGTTGGTTGCGATTGATGATGTTGATGTGAGAACGATTCTTCATGATCAATTTGCTATGAAAGCATGTAAGTTGTCGATCAAAGCAGGAGAACGTCTTGCAAAAGAACAGATCATGAGTTTGATTGATGAGTGATTTGCTCATATCCCATGAGGATTTGTGTGTCAGCATGGTCGTCCTTTTTGTCATGCAATCCCAAAAAAAGACTATGATGCATTGTTTGGGAGATAATCTATGTCTGTGTGTTTGTGTGATCACAGAATGGTACTAAGTGATGATGGGTTTGCTTTACTTATTGTTTACATTCATGATAGTTCGTCTTGTGATATTGCCTTTTGTAGTGTTTGGGTATGGTATTCGATATTATCGAACAAGGATGCTATCTCTTGCTATGATTATGAGACGTGCGTGGATATCTGGCCGTTTCGATTTTTTGTATACACAGGTATCAACGCTTTTTCAGTGAATGATTGATTGTCTGATTGAGCCTGTGATGTGGTTGGTATGATGGTATGTGATGGGTTCTTTTTGATGGGAAAGACCACTGTTTTTGGTTTTTGTGATTCTTGCATCTTTGTCTGCAAGGTGAGCTCTCCAGTTGAGAGGATGAGTTCAAGGGAATCGTGATGAGGGAGATTATACCTTCAATATTTTCATCGAAACAGTTTTGTTGCTAGGGGATGTGTTCTTGATTGTGTTCAAAGAACTGTCTTCCTATGATGGATGGTTTTTGTGGGTGCATCTTGGCATAAGATCGTGTTTTGTTTTTTTGACATTGGTCAATATTATCGTTTTGATCTCTGATATGCGTCAGCAATGATTGTTTCCTTTTTTTGATGCAATTATGACCTGTTGAAGGAAGTATCGTCAAAGACACAAGATGTCTCCACTGCCATAGCGTGATGTTTTGTACAAGTGTAAGCGACATGCACCGTTACGTAATAGCAGACAGGAGGGAAGAATGCTGTACTTGATAAGGTGTACGATATTCTCGTTTCTTCCTAGGGTGATGATTGAGCACATGTTCTATTGTTTGTATGTGAATAGGTGATATATCTGCTATGGGAGTTCATAGAGGGGATACATCGTCTTATCAATCAGTTTGATTGTTCATTAGTTCATGTTTGCCAAAAACATTATGGATCAGTAGTACATGATGTAATATTGAAGAAAAAAACATGTTTGCGTACGTTTTGTACATTTTGGTCCGTTATTGTTTGCAAGAGAGTACAGTATTTCCTTCATACGTAATCACTTCAAAACACTATGAAGACGCTGAGATGAAAGACGTTGAATAGGATACATACGTACATACAGAGACGTTGTTTGCATGTGTAGTAATGATTCCACCCTGATGTCCCGAACAAAAAATTTTGTATCGACTGTTCGATTACCTACTTGTCAACGATCATTAATACGCTTTTCTCTTGCTGTAATCGTAGGGACATCAGTAACTTGCCTTATGTTTGTTCTTTTCTGTCTGTTGTTATACCTTTCATTCACAAACGTACATATTGATGCTAATTGGTATACAGACGAATATATCTGCAGACGGTGCGTGATGAAACATACGTTTTTTATTGTGCCCGTAAACGTCATACGATTTCATCAACTCGCCGTTTTTTAGTAGGATCGTTGAGGAGATGGAATATCTTTATTCTCATTGCTCAGTTTTTACATAAAATTATATAATTCCTATTCGCTTTTTGTCTTTTTTGATGGATACTTTTTCTGCCGCAAGCGGTTTATATGTATGTACATTTCATCAACAATCAAGAGAATTGCGTTGAATCTTTCCCGATGCATCGTTGTATGATGATGTTTAAGAACGTGTCATATTTCACGACATGACTTTCATGTTCCGTTCAATGTGTAGATCGTTATTTTTTTCCTTACACGTATTTGCTTGCATTTTTTTTTCTTTTTTGTTATATGCTTCTTATCACCATGATGTATTATATGATATAAAGCTCCCTATCATTATTATTAGTTGTGTATGGTAAAATATAAGTAAGGAATGTTAAAAATATCTTGCATTTTCTGTCAAAAATAAATAGCCTACTAGACAGTTTTTGTATTTATTGTTATATTTTTATGAACAAGATTCCGGATAACGCCTATAAATATGTCCTCTCTCAGAGGGGTCAATGCCTGCATTTTATTGCAGTTGCGTTGTGCTCACTTTTTATCAGCTGATGTCAAAAAAATTTGAGTATTCCCGGCTCTGATATTATATCATATACGTCAAATGTGTATACCATCAAGGATACTGCATCTACCATCTCTCAGTTACCCAAAAAAAATCTTCGTCCATCATTGTCTTTTGATGCCGACTATCTTGTTGGAGTAGATGCTGCACGTACATCACCCACACTTCCCTTTGAGCTTTCGATACATCCACGTCGACTCAAGCCATTGTGTTATGGTTTTAGACAACTATCTGATTCTTATGCTCATGCTCCTACATTATGGACTAGTACAGATTCGCAGACTGTTCGTTGATGACTTCGTCTACTAGGGGAAAATGACCAATTACCACAAGAACCATGACAAACGACATATACACTCAAACTTAGCTCATTGAAGACAGGGCAGGTTATTCCTCTGCCTCTGCAACTATGAGAAGAACTAGTAGCGATTTCTCTCCCCGATACGTATTCCTTTAATCTTGCATTCTCTTGAAGTGTTCCTATTTTGACAGTACAGAGATGATGTTCTACAGATAGTTGAATAACAATCTTGTACGTTGGACGTTCTACTGTGTCTCCTTTACCTTTGCGATTTCAACCTGCTTTTATTGACAAAGTAACCAACGATGATCCACACGAGACTAAAAGGGTAAGAGCTTTGCTTGAGCAAGCAATGCCACAATTTCCATGGATAGCGGAGATTCTTTATATCATTGATGATGATCAAATTTCGCCAAAACAACAGATAGAAACCATTGTGCAGATCATGCTCAAGCACTCAGTGTATAATTATTCGTCAACAGTAGGACAATATGCGCAGCCCGGTGACTGAGTTTGATATGCTGAAGCTGTTTTGATGGTTCCAAACGCGTTGATCGATTGATATCCTTGAATCCAAGGTGTATGTACTACGATTCCTACGTTTTTGTCGTTGCTTGCTCGTTTGTTGCCTGTTGTTATCTATAGAGTGGACGCAGAATATCCATCTTTCGATAGTCCATGATCATATCCTCATGCCTTGATGGCAGTGTGATGATATGATCCTCCCGTTGATGGTAATCCCGCCCAGCCACGAGTGCAATATTATGATTTAACTCCTTCGATTGCATCATCGTGAACAGAGTTTATTGCTCGTAGCAATTGACGACAATTTTGAGGTCCCATTACATTGCCACATTCTATTATGTCTTTAAATACCCCTTCCTGATGAAGTGCTGATTCACTATGATACCGTGATATTCATGAAAAACGACAACAGGAAGAGGAGTTTTTGAAGCTAATTATACAAAAGGATTCACTTCTTGCTAGATATCAACACGATTTGTTTTATCTGACGATTCCTTGTGAGGATAGATTCAATAATCTTTACCCCCTATGTGATCAGTTGGGTATTCCTTTTGTACAGGGATACTATGATGTTTGATGATTTATTAAAAAGTGTGCATTGTTGTTTATAAATGGTGATGGGACAGATACAAACCATAAGGATAAGATCGTTGAATTCCTTTCTGTGCTTTTAAAAAATTACTATCGTATTGTAGCTTCTTCGTGAGATTGACAGATGGTCGATAGATGATCTATTAGGCAAAAGCCATGGATTGGTACTCAGTTATTAGTCTATGAATATAGAAATAATGGTGAGACGTTAGTTATAAAACAACCACCACTGTCTTTGTCTTCATCCTCTGAGCAACCATGATTTTTGTCTATGCACTGATCTCCTCACACACTTGTTGTTGAGGATGTTGATATACCTTTGTTGCCAGAATCGGTAAGATGAACTATTCATACTATAACCGTCACAATGTGATGTGGTAGCGATGGAGGTATTATTGATGTGTCGCAATTCCCCTCTCTTAGATCACTTGCTATCATAGGATGATTGGCATATCAGCTTCCCTCGACACTTATGTATTTGTCATATTTTCATGTGCAAGGAATTCTTGCTACGAATAATCTACCATCCCATCCAGATTGTTTAGTCACTATATGATCATCTGTTATAAACGCTTCTTTGTTGGCTTGAACGGACAGTGTAACAAGTAGGAGAAGAAGACCTTATTATATTGACAACTGTGTTCTTCTGGATTCTTGATATACAACAAAGGATTGATCGATAGTGACTGATCGTTTTCTTTTCCCTCCTCTGTCAGGAGAGCCTCGTCCACTAAATCCCGATAGTAATGTATTCCCGCTTCAGATGCAGGATGTTATTATTTATCGTCATGTGATAACCAAAAACGGTACAAGTAAGTTGGAGGTTGTGTATATGTGATCTGCACAACAATTTTCTTTCGCATCCGTTGATCGAGAATATAAGCATTTTATTCTTCCTATATTGAACGATTCTGCTCTTCCTAGGCTGTGGCAGGAGCATCTCTGACACTGTGCATCCACCAAAAATGAAGAATATCTTGATTTGTTCGCGAAAGAATCGATAAGCAACTCTACTATTTTCTTTAGTGGGGATGGGGAGTCTATATGCGAACGTATTGCACAGTATTTTGATAATAATGTGTTTAGTGGATGTACGTTTGTAGTGACAGGAGATTCTCACCAATTTCCTTGATCGTATCATGATTGCTATCTTCCGTATACTCTTCTTTGACAACCTCCTTTACACAATGTCCAATGAAAAATATCTGTATCATGATGGTATAGAGATATTTTCTGTGAAAATGCACGAGTTTATCTCTCACCATATTGAAAGGTATGCTGAAGAGTAGTGTATTTGAAAAAAAATTCTGATGACCAAGGTTCCCTGCCGTATGAAGAGAACAAAAAATAGACAGCGGGTTATTCTTGATAAAATATTGCTAGTCGATCTCTATTATCTCGGTCCAGATACTCATTGCCTGGATAGTCTCGCTATGGGTAACGACGTAGAGACTTTTTGTTTGTTGTTTGACAACGGATGCAATCAAATCAGCTACACGACTTATTGCTTCTTGATCAAGGTTGTTGATTGTCTCATCAAGAAAAATCATGGGCGAACGCTGAAATGCAGCAACTGCCAATGTCCGGCATAATCTTATCAAGGTATTTTGTCAGCCGCTCAGTGATTTGATATCTCTTGCCCCCAGTTGATCATGAACACTAATATCAAGTTCTAGTTTGGTGTCTCACGTAATGCTCATCTGGACACGATAATCGACTACCTGAGCGAGCAACGCATTCATTGTATCTTCGATCGTGGGCAGGTAGTGATTGAGTGCAAGCAAAACTAACTCGTGTTTCATCAAATGGTGTAAATTTGCAATTTTTTCTGCTTGATGTTTGAGTGTTGTTGCTTGAAGAGCACGTTCTTTTGCCCCTGTAATCAAAACATTAATGCTGTCTATCACACGTGCTATCTGTCTTATGGTCTCATGATATTGTTCGGCACGCTGACGATCAATTTCTGGTTGTTTCAATGTCGCCAAACGATCGTGCAATGAGGTCAGTTCAGCTTTTTTTTCCTCTAGTGTCTGGGAACGTGCCTGACGATCTGCGAGGCGTTGTCTGTGTTGTTCGTATTTTTTTGCAAGTTCATTGGCGGTAGCAAGATGTTTTTGGTAGATAGTCTGTGCCTCGAGGACGGATATCTGTATCTCGTGTGTCTGTGTATGTCGATCGTTATACTGTCTAAAGCTTCGGGAAGAAAAGATACTGACTAAGCGTTCGCGTTCCTGTATGAGGGTGGTGAGTAGCTCCTCTATTTGATGTAAACGGTTGGTGAGATCATTAATGGCACGATGAACGTCAGTGTTCTGTGACCATTGGTCTAACTGTTGTTGGATTGTGATATAATCTGGATGCTGAGCGGGATTGGTCAGATAGGTTTGGTATTCGTGCTCTTGCTTTTTCCGCTCATTATACTGCATATCCAATGTTTTTTTTCTTGCTTCACCTTCATCCAAACGTTGACGGAGGGATGAGACGATGGTTTCTTGTTTTTTGATAGCGGTTGTATTGAGCGTTGTGATATAGGGACAATTTCCCTCAATTTTGTCACAAAAGAAATGAGTGGTTAGTTCCAGGTTTTTTTTTTCGTGCTCGTATTCCTGATGGAGTTTGGTCATGAGTGATTGTCGTTGTGCGTAGTCAGCTTCTCGTGACGCTTTGAGGAGATGTCTATGAGCATACTCTTTTTCGAGACGGCTCAAAAAATCCTTCAATAAGCGTGCTTTTTCTGCTTCGTAGGCTGGTGAACCTACTGCTTTTTCTTGGAGACGTCAGTGTCGATCAGCGAGTTGTTTGGTCACTGTCTCTTTTTCTGCATTGAGTGCGTCGATACGTGCTTTGCAGTCTTTCCCTTCTTTGATTATGGCTTCAATACGTGTGTGGACTAAGGTAAGAGCAGATGGATCAAAGGATACGGGGATGTGGATATTACTTGCTTGTACAAAAGCATCAGGGATTTTGGATCGTTGCGTCATTCGTTTGTTTTCTTCTTCACGAAGTATGTGGAGAAATGGTTCACTATCAGGTACTGCGACATCTTGATATTGAGCAATCTGATGATCTATGTCATTTATATATTTGGTGAGATCGCGTATGCTTTGTTCCTGATGAGCAATCTGATGACGAAGATCATGCGACAGTGTTTCATATACCAGCCATTGATTAAGTATTTTATCGAGTTCTTTAAGTCCTTCTTCCACCGCAAAATCATCACTATTCCATGCACAATCTTCTATGCTGACTGACTCACGAATCACATCGAGCTGCGCAATCGTCTGGGTTCCGCGATCTTTGCCTTCCCGCCAAAATGTATCAAGATGAGACCACAGATCGCTTAATAGGGAAAGTTGAGCACGAAGACGATTTGTTGCATCATCCGTATGACTCAACGCCTTGATCTGTCAGTCTAGCTCTTTTTTCTTATCATACAAAATTTTTTCTGCATCTTCGATGCTCAGTAAGTCAAACATATATTTGAGGACGTCCATTCTTTGGGCAGGAGGAAGGAGGAAAATGTTTGAGGAATCTTGCATGATCATAGTTGTATTGACCCACAACTCATAGGGAGGTAGGACAGATTCTAGAACGTCTTGGAGGTCTTTCTCATTTTTAGTCATTATTTCTTCCATCGCAAGATCTGCGATAATTTCCTTCACACAATCGCCGTGGCGAATGACTGCTCAGGATGGTAGACGAGGAATATGTGCCAGTGAAAAAAGCCTGGTCTGACAGCTATCGTTACCTATTTTGGTCTTGGTGAGTTGTCTTTGGATGAGGTAGGCTGTGCCTTCAACATCGATAAGACAGTGGATAAATCACGATTTTGCTGTTGCATTGAGCATACTACGATGGGATTTTTTGTACAATGCATATAGAATCCCATCAAAAAACAAAAAACTCTTTCCACGCCCAATTGGTGCTTTGATCAAAAAACAGCCTTGTTTGAGAACGATAGAGATAGGTTTGGTAAAGGGGCCAATATTGTGATAGGTAAGAGCTAGAATGCGCATGAGAGGAGAAAGATGACAAAGAGGAGAAGATGAGTACTGATATAAAAATAGGGTTCATAGTTTTGTATAATTCACCAATCTATTTTTCAAACGATGCATCTCCAGCAGAAAGTGCAATATATTTGATGGTAACTTTTTTATTTGGATCTGGAAAAATAATCCACGATTTACCTAGACCATCATCACCAGAAATTTTGAATGGTCTAGTGTCTATTGATGAGAAATATTGAGTCATTACTTCAGTATAACGAGAATCAAAGAGTGCAATTGCTCAATGGGCAGCATGATTTGCTCATGGTGTTTTGGTAATGTAGACGTACCTTTCATACGGAATAGTTTCTCAATTAATGTCGATTTCAACTGTTCCAAAATATCACAGGCTTACATTTTCATCTTTGGTCGTGTAGTCTATCTGTGTTGATCATGACAGATATGTTTTCCATACTTCGAATTCAAATGATCCTGTTTGTGTTTCAGCTTGTATGCCTGTTAATTGACGTTGCTGCTCGGGTTGTTGAGACATGGGTGATTGTGACATGCTACATCCTACCAAAATAAGGCTGATAAACACGAAAAGAAAGAACATAAAAGATGATTGCATGATAAATCAAAAAAATAAAAAATAAAAAAATTTCTTTGAAGAGATTATTGATATTATGCCATATAATCAGTGTATGTATATCGTATTTTTTATGATGGAGATATGAGGATCATCAAAGGCTTTTTGGTTTTTTATGTGCTTCTTATCAGTTTGTATAATTCACCTCCTATCCATACACCTGATGCAATTACTACCATTCGTGCAAGATCTGTTGCTGATATGGCAGTAAATTGGAGTGCTGATTGCAATACTGGTCGATAGATTGCCAGTGCTTGGAGTGCTATTGATCAGATGATGCCGATGATGATTACTGGATTTGACCATAATCACAGACGAAACAATGACTGCGTAAATGATCTGAGATTGAGTAAGTTTGCAAACTGCGTTAAATATAAAACCACAAATGCTAAGGTTGTTGCATAGGCAGCACTCACATCGGTATACTGGGTATAGTATCGATAGGTTCCTGTTGTCAATATGATCATCAGGAGTGCATTTCGTAGAATAAATGGTAATGTTTCACGAGAAATTAATCCTGCATCGAGCATAACTGGTTTACCTTGCAGTTCATTTCCTTCAGATCATTCAAATGCTAGTCCAATACCCGTGATAGTTTCGGTGACGAGATTGAGCCATAGCAGTTGTATTCCAATAAAGGGCATGGTATCACCTAGGAGCATTACTCACCCAATACATCCCACGCCAGCAATAATTCTGTTAAGTGCAAGATTGGCACTTTTCCTGACATTGTTATAGATGATTCTTCCATGTTTGATCGCGGAGACAATAGTCGCAAAGTTATCATCAGCGAGTACGATTTGTGCTGCTTCACGAGCTACATCAGTTCCTATTTTCCCCATTGCAATACCTACATGTGCTTTTTTGAGCGCAGGAGCATCATTGACACCATCTCCTGTCATAGCTACGATATGCCCTTGTGATTGGAGAAGTTCGAGGATGAGTAATTTACGCTGAGGGGTACAACGAGCAAAAATATTACAGTGTTTGAGAAGTTCATTAAAATCTTCTGGTGGTAGATGTGCAAGTTCTTCTTCGGTATATGCTGTTGGATGTTCCTCATCGATGAGTCCGATACGTTTTCCAATAGCGATAGCAGTCTGTTTGTGATCTCCTGTTAGCATGATAACTCTCATTCCTGCCTGTCTACATTGTGCAATTGCATCGGGGACCTCTGCCCTGATAGGATCGAGGATGCCTACCATTCCCATCCAGACCAGATCATGTAAGTCTGCTTCGTCAATTGTGTCAGTGTTTATTTTTTTGTATGCTATACCCAGAAGTCTCATTGCTTCACTTGTTCATTGCTGGATATGATCAGCAAAAAACGACTGGTCTGACGAATTCTTGTCACGAATATTTTCGCCATGTACTTGTGTGGCACGTCACCATACGATTTCACTCGCACCGATGACATAGAGAATACGAGAATTGTCTGAGAGACGAACGAGTGTTGCTCTCATTTTTAGGTCACTATTGAACGGCATATCATCCAGCATCGTATGCGTAGATGCAAGTGATTGCTTATTGACATGTGCTTTATTTGCTAGCACGACAAGTGCTGCTTCGGTAGGGTCTCCGATGATGGTGTACTCATCTCATTCATTGTTGACAACGGCAGTTGTTGCTAGTGCACACGCATGGATAAGAGAGGAGTGGCGTGGTATGTGATCTCGTTTTATTGCTTTTCAGTCTTGTTCGCATCCTCCTGTAGAGGATCGTCCTGCTCCACGGACATAGATGTGTGGTATGTCAGGTAGTCGGATATGTTTGACCGTCATGGTATTGTATGTCAGCGTACCAGTCTTATCTGTACAAATAACAGATACGGCACCCAAGGTCTCAGTAGCAGTCAAGGTACGGACAATCGCACGCTGATCAGACATTGCTTTGGCTCCGATAGCGAGAACCAGTGTCAGGATAGCAGGTAATCATTCGGGTATCCCGCTGATGAGAGAGGCAATCGAGAGACTAATCAATTCTATTCGATCAAATCATTTGATCCATCCTATTCCTGCAGTAAGCAAGGACGCTCCTAGTGCAAGTAGGGCGATATTTTTGGTCAGACCATGGATTTTTCTTTCAAAATTGGATTCGCTCGTTTGTATACTGTTCATCGTTTTTGCAATCATTCCGATGGTTGTATGAATTCCTGTAGCAGTTACCAAGGCACGAGCTGTCCCACGCGCGACAAAGGTCCCCATCCATACCATATTGCTACGATCTGCCAACCCAGTACTTTCTTTGAGTTGTTCGATCGATTTGTTGATACTGGCTGTCTCTCCAGTCAAGGAGGCTTCGATCGTAGAAAAATTCTTCACAGATATGAGTCTTGCATCAGCAGGGATAGAGTCTCCCTCTTCCATGACGATGATATCACCAGGGACAAGATCACGAGCAGGAATCTGTAGAAGTTGTCATTGCCTGACTACTTTGGCTATGGGGACTACGAGAGATGACAATGCGTTGATGGATCTTTGTGCTTTGTACTCTTGGATTGCACCGATAAGTGCATTGGTACAGACGACACCAGCGATGACGATGGCATCGATTCGTTTTCCCATCCATGCGGAACCTAGTCCAATAATGATGAGGATATAGACCAGTGGGTTGTGAAATTGATGGAGGAACATTATGATCGGATGTATTCCTTGATCACGAGGGAGTTCATTGGGTCCATAGACCTTCAATCTTTGCTGAGCATCGTGAGTAGATAGTCATATTTCAGAGCTTTTGAATTGTGCATAGCATGATGCGAGATCAATTGCATGAGGGGAAGAAGTACGATGCATAAATAAGTATGGGAAATGAAAATAAAAAATTTATATGACGAGCGTATTGATTTCTCACCAAAAAATCAAGATAAAGCACTTACATTATCGCAGTGCGTCCCTTCCTTATCAGGTGTGAGCAATAACATTTATCTATTAGCATCATAGATTCCGAGACCTACACATTTAGACAGACACTTCCCAATCTGTTTGTGTGGAAATTTGATGATAGCAATGATTTGTTTATGTAGGAGGGTTAGGAGGGTTTGTGGTGTGTAATAGGTTATGATCTGTACTGATGAGCGTTTGATCACAATCGCAGGACCAAAATCAATCGTGAGTTTGTAGGCAGGTTTGTGAGCTTCAGGAAATAATTGTATCTCAATAATCGTCCCGGTTCTGATATCGATTTTTTGGAAATCGTCTTGGGTGATGAGAGGTTTGGGCATTATGGGGATAACAGAACGAATAAATCTGATGGTGAATATAGGGAGCTATATTGTTATCACAAGAAAAAATCCTCGTCAATAACTTTGATTTCGTATGTCTGACGTACTTGGACCCCAACACCGTACTGAACCATCAAATCGACCAAACGTAATCCATCGATCAGAATAATAGTAGATCATAGTTCTTTTACTCTTTCATAGACTTTGGCTTCAAAGCTACTCGTCGTCACAAATACGCCTTTTTGTGTTCTTCATGCCATTGCACCAATAAAATTGCGAATTTCTAGTTCACGAACGTGTTTGTCAGTGTATCTTTTTGTTTGGATATAAATCTTTTCTAGTCATAATGCATCTTCATTGATAATTCCATCAATTCAGCCATCACTAGATTTTTTGGTTTCGATCATATCTCCATATCACATGCGGTGTAAGAGTGTGAGAACAATCTGTTCAAAATAATATGGATCAATTGTTTTTAGTTTATCCAGTAGATCATTTTTTAATTGATTCATGATGTTTGTGTATCATATTTCCATCAAATCTTGAGGAGATGAATTTTTTACTTCTTCTTCAGTTGAGTTTTCTTGATTCGTTAGTTTTTTTCACTTTTGTTCCTGTTGATGTGCTTGATAGTCTGTGTCATTGTACAAATCTTGCAACGTAAATGATCATTTTTTCTCTATTATTTCCTTCCCTTTTGGTGTAATTGCAAACATTCATCTTGTTGGTTGATGAACAAGCTTTGCTATCTTGAGAATGTACATTCCTCGTCCAATGCGATCAAGCAATGTGTTTGCTCATGTACTCGTCGTTTGATCAAGAAGCTCTTGTGAAAGATTGGAGTAATATTGATCGCGGACAGCAATTCTAAGATCTCTTTGATGCATTGTTTCTTTTTTTGCGAGTGTCTGCAAAATGGGGAAAAATGTGTCGTGATACTTGGGAAGTTGATCCATTATATATATGAAAAGAAAAAAAACAAAAATTATGGTCTAATTCTATTTGCGTATCTTGGGAAAGGGATAGTTTCTCTGATATGGTGTAGTCCACAAAACCATCTTACCAATCTCTCCAATCCATATCAAAATCCTGCATGTGGCACAGAACCATATTTTCTTAGATCAAGATACCGGTCAAAAGTTGCAGGATCAAGTTTATGATCTTTAATTTTTTGTAATAAAACGTCATAGTTGTCATCTCTCGTCGAACTTCCAATCACTTCTCCACAGCCTTCTGGTGCAAGGAGGTCACTACATAATCCATAGCCTGGCATGTTGGGATCTTCTTTGGTATAAAATGCTTTGATACCCATCGGGAAATGAGTGAGGAAGATAGGTGTATCTACCATGGACATATATTGCATTTCAATATCTGATCCAATATCATCACCTTGTTTGACATCAAACCCTTTAGCGATCAATTCATCAACAAAATCAACATGTTTTATTCTTTCCCATGGTTTATCTACGATATTCATAAGTGGTGTCACATCTCTTTCTAATGTCACGAAATCAGTGTGATTTTTTTCCAAGACTTGTCTAATGATGTACTTGAGCAAATCTTCTTGGATTTGCATATTTTCTTCCTGCTGGATGAAGGGGATTTCTGCGTCCATCATCCAAAATTCATTGAGGTGACGGCGGGTCTTGCTTTTCTCAGCGCGAAAAACCGGTCCAAAATCGAAACAACGTCCTACGCTATACATTGCAGCTTCGATATACAGCTGTCCTGATTGACTCAGATACATGGTTTCACCGTTGACGTGTTCGACGCTATACAGCTCGGTTGTGCCTTCACAGGCATTGGGTGTGAAGATTGGTGCATCAATTTTGGTGAAACCATTGTCACGCATTCGGTCATAGGTTGCGTGGATAATGGTGTCACGGACGCGTTGAATGGCTCTTTGGGTCTTGGAACGGAGGTAGAGATGTCTGTGGTCAAACAAAAACTCTGGACCGTGATCGGCTTTAGTCCCCAAGGGATAATCTTTGGTATTTTGATAGATAAAAAAATCACTGACTTGAAGCTCGTACTCATCCTTTTTTGGGTGTTTGGAGACGGTTCACGTGAGGGAGAGCGACGATTCGAGACCGATGGTAGAGACTTCGGTAAATCTGCTTTCATCAAAGTTTTTTGCTTCGATGACACATTGCATATAGCCAGATCCATCACGAAGTTCGATAAACGAGACCTTTCCTGATGATCTGATGGTTTGTACTCGTCATTTGACGGTGATGGTGTGACCCACATGGTCAGCGGAAATTTTAGAAATGAGGGTGTGAGACATGGGTGGTAGGGGGAAAAATAAAAAAGAAAAAAAATATCTATTAATTTAGTGAGTATATGTATTCTTTATCAGTTGATAGCAATATTCATCAAGCTTTTTGAATGAGTTGTATGCTTGCATTATTATCAGCATCAGCAGTATATATAAGTGTTTGATTGGGATGTAATGATTGTATAAATTTTATAGCAGAGAATCAGTATCATTTTCATTGCTGTTGTTACTGATCCATAGTCTTATTTCAGGTTTTAATATATTAATAATCAACTGCTATCATCCCTATGAATTGGTTATCATTTCTTATGACTCGCTTTTTTTATTGTTTTCTATATATTTGAGTGTTTCTTTGATTCGTATTTGTACATTTTCAACATTGTCAAAAGAAATAAAATATTTTTTACATTTCAGGTATTGTGCAAAAAATATCTCACGCATCTCATAATGTCAGTTCATTATATGGTAAAAAATGACTTATGATTTATAAATAAAAAACTAAAAATCCACACTTACACTTTTATATATTTTCTCCAAGATCTCAAGCCCAAACTCCAAGAGTGTCAGGGGTTGTTTTTTTACAAAAAATCTCTAGCCATCATGATATGGTAGAGAGTTTGAAAGGTTTTTTGTATACCACCAAACGACCTACCAGGCGGAGGTGTTATTTTTATTATTGTTGTTGATAACGGGTAGGAAGAAAATCATGTTGGTTGTATAGAGAAATGGTGAGAAAATGCAAGGGGAAATCAAAAACGTTTAGTGATAGACTGCACTGTATCGAATACGAATACTATCTCTACATTGACTTGTAATTTAGTATACTTCAATTTTTTGCTATACGCACATGATCGGATGAATTGCGTTTCACGCATAACACATTCATCCCCAATGTACTATAATAAACACAATTGTTTTAAGTTTTGCTTGTTTGAACATATACATGATATTTGTGTTCATCTTTTTTATATAATCAAAAATAGTTAGTTTTGTATGCTTGAGATATAGTGAATCTGCTTTATTTTTTGGATAAGATACATGATGAGCGCATTCTCCACATCAGAAAAAGTGGCGAATATGCATTTTTTACAACAACGGCTTTGCAAACGCTTCAATCGCGGAGACAACATCTGCTTGTTTTGTTGGACCTCTGCTTTGACTTGTGCCAATGGATGATTGTATTTTGTGCGAGAAAGGTCGATGATTGTTTGACAGTGATCAGGATCGATATGTGCATCGGGGGTGTAGAGCGATTTGAGAGAAAATGTATCTTTTACCTGTCTTTTGACCATCATGTTGCAATACAATGCTCTCATATTAAAATGTGCAAGGTCGTAGAGGTACTCACTCATGGCTCAACATTGTTGGCAAGATTGATGGTATCATCACTAGAAATTCTGACAATAATCAGCGTTTCTGTATTTCAAAAAAGAGTGTTTGACAGAGATGGTGATATGTGTTTGAGAAACTGATGAGCAACAATCATATCCAGTCAGTATGTTCTTGCTTTTGAAAGGATTTCCCCAAAAGTATTAGTGGCAAAGTTGTGGAATTCGTCTACATAAAGAAACAATGAGTAACGTTCTGATTTTTGGACATTTTAACGACCCATTGCAGTTTGATACATTTTGGTGACAAACATCGCGCCGAGGAACGCCACGATTTCTTCTTGGCGTTCCCCTTTTGAGAGCGTGATCAAAATAATGTTGCCACTATTCATTGTATCACGAAAATCAAGATTATTTTCTGGGTTTCCAAACATATTGTTGAGCAAATCAATCGACAATACGTGTCATACTTTATTCAAAATCGGGATAATTACTTGGGTATTGAATTGTTGGGACCGGCCAGCAAATTCGCTGGTTCAGAAATTACGAACCACATTGGCATTATATGCTTGATCAGTCCATAACAAAAATCTTTGTCCGTCAAAGCACGAACGATATCAAAGAGTGTTGCGTTTGGATAGTCTAACAAAGCCAAAAACGTTATCCTGAGCATATGTTTCAGTTGGCTATCCCAATTGGATGAAAAAAACTTTTTGAACATATCAATTAATCATTTTGCAAGAACTTGTTTGCTATCATCAGGACGAGAAGCGATAGAATTGAGACAAAAAGGAAATTCTGCATCACTTGGATCAAAGATAATTACATCATCACGACGATGGACGGAAATATAAACCATCACCTCATCCATCAAGTCACCATGAGGATCGATCACTGCAAATCATGTCCCTTTGTGCATATCAGAGATCATCAATGATTACATAAATTTCGTTTTGCCTGATCATGATTTTCCCACGACATACATATGCCTGAGTCTATCTTCTTCACATTTTATTGATCTAGATTAGTGTTGTTTTGCGTATGGTATTGTCTTATAGTATCATCTATGGCTAATCGGTCTTGATCTATATCATCCCTCCTTCTCTACCAAGCTATATCTGTGGGTTTTCATTTTTTCTTTTGATGAAAACGTGGAATACACATTGTAGATACGGATGATGATCGTATTCCTCTTGCAATTTTTCTTTATTATTATATAGTCCTTGTAGTTTTATCTTTCGTTGTGATATGCCGATTTCTTCTTCATCTTTTTGGCAGCATCTTGGTCATAGGATTGTCTCACAGACCTTTTCTTGACGACAAAAACGATGACTGTTGGTCAGTTTTGTTTGTATCCTTTTTGTAGTGAGAGGGATATTTTTGTGGTGACTAATCACATCGAAACCTGTTGCGGATGCGATGAATCAGTATCTTGCACAAATTGATGATCTTGCATCGCAAGTGAGGTCCCAATTATCATGATTTTCATTGACGATATCTGATCAGTGAGTTGATGCGACGTCTATCATCCGTATCTATAAGCCTTCTATGATGACCTGATCTCTTCCTTCGCTCCTTTTTGTCCTTGATACACGCCCTGATCCACAACCTACAAATTGGTTGGGAGATGATGGAAATCAAGCGTTGTTTGTTGTGACAAGATCATTATTGCTTATCAACACATGATTTCTTGATCCTGGACCAACGTATATGCCTCATCTTCGTTTGGCGTCATTTACTACTCCCGTTGTGTTGACGCAGGCTATCATTGAGCCTATCGTAGAAAGAATTGGTACACGATCGGAGCGCGGACGACACTCGCTCATTACCTCGATGCAACGAGGTTTGTGATTGATATGGTTGATTGTTGTATTGATGGGCTGATTGGTTGGTGGAACGGTTCTTTTTTGTGTATTGTATGGGATGGTGATCTGTCTCCGTCTCTTGCTCCGTTTTATGGATGTTCCTGGTGATAGGTATGATTTAGGATCTATCGTTTTGATCCTTTTTATTCCTATCTCTTTTGGTGTTCGTTTGGTGTGATTGCATCGATGACACCAAGCAGGTATTGTGCTGCTGTGTACGATTGGTCTCGTGCGGTGGCATGTGCATAATAGTCGCCTCAATGAAAACAAAAAACATGAGAGCAATATCTCTCTTGGGTCATGAAAATAGTGTGGATGAGAGGTATTATGTGGTATTTTTCTATATCATATTCCTACATCATATGAAGAACGGTCTTAACCGTTTTTTTCCCTTTTTTGAGCAAAAGAACACCATTGATACATGTAGTTGCGTCAATGTTTTGTGTTGCATCCGTGATTTTATGATCATTGATACTAATCGCGCCTGCCTGGCAGTCATTTTTTGCTTCTTTATTTGATGAGACTAGTCCCGCCATGACGCACAGGTCAGCAACACGGATGGGGAAAGAAACAGACTGACATCATCACGTTGCATCTAGAAGGGTTTGTTTGTCTTGTCTATCAAGGGAGGCGAGACGGTCAGCAACATCACCAACCCCAAAAATAATTGGTGTCACACGTTCGATACGAGCCAAACATTCATCATCAAAAATCAAACGAATAAGGTAGTCAGCTAGTATTTTTTGTGCTTGTCTTTTTTCTGGTGCATGCATATGGTGTTTGACAATATCTGTTATCTCGTCTAAAGAGTAGAGTGTAAACAATTTGAGATATTTTTCGACATCAGCGTCAGGTGTATTGAGAAGGTATTGATGGACAAAAAACGGAGAATTTTTGGTTGAGTCCAGCCAAATCGCATTTCCTTCGGATTTCCCAAATTTTTTTCCATTTGATGCAAGAATAAGAGGTGCCGTCGTCACAAAGCAATCATTTGTTCCCAGAATTTTGTCAATCAGTTCGAGTCCTGTCACACCATTCCCCCATTGATCAGAACCGCAGATTTGGAGCCTGACATTATGATTTTTACGTAAATAAACAAAATCGTATCCTTGAATGAGCATATAACTAAACTCGGTGTAGGAGATGGACTTATCAGGGTCAGTAATCCTTTTTTTGACTGTTTCTTTGTTCATCATAGTGTTGACTGTGATATATTTTCCTACATCTCTCAAAAAATCCAAAAATCACATCTCTGTATAAAAATCAGCATTATTGACAAGATGATATTCCATCGTTTCAAGGTTTGCGATCCTGGCAAGATTACTGAGAAGATGACCAAATTGCTTTTCAAATTGGGCACAATTGTGGAGAACTTGATCTTTACTCAAGATTGTTCTTTCAGTATCTTTCCCACTTGGATCACCTATCATTCCTGTCGCACCACCAATGAGGGGATATCGAATATTCCCACGTTTGAGAAATTGGGCTGCATACATAAACATCACAAAATTCCCCAATTGTAATGAATCAGCACTGGGGTCAAAGCCACAATAAAACTTCTGACTTCATTGATTGTAGACCTCAAAAATGGCAGGGTTAGAATGTTGGTTGATGAATCATCTTGCTGACAGTTCATCAAAAAGAGAGAGTGATGCCGGCATGTGTATGATAAGTGTCACTAAAATAACTCAGTACATTGTAATATAGTGAAAAAAAGACAACTTGCAAGTATAAAATATAAAATAAAAAATCATCACGATACGTGATGACTATGTATGGTATTTTTTTGTAATGATATGCTTATGTTGTGGTGCCTGCGGAGGGACTTGAACCCTCACTCCCTTGCGGGAACCAGATTTTGAGTCTAGCGCGTCTGCCAATTCCGCCACCCAGGCATGCTTTTATAATAGTGTTTTCCCCCCAAAAATCAAGAGAAAATTCACTGAGTGACATGGTTTTCGTATACTGCCATGAAAGGTCTATGTGTCTTGTAAACCAAATAAGTTATTCATCAGGGACTGATGAAGGTCCGTGGACAGATATACTAGACAAGAACATAAAAGGGATTCTATATATGTATGATTTTGTTCATTATCTAGGGAGAGATGATGTTCTTTATTGTTTTTCGTGACTTTGATGATTGATGTGCTTCTGTCTCCACCACCATCCTCCTATACCAACGCATACAGATCGTATGATGCACAGCATTCGGCGGATGCTTGTCGTATGCATTAGTCACATAATCATGAGAAGAATCGTTCCACCAATAAGTGTTGTAATGAGAACGATCTGTGTCTGGTTAAAAATTTTGGTACTACGATGTTTCCATCGTCATAAGAGACATGCACTTGCATCAAAGCAGAACTGTCCAATGATTCATCCCCAGAGTCCTCGTGTGTAGATTCACCGATAGGATACAATGCAGCCAATGACAAAGCTTCGGCCATTGATTCGCAAAATGCTTTCTTGTTTATTGATTGCTAAGAGTCGATATTGCTGACCAATTTTAAAAAAATGAGCTACAAGTGCACAGCCAAGCATGATAAGAATAGCGTCAGATCATATATTTGCTCCTCGCCATAGGAGGGGATTTTCCCAAAGAATCGGATCAGTGATATAGGATGTTGCACCGATCAAATTCATCACAGGACGACCTCCGAGGATAAATCACCACCAAAGTGTTAATGCACAGATGACCAAAACCATAATGCCTTTTGCAAATCTTGTGGTAGCATCATGGTCCATATCGTGTTTTGCACTCAGAAGACTATTCCCAACGGCAGGTGGGATAATCAACACAATCGCATAAAGTTGGAGGGCAAATGTCCACATCGATATTTCGACATTTCCTTCTCGTGTCGGATAGAGCAGTGAAAAAAAAACACTGACGACCATTGTTGATGCTGATCAGAGAAAAAAACCTAGTCCATAACGTCGCTGTTCTTTCAAAACTGTTACAAGAAAATCGACTGATGGCATCCATAACGGAGCAATATCTTTCCTTGCAAATCGCCAGGTATATGCAAATTGAATAATTGCAGAGCCCAAAATGGAGCTCATGACGAGTATAAATGAGAGAAGTGGATATGTACTTGAACGTGGGAGAAGAAAAAAAATTACACTGACCAGTATTCCTATTTGTCCTAGTCTTGCGAGCATGAGGGCGATGGAAGCGTGATGCATATGAGTACGCAGCTGGAGAGGAAGAGTCATAACACCGCTTGCCATAAAAATCGCTGAAAATAGCATTCCTATTGGCATTCCTCGTGCCAAAAAAATATTATGTCTGTAGTCAGGAATACAATAGACGATCAGTATAGCAACCACATAAATACATCCAATGAGCATCATCCTTGCCCAAAAGATTTTGGAATATAAGACTTGTTCTTCATGTGATCAAGGCGGATACTGTGCGCATTCTTTGACTCACCACGAATATAAACCAAAATCTGATAAGGAAGATATGAAGGCAAAATAGGCAAGAATAGTCCCATAATCACCATATCTCAGTGGATCAAGATAGATAGTCAATAATAAAAGAACGACAAATCCTGCTCCTGCACTCAGTATTTTTCCTATTATTTGCCATGAGACATCGCGTGCCAATGATTTCATTAACCAAGAAGAGAGAAATTAAAGAGTGTGATGTGAATACAGCGTTGTCCATGAGGCTTCAAGTGTACTATGGTAGCTGTTTTGTTCATCAGTGAGAATATGCTTGACAGGGAGTTTGATAGTGAGTGTTGATCCATTGATGATGAGACTGCCATCATCTCCGATGTGTATTTCATAAATTTCGAGAAATGCACCGTTTATCAAAGCAAGAAGAATTTGATCGACGATTGCTCACAGTTGTTCTTTAGTTTGATCCGGCAGGTTTGGATAGAGTGAAAGGAGTTGCGTAAGCTTGGGACCATGTTGATTAAAAAAATCAATGATTGTGTTGGGATTACGTAAAAAATCTTCGATCCATCAAGGATTGTCTGCAATCATGTCTCCTATGAGGATCCCGAGTGCGTCTTTTCGTTCGTCAATAGTACGTTTTTTTTTGTGTTGTTCGAAGGCAAGTGCATTAGTTTGTGCTTCAATACTACGTTTATGACGGAGCACTTTGATAATCTGTGCAATATGTGTTATTCTATGTCATCATCATCGGTATTCACAGATTTTGTTCCAATCATCTTCCATCAAATCTATGATGTCTGCAAAATCCGTTGTTGTTAATCCTGCTTTGACAAACTCTTCATAAAAAAAAGCTTGACGAATCTTGTCGTCCATCGTTTGTGTTAAGTCAGGCACTTTGGATTCAAGACCGTTGGATGAGGTCGTGAAGGGGACAGAATCTTTGGGTGCACGTGTTGCATGAACATGTGAGGATGTCTGTCCTGATGATCCGTGATGTGTGGTGAGATTGAGTGAGGAAGCAAGTGCATCAAGTGATTGTTGCGTTGTTTGTTTTGTTTGTTCTTGTTCGGGTATTGCGGCGTCGTGGTGGACTTCAATTGATGTTTTGAGTTGAGCAAGCTGTGGTTTGAGGGATGGTTGTGAAGATGGTGTTTTTTTGAGTGAAGACATTTTTTCAGAAACCATCGGCAAAAGCAAAGAAACTAAAAGGAAGAACATAACACAATCTACTTTAGTTGATTATTGTACATTGTTGCTCTTATGATCATGAGAAGGAATCGTCAAAGTGGTTCATTTTTTTCAAGGAGTCATGGGTTGATATTAGTGATAATTCCTGCACGTGTCAAAAGGTCTTTATGCCCATCATATCGCCATCATGATTGATTGATCGAGCTCCAGTTCCCACGATTTCCATAGAGTATTCTTGAGAGGATAGTGATAATTTGGGCTCTCGTAATAGGGTCTTGTGGCCTAAAAAAATTATCAGGTGTTCCTCGAGCTGTTTGTCCCATGATGCCATATTGACATAAACAAACGGAGAGTAGCATTGTGATGCTTTGGAGCTATTTGCATCCAGTCACGATACAAGCATGAACGAAGTGGATGAATAGAGGGTGTCATGGTATTTTGTATATTGATTATATGAACCAACAATGATGCAGCAATCTCTCTTGTGATTTGATCATACGGACAGAAATCATCAATAGTATGCGATAATCATTGAGTAATAAGCCATTGATAGACGAGGAGCATTGATTGATCGTCCTTGCCAGCACGTTGCCAACATGCCGGCATGCTATTATCTCATGACCCCGTTTGAACGTGTATTTGTATAGGAGTATCAGTATGTGTTTGTATCGTGTCATCAAGTGCATTAGTGATAGAGTCTTGTGTTGTATCACAGCGTTTATCATAATAACTTGGTGAAAAATCTCCTTTTGGACAGTCGTCAATAAGTAATCTTCGGGCGGATCATCATCATGGAGATCAGGAATGTTGGATAGTAGATGGTGATCATATGACTGGTGTGAGAGAGGGAGTAGAAAGTGCTAGTGATATCGTCAACGGTTGTGTTTGCCATCATGTTGTTCATGTCATGAGAAGTATTGTTGGTCAGAGAAGATGTCATGAGAGGATGATGATGTCTCATGACGATACACTTGCCATACTACCAAAAGTTCATGAATTACTTGCTATTTGCCAATTATCTGGTGAAGAGATATTCCATTGTCATGTAGCGAGTATTCGTCATGTAATGATAGTGTGTCAGGAATTGAGTAGTTGGGTACTTCATCATGACCATATAATATCTAAAAAACTTCACACGATTCAAGTTCGTACTCATACAGTGAGACCTCATGTAATGACACAAACTCTCTGCATAGCGTAATCTTGTATGATGGTGCGTATCTTGATTATATCATTGTGTTGGATCCGATAGCGAGGTCCGGTATCAAAAGTATCATTATTGAGTGATATCTCACATCAAGTAGAGACCGTGACAGTAATTCATGTTGTGATTCATCCCACTGTGAGAGATGGAGATTCGACAATTCATGGAGTTGTAGCAAAGGTTTCGTTAAATACCAATCAATCTGGACGACTATCTCGTCTTGGCGACTGGAGAATACTCGTCACTCATCTTCTTGTCTGGCCATTATGGGTTGCGAAAACTCATCCGCCATAGAGAGAATGGGTAGGTTGATAGTACATGAGCGAATGGATAATTGATGATGCTGTTTGTGTTGTTGGTGTATCACGAATACCATGACGATCAAAACGAAGAAAAATTCATCATTCTCATCAGATAACGATACTTTCATCTGGTTGTACAATGACCGCATTGTATGTTCTTACTGGTTCTCATGATACAATTGTATGTCTGATTGAACCATTAGGATTGATCCATACTGCTCCATTAACTGGCACTCCTTGGTAGGTAACAAAATCTCCTCATATTACTATACTGCCATCGGGAAGACTTGCTATATCGTGCACATTGGGAACTCATCATGCTACTCACGATCATGGATCAAAGCTGAGATCTAGCGATCAGCCTGATACAAGACGTGCCACTCATCAACGAGATACGCCTCCAATTGTTGTAAACCTTCCAACAATATAAATTGTATTATTTGGGCCTCATGCGATTCATCTTACGGTACTATTTGGTCATACTCATGGATCAAAACTTGTATCAAGTGTGCCGTCAAGAAACAGCCTTGCGATTCTATTTCTTGGTTGTCATTGGACTTGAGAAAATCGTCAACCAATATAGATATGGTTGTTAGTTTCATCAATTAGAAGTGAATGAATTCTATTATTGACTGATACAGAGAAACTCGTATCGCGTGTTCCATCTGGGAGAAGACGAATTAGGCGAGAGACTGTTTCTCCATGATATGATGAAAAATCTCCTCCAACATAGATACGATCCTGGCTATCTGTTTTGACGACTTCAACGACATTATCAAATCATTCTCATACAAGAAATCAGGAGAGGACTGTTCCTTGTGCATCAATCTTGATAATTCAGGTATTGGCTATGCCATTGTAGCGAAAAAAATCTCCACCGATAATGATGTATCCTTGCGTATCTGATGCGAGGGAACGAATGCGACGTGGAGATCATTCAGCTCATGGATTTGCTGTAAAT
This sequence comes from Candidatus Absconditabacterales bacterium, assembly GCA_025057375.1. GTDB lineage: Bacteria > Patescibacteriota > Gracilibacteria > Absconditabacterales > Absconditicoccaceae > JANWWO01. The sequence goes on along the minus strand of JANWWO010000010.1, from coordinate 28,380 downwards.
CATGGATCAATTGTCCAATCAGATGCATACGAAATGATTGGTATCAGAAGCAAAAATGTGCTGAGAAGTAGTCATATTTGTTGCATTGAGATGAGGAGAGTAATAAAAAATCGTCTGTTTTTGATAATGATCTATATTTTTTGGAAGAGAAAGTGTCATGTTTTTTCTTTGACATGATGTTGGAGAGGACGGAATTCATTATTATCAAAGTATTGTATAAGATAGTCTGGATCATATGCATATACCTTAATTAAGGTTATTTTATCTCAGGGCACAAAAATGAGTGTGTGATGTCATAGTGAGAGTGTTTTTTTGTTCAACACTAAAAAATTTTTCAAACATGATACATTTGAGGACATCTAGTCTGTGGGTAAATAATCATTGTCTTCAGTCACTTCTATTGATGTCCAATGTTTCAAGGAAACTCATTGCAAATGCTGTACTTTCGGGAGATATTATGAGCGATTCATATCTCTGAAAATCTTTGGCAAGTTCGCTATTTTTTGTTCCTTCTCTCATGACAATATCAAGCCATACCAAATCTTCATGGACGCATAAGTGTACGAAGAAGATTGATAGTTTTAACCGTTGATGAAAATCGCGAGATGAGAAATCTCAGTGAATAAGAATAATGGTAAAAAGTCATGCAAGTGGTCTCAGATTTTTTTTAGCCATTATGATCATATCTTCACATGCATCAACAGCAGTGAGAGTGATCTTTTTTTTTCATGCAAATGGTTTGAGGATATAAGATTGAAATTCAGCATTTCATACACCCAATGAGACAATAATACATTCATCTACTCATGAAAGGATAGTATTACCCCAAAAATGCGCATATTCATCATATGAGATTGCTTTCATATCTCACACGAGGTCTTTGTTTTTTCTCACATCATAAAACTTTTTTGCTCAATCACCAAAATACACAAATTTTTGATCCAGGTCTCTCATGAGGAGGCTATTGATTATTTCTTTTTCACTAATCAGATCAGATGACAATGAAATAGTAGTGAGCATGATACATAAGAAAATAAACAATTGATACAATTCCCTTGTTTTCTTATCTAAGAGCAATTTTTTTTACTTTTTCTTTGATGTCTGCTTCCTTATGTTTGTCCATTCATTGATGAATTGACCCAAAGACTGTGTATGAGCGAAGTGTGATACCACAATATCCGAGTCTTCCTATAGCAAAGTTGATCCATAAGGTTGCTCCCAATGTATAATAAAGCCAGGTAGGTCCTCACGCTGTTGCGATGATCCTCGCTGATTTTCATGTCAGTAGTTTGTACGGGGTCAGTGATCATTTTTTGTATTTGAAGGCAAATCAGCTCGAAAAGTTGACGTCAAACCAATTTTTGAGAATGGCAGGACAATCAAACCACCAAATAGGGAAGAAAAAAACCAATTCATCGGCTCGAGAAATTTTTTTATGCATCAACGCCTGCTTGGGATCTGGATCACCAGGAAAAACAAGATAATCTTGACGGTAATCAGGAGCATACAGATCAATACGGTCTACCTCATGTCAGGCTTGTATGCTTTCTGTTTCAAAGGCATGTGCGAGCATATACGCATGGCCATTCGTGTTTGGATGAGCGACAATGAGAAGTTTTTTCATACGTGAGAAAGAAAATAAATTATATATCACTATAGCGAAAAAAAAGAGAAAAAGCAAGTCAAAAATTTGCACTGAGGATGAAAATTCGTATACTTAGGGTGATCGTTTTATATAGTGTTTGATGATTGATGGGTACGTTGGATGCATTGAGACAAGAGCAGATGGAGAATGCACTCAAAACCATTACTCAAAAAGCAGTGATTGCATCTATGCGTCAAGAAGCAGAGACACTACAGAGGCAAATTGCACAGTCGTGATGATTATGAAGCAAATCACTCCAGGATGAAGCGAATGCATTGATTGAGAAGTATAATCGTTCTTATGAAACGCAATCATCTGATTTCTTACCCCCTTCCTCAGATGTGCCGATGCCAAGCAGTCAGAAAGAACAACCGTCTCATGATCCACAACATCTATGATGAGATGGGAATGTACCGGGCATGATTGACGCTCAGTCATCAAAAGAAAAAAGTTCTGATACGATGCATGGGTATGATATATTTCTTAAAGATCTTAGACGTTATAAAAACATATCAAAATGTATCAAAAAATTACCCGATCAAGAGACGTTTTTGCCCAAACTCTATGCAATGGCACAGTATTTGTGACTTAATCCTTTCCATGTTCTAGCCAAGTTTTATAATGAGTCAAGCATTAATCCGCGTGCAAAAAATACCTCTCCGTGACAAACAGCATCAGGGTTGGCACAGATCACGCAGTGAACATTTACAGAATTATCTCAAACATCAAAAGAAAACGCTGATTTGCCTGCTTCACTCATGGCTTTGATAACAATAGATCCATCAACAAGCTTTGAGGAATATCAGAATATGAGTGCGACACAGCAACTTGATCGACGGTTTATCTATATAAAAAAAGTGCTGAAATCTGTATGATTACAAAGAATAACAGATCCAGCAGTTTTGTATGTATGTGGCTTTGGTGTATGATATGTCCAGCATGCGATTCATCAATGAGCGATTGATCCCAATACTGGGGAAGTGCGTAATCCATCCTTTAATATTTTTGACTGACGCCCCAATGCTCAGAAGCTTGCGAAACTAAACTGATCAAAGACAGGGGAGCTTACTTTAAGAGATATTGGCGAAAGAATACGCAATGCCTTGTCCTAAGTATATGTTCTTAATCTTGTCTTACGATTGGTATTGTTCAGCCCACAAGAATGAGAATACCCAGCAACATTCACACCGGCAACCATTGCAGTTTCAGCAAAGGGAATTGTCGCCAGAGCCAAATCATTACTCACAGGATGATCATTAACCCAAATCCGACGCTTACTAGCATCAGTCCTATTCCATATTTTTGCCCAAGTCTTGGCATATATCATACTTTTGTTCAGAGGATATTATAAAGAAGTCCCAACGGACGCAAACGTCACCAAATTGTCAATCCTACAACGATGATACCAAGACTGACGACTCATGAGATCACTGCTGCTAGACCACCTAGTGCACGATCAAATTCTCTGATAACGACTAAAATTGATTCTCTAATAGCGACTGTATCGATAATTGTCACGCCAGGAATACGTTGGGCAAGTTGGGTTTGGAGTGCTCTTCTTTGTGTTGTATCTGGAGCGATAAGGGCCGCAAAGTATGTTTTGGGTACAGGATCAAATTCTTCTCTATTGAGTTGGAGATAAAAAAAGAATCAATTATCAGGATTGCGTTTGCGGAGTCAGACGATATGGAGATCAAGTTCCGATCCAAAGACACTCACACGTATTATATCACCAATTTTTACGCCCAAATCGCGAGCAAAATCTGCGTCGAGTGAAATATCGCCAGGGTTGGTTGCTTGACGTCATGCGATGACCGGGTCGGCTAAAAGAGTCGTTGTAGTATTAAATTCTCTCGTGAAACGACGTCTTCCGAAGTCTTCATTGCGACGTTCAAGGTAATCAAGTAGTGGTATGTTGTTGATTGCAACAATTCTGACGCCAATACGATCATAGATTGTCAATCCTGTTGTTTGTAAAGATGTGATTGTTGCAAGATCGCCAGAACTTAGATTGATAGCAACAAGATCAGGGAGAGATCATGGTTGGATTGATGTTTTGATCGAACGGATCAAAACGATACTAAGGACTGAAACCGTGATAAGGATCGTGAGTGTTCCTACCAAAGGAATTCCAAAAAATCATGGCTTTCGCATAAGTCTGATTGCATCAAATCGAGCAAATGAGTGTTTTTTTATTTTTTCTGCTTGTGTCTTGAGAAAAGAAAAAAGCAAACTGACGCAGAGTCGAAGACTGATAACAACACCACAGGCAACTAGTAATGTTTGTCCAGCGTTTCGTCGTCCTGGGATAAACAATGTCAATGCTCACCAACTGACGAGGACTAAGGTAATATTGCTGAAGAAATAGTGTTGTTTGGGAAGGATCCTCGTAAACCCGGGGACCATACTACACAACCATGACCACAAAAAGATTAATGGCCATTCAGTAGAAAATGCATGGATAATGCTTGGTTCTTGGATGATAAAGGTGATGACTGGCTGCAAAATGGCAATGCCGATTGTATGAGCGATGAGAGTGGTAGCAATGATAATAAAGGAGATATGGCTATACCATCGCTGCTGCTTTTTCCCAAGTGCAAACAATATTTGTCCCAATGGTTCACAATCATGATATCGTTGTTCCCATAAAAAATACTGCACTAAGACAAAAATTACAATAACAAATAGTCATATCAATGCCAAAAAAATCGTGATTAAGCGAATACGATCTTGTGCGCTTTGCTGATCGTCACGCACATTATCGATATCGACACCAGCAAACAATGGTTCATCTTCTATGATTTGTTCCAAGCGTGGGTTGCGTGATTCGAGTACAATTTCATAATCAGCTCTGGTTCCTGTTCCTAGCAATGGTGTTTGTTGTAGCCATGTAAATGGTACAATGCCAAAACGTCCGTTTGTTCCAGGATTAAAACTTTGGAGTCCTACAGTTCATGAATATGTCAGAATGGTTTTTTTTTCTCCCGCAATGAGGATGGTTTTTGCATTTCGTTGGTCGGCGGTTTCTTGTGGGATAGCAAGTGTATTATTATCGATTATTCCTATTCAAGGAAAAAAACGGTCAATTCCTTCTTGTGTCCATCATTCCAAACGCATGAGACGTGTTTGTCCAGAAAAAATTCCTTCGGTAGGAAGTCACGTTGTCAGAAGTGAGATGACGGGGTATACTCATGTGATATCAGGATGATTTACCAATCGATCGATTTGTTCTTGAGAAAAGGGTGTGTTTTGGTCGAGCTCTCGATCTCCACGAACGAGACTATCCAAACCAGCATCGATATCATTTCTTACGCCTTGAAAAAGTGATGCGCCGACACCAATGATGATGGTTGAAACGATGCTTATCAGGAAACTTCGTAACAAACGAGAGGGTGAGGTTTTGAGGATGATACGGAGTGAGGAGATCATGGGTGGAGGAGAGATAAAGCACAGAACTCTTAGTTATCATGTTTTTGTTTTATTGTTTCATCAACGATTTCATAGACTGTTTGGGCATAACGAGCCATTGCGTGATCATGGGTAATCATCAACACGGTCAGTCCAAGTTTTTTGTGTAAGTCAGTAATAAGATCCATGATACGATGAGCATTTTTTAGGTCCAGGCTTGCTGTAGGCTCGTCAGCAAAGAGATATTTTTTGTTAGCGACAACAGCTCTTGCGATACCGACTCTTTGTTGTTCTCCTCCACTCAGATCACTGGGATATGAGTTGATCTTGGGACCAAGTCAGACCATTGTGAGGAGATCTTTTGTTGCAAATCTTCTGGGAGCTCAGATTAAATCAACAGCAAGATCAATATTTTCTTCTACGGTGAGGTGTGGAACCAAACGAAATTGTTGAAAAATAAATCAGACTGACTGAGCTCTTCGTTCTGCACGTTGGTCAGGAGAGAGATCAGAAATTGTTATCCCATCGATCGTTACTGTTCCTGATGTTGGGGTATCCAATCCTGCACAAATATTGAAAAGTGTTGATTTACCACTTCCACTTGGTCACATGATGCAGACAAACTCACCATCATTGATGATTCGATTGAGATCACGATAGAGTGTAAGTGTTTCTTCATTGACTATAAATGATTTGGAAACATGAGAAAGGGTTATCATGGTGAGAAAAGAATAAAAAATTGGAAGACTACTGTCTTCCTTATGTTATTACTTATTACTTCACAGCGACTGGTTTATGCTCCTACGATGACTTTTGCTGTTTGGATAACTTTGATTGTCTGGTCATTACGATAAACAAATCATGTTTGGACACATGAAATGATTTGTCATTTTTGCTTTTCATCGGTGACGGGTACTGTCCCCACTGGTTCATGAAGAAGGGAATCAAGAGGAAGTGTTGTATCAATGGGGAAAATCATCAGTCCTGCTAAAACGGTCAAAAAGTTGTCATAGGTCATCTTTACACCTTTTACAAGAGGATTATCTTCTGAGTCTTTTACTGTAGCAAGTGATTTTTCCAATCAATCAATAAAAGGCAGAAATTTTTTTACGACATCAATGAGTGTCTGGATTTTGTGATCCTGCTTTGCGACTTCCATACGATTTTGGTACTGATCAAAATCGAGTTTGAGCATAATATAATCATTTTGTGCTTTTTTGCAGATTTCTTGGAGATCAGCATAGTCTTTTTGGAGTTTGATGAGCTGTTCAGTGAGACGCTGTTCTTGTGAAGATTGCTCTTGTGGAGATCTTGTTTCGTCTCATGGATATGAGGATGTATTGAGTGTATTATCAGTATTAAGTGTGTTATCAGTATTAAGTGTGTTATCAGTTACTGTCATAGTATACAAAAAAATAAAATATCACTCACTGTCTTATAGTGCTTTTTGGGAGAAAATCAAGAGAAAAAATATACCTTGTTAGTTATAGTATCCAGATCTTGTCTTTCTCACTTATTATATTATTATTGACATTTTTCTCTCTTTATATTGATTTTCATAAAAAAAATAATTTATATCGTAACGTTTTTTATCTATACACTATGATGACTATCGTTAATAGACCCCGCTCTCAAAACCACGTTTTTTTCCCTCTTCTTCTCTTTCAGGTCTCCGTGTTTTGATTGCGTGCTTATTGTTTTGAGGATTATCGATATCATGATTATTGGCAATGTCTTCAGTAACAATGTGGATAAAGCAACAATCAATAGATTATAGGTTACTATCTCAAAGTGATATGTTGAAAAGATGCACGTTGTGTCGTGAGAGAGATTCGTTGCCTTTCCCAAGGCTCAATTCCTATCTTGATAGCCTTGTAGTTATGAGTAACGCTCATATAATGTCGATTTCTCATCGTGTATTTACTATGGATGCAAAATTTTTGAAAGCATGAATGTATCCAGGAGACCTTAAACGTTATGGATTGTATACGATTGATCGTCGCCAGTTTGATCAGCGAACTGACACAGAGATATTCGTATTGTGTCAAAAATTTCCACAGTTTTTTTGGAAACAACATTTGAGGAAAGACGTTATTTGTACCAACATCCACAATTTTTTTCTTATCTTCAGACAGAGTCGTTGCTCTTTGACTCTTTTGTTATTCCATTAGGTTGGATACATTGGCGTCGTTTGTATAGAATTCTTCGGATGCTTGATACGCCATGAGTTTCTTTCATGTCTAAAGACGAGATCGAAAAGCTTGTGTATCCTTATCGCTATGACCAAGGGAATTATGACAGATGAAATGTACGCTACTGTTTTACAGGCACTAACACGTCATGCTTGATTATTGCATCAGTCGTATGAATCTTATATTCTGCCCGAGGAGTTTATCAACGATGTTCTACCAATTATCCATCCCTTATTGTTTGCACACTGTATGTATGATCATCCTGATGACTTGCCGATTGTGCTACCAAATTTTTCTCATACCAAAATATTTTGACTGCTTATTGATTACAATATTGTCCAACAGCCAGCTATTAAAAAGATTATATTTACTTGTATCCAAAAGTTTTTTGGAGAGTTATGTCTATATCGACAACAAAAAAAATATCCACCGACAGCCTTTATGTGATTGTTTCTTCAGATTATGACGACCTGAGATTTCAGGTGGGGCCTTCTTCCTACTTGAGATGGTCTTGCAGGATATCCCTTTCTTTCTACTGAGAATATGTCAGTAGATCCCGTAGAGACGTTTCGTTCGTCTCCCTACAAATATAGACATATTTCCTGATCATCCTTGTTGTCAGTATTTCATGATTTTGAACATGAACTTAGATCGTGATGACAGCCTCATGAGTGGGTGGTTCCTTTTTTGGTCGCTATGATTGCTTATGAGTCATGACATCAAGATATCAAGAATTTTTTTGCTGCTTCGATCAACTACAATGTTATCGATCTTCCAGCACACTCATTGTGAATAACTCAAGTGTTGTTTACTTATATTCCTCATATTGCTCGTGGACAGAGTATCCAGTATTTTCTTACCACCCCTGATCTTCAAATCTCTGCTTATCTTTCTTTGCTTAGAGAGTATATAGACAGACCTGCTGTCAAAAAGTTTATCAAAACACAGACAATTTACCCACAATTCCCTACTATGAAGTCTGCTGATGAACGTTTGATGCTCGCATTATTTCATCTGTGTGCATTGGGTAACTTTAAGAGTAATGAGGCACTCGTGGATGCTATTGCGCAGCATCCTGATCATAGAAAACGTTTTGAATGTATGATGCGTTTACTGAGATTGTGATTTATTCGTCATGAAACACATTAATGATGTCAATTTTTTGCATTCTGTTTGATTCGTAGATATACTTGAGACTAGAGCTTTTATTTTGTCTATGGATAGTGTATGGTATGGCGTATTTTATACATTGAGTTATGAGGAGGGGGCGACTCTAGGGACAAGGATGACCCCAAACAGACCTGACCTGAGCAAGAGTCTGAAACTGTTGCTGATACCACAGATTCTCTTACGCAGTTGCAAGAACATACAAGACAGCAAGAAGAGATAATACAATTAGCCGGAGATTTATCAGATCTTTTGGTACGCACAAGACAAATCATGAACAACGCTGCTGGACAGTGATGATACACGTCAGGGCAGGGAAATGATGGGACGTCACAGGGGCATAGTGATGATCGTGTTGATGTTCTCCTGGCTCAGGTGAATAACTTCCACACACTTGACGATGTTAAGAATTTTCTTCGTTCTTTTATTTCTTTACTTACTGAGCAGTGATCATTCCCATGATGGGAGGAACTTCGTGATAGTCTCAAAGCTAACGCTTTGACAGCATGATTATTGGGTCCGATTATTCGTGAATGCTATGAAAACGCACTGAATAAGCTTACAGAACAAGAATATAGTGAAAAAAAAGAAGCACTGACTATGATTATTGATCGTAATCGTGTTGATCTCGCACATATGGCATTGGAGGTCAGTCGTCAGTCAGCGTCTGCAGAGTCTCGTGAGTCATCTAGTCCTCATGACTGGAAGAATGAGTTAGAGAAGTCTATTGGTTCTCTTATGACGCAACCAGAAAATCTCTCTCATGTTCAAGAAATCGTTTGCTCTAGGCTTGTAGAAAAGTATGCTTTGTCTTCTGATGCAGAGAAAGACTTGCAAAATGCTGTAAAATATTTATTATTAGATGTAATTTCACAGGCTCGTTCACCGTGATGAGCAACAGGTGCATGTACAAGCTATGCTGCTGTCCTTTCGTTGATGGCTTAACTATTTTTATACTTTTATTCATCGAATGAGTAGATGAAAAAAAAGGAAAACCAAACCGGTCGTCCAGAGTGCGTGATGAGTTGTGTATATTATGGATAATCATCAACCAAAGTATCTTCTCATAAAAAGACAAGCAAAATCAAAAAAAATCGAACGAGTTTGTCCCAAGGGTAAATTGGAACCATGAGAAACACCAGAGCAGGCAGCATTGAGGGAAGTAGGAGAGGAAACATGATTGTCGAGAGAATTTTTAGTGATTGAGACATTTGCCTGATTGGTCCAGCTGAGATCTACTTTTGATACCTATATTCATGTCGAAAAGGATACAAAATTTTTTTTGATGAAGTATTTGGGTTCATGTCATGATGTCTGCTTGATCAATGGAGAATGATATATGGGTGTTTATGTGTGGGCTGATTTTGCCCAAGCGATTAACTTATTGACTTATCCTGCAATGAGAGACGTGTTGAGAAGGGCACATCAGTATATTTTGTTGCAACCGTTGTAGTAGTATTATGATATACACACTGAGGAACAAAACTTAGACTATATGTTGGATGTAGTATCGCTGTCAGATGACAGCATTTTTGCGATTCAGTAGGTTGGTGATGTGAGAGATTAGTTGATAGTATGAGTTGTTGTTTGATTGATCATGAGGCAATTTTGATCAAGAAGGTCTTTTGTTTGGGTTAAGATATTGGCAAAATAGAAGAGTTGGCGTCAAAAGTCTTGGACGGATGTATGACGCATGGTCGTTATGGTATCATCAAGGACTTTTTTTTCTTCCTCAGGAAAACATGATGTGCGAATACTGAGTCTGAGCTCTTGTGCTTGTTTGATGTATTCTTGACGTTGAAGATAGGATGTGCCTAGTCATTGTTGTTCATGCCAGATATACACAATCTTGGAAACCAAAACTCCGAGTGACGATGAGAGTGTTTCCCATTCGACAGGTCTTGCTTGTGCATGATAATAGTTGATTCCTAAGAGAAGGCAGCCAATACAAAATTTGATGATATTGATACGTAGTGTTGTAAGTATAGATGCTGTCATAGTGAGATGAAGGAACTAAAAGTGTACGCAATGACTATGATGGTGATATGTTTTTGGTCATGATAGTGATTGCTTCTATAAATCAGCGAAAGAGTGGATGTGGATTGAGCGGTCTAGAAAGAAATTCTGGATGAGCTTGAGTTGCAAGCATAAAAGGATGATCAGGAAGTTCCATCATTTCTATCAATGTTCCATCTGGACTTGTTCATGAAAAAACGAATCATGCTTGTTCAAACATATCTCTATATTGATTATTAAATTCATAACGATGACGATGACGTTCGTGAACAATCGTCGCTCACGATGATAGCCAACCAAAACGACGATAGAGGTCTGTGACTTTTTTCCCCTCACGCAAATGACAGGGATACGAACCAAGTCTCATTGTTCCTCATTTTTTGGTTTGGTGTTTTTGGTTCTCCATCAAATGGATAACATGATTATTACTTAATCATTCTTCATCAAATTCCGCACTTGTAGCATCTTCAAGCCCCAACACATTTCTTGCAAACTCAATTGCCATCACTTGTGACCCAAGACATACCCCCAAATATGGAATGTTGTTTTCTCTTGCATACTGACAAGCAATTATCATTCCTTCAATTCCTCTTTTTCCAAAGCCTCAAGGCACACAAATGCCATTCATATCATGCATCAGCGTTGTAACATTGCTATGAGAAATTTCTCACGGATCCAGAAAATGAAGCATCACATTATAGCCACAATGAAATCAAGCGACTTTGAGTCATTCATTGAGAGAATAGTATGCATCTTCTAGTGTGCCGTACTTTCCTACCATCGCAATATGTTTAGTTATGGTTGCTGAGGATATATGATTACATAGTGTTGTCCATTTCTGCATCATAGGCTCACGAACAGACAGGTTGGTTAATGTATGAATCATTTGGGTCAGATTGTAAGAGGCAAGATGGTTGGGGATAGCATAAATGCTTGGAAGTGTTGGAAGAGGAATCACATACTGATCATGAATACCACACATCATACTGACTTTTTGTCTAATCTCATCAGAGATATCATAATCAGCACGGAGAAATAGAATATCGGGATTGATCCCCATTTTTCTGAGATCTTTGACGCTATTTTGAGTAGGTTTGGTTTTGAGCTCTTTGGAAGCGAGAAGGTAAGGAATATACGTCAAATGGAAAAATAGAACCTGACCCAGAGGGAGTTCTGCCTTGAGTTGTCTGACAGACTCAATAAGGATTTCGTTCTCGATATCGCCTACGGTCCCGCCAATTTCTACAATATGAAAATCGGCGCCAGCGCTGACACCTGCATCAATAATTTTGGATTTGATCAAACTCGACATATGAGGAATCATTTGCACATCATGCCCAAGGAATGAACCTTCTCTTTCTGCACTAATTAGTTCGTGATAGAGTTTTCCCATGGTATAGATACTTTGAGCATTGAGATTGGTATCGATAAATCTCTCATAATGCCCAATATCAAGATCTGTTTCGGTACCATCATCAGTGACGAAACATTCGCCATGTTTGTAGGGATTGATGGTTCCTGCATCGACATTGAGATAGCCATCCATTTTTTGCATAAAAACATTATAGCCACAGGCACGAAGCAAAGCACCAACACTTGAAGCAGTTATGCCTTTACCGATACCAGACAAAACTCATCAGGTGACAACGATGATAATTGGTTTTTTCATAGAGTTGTATAGTTGTCTAAAATAATCTCTTATGTGTGTTGGAATTATAAAGTATATTTACTTTTTTTTTTCATTACAAGACCGAATGTTATTTTGCTTTGATAGTAATGGTTTGACCTTGTGTTTGTCCACGTTGTTGCGGTTCGTAAAAAGAGAAGACAGTAGCTGGTTTGATGACAAAGGTTCATGGGTGACGTGCGGTCGCAAGGGTTAAGAAAAAGTATTCTCCTGCATTGAGATATGCATTGTAAGCAAAGAACTTGCTATCGTGGTATTCTGTCACATTCCATGGCTGACATGGATTAGCATACCATCGATTTTGTTCTTGACCAAAAAGTCTTTTACACAAGATATCAGGGATTTTTTCTGATGTTACAAATTTAGGATTGGACAAGACAAATCATCAAGGAATGAAACTATCCAAAGCGACATGACGACGTTCGTTTGCTGGATTGGAAATATGAGTCAAAATTGCAACACGTGTTCCTTGGATAATGGTGCCTGTCAATGGTGTAATATCTTGTTTCAAACGTTCCAGTGTTTGGAGATTTTCGGGAGTTTTGCGATATCGTGCCATAATATCTGCGTAATTGTAATAGGTTTGCTCAATTGCATAGCCACGGACAATGGGTTTGAGACTCAGTGGTTCGACATACTGAGTCATTTGGACGAGGTAATAGAGTTTTCCTTTGTCTCCAAAATCAAAACGCAATTGTTCTCATGTTTTGGTCCAAGGAAGACTCATCGTCAATTCTTTTCCTCGAGTGCCTGTTCCCAATTCGTAACGTTTTCCATTGAGAGAAAAAAATGCTGACTGAGTATTTTCTTGTGCGAGTTTGATGATGTATGGTTCGAGATGAAGAAGGAGTTCGGTAATCATCCACGTTGATCGGTTGAGTGGATCTTTGGTATCTGAGAGAATCATATTCATAAGCTTGCTATGGATTACGCGTGTTTCATTCCATAGTGTAGTATTTTGTGCAAGATATCCTAAAACCTGTGATGCCCAGATTCCTCTGTACCAATAATCATTGGATTCAAGTCATTGGTTGATGAGAGAAATCGCTGTTTTACTATCCTTGGGTTTACTTGCCAATCGTCGCATGAGATCGTCTGGTGATGAGATTGTTTTGGGAAGTGCACTGTGGACAAGGGATGGATCAAGGATCATAAGCTCTCAAACAACACGAGCATCAAAACGAGGCGATCGTGCTGACCATGTAGTTCAATAATTTCAATCAGTGCTAATATTTTTCCATGTCGTAATAAGATAGTTATCAAGTTTTTTGGTATCGATTCAGGTGATGGTAAATCCTAGCTCTTTTCCTTGTCTGATCAATGATTTGACCAACGCTGAGAGTCTGAGATCACTTTCAGACTCATATTCAAGCCAGTAGATCATTCATCCGTCTTCTTGTTGGTATTGTCCAAGGTTATTGAAAAAATCTTGAATCTTCTTGGTTTCGTTATAACTGAGTCTGGTGGTGCTGGATTCGTCTTTGGGATCAAAGGAAAAGTATGCTCCTTTTCACCATGCTTTGAGGATTCTTGCACGGACAAAATGAGGAAAGACTGCCGATGATTTTTGTTCCAAACAACCATAAATGTTGACTTCGTTACTACGAATGAGGTGCATGATGGAGGCGAGAGGGTTGGTCGAGACAGTGATCTGCGTAAATCAGTGATGTGATGGTGTAGTGACATCCAGCGACTGAGCATTGCCATTGTGATTTCTCGTGAGGGCAGCGTGATGAGGGAGCAGGGGAATGTCTCTCTGGACTGCGTCAATGACATTCTTTCATTCTTTTACAAGAAATTGGACACGAGATCGAGCAGGTTCATGTGTCGTGAGACGGCGAATTTTCACAGGAAAAGAAAGGGTCGTACGGTCGTTTGCAGGGACTGTTACTGTTTGGGTCACATCACCTAGTGCTTGGAGGTTGTAGCCAGAAAACTCAATCGTCAAAGTTTTGGGTTTGTTTGTGCTATTGATGATGCTCGGTTGGATCACGAGATTATCTGCACTGACGAAAATGTTTGGAAGATTGTCGATCACGCTAATATCTTGTTTGGAAAAGAAAACGTGGTAGCCAGCTCCAAGCTGTGTTTGATTCGTATGGACGATTGCTTCGATTTGTCGTTGGGTGAGATTGTCGGGTAGGGGAGGGGTAGTAATAGTCAAAATGCCTTGAGCATTGGTTGTTGCTGACGCTTGCCATCGTGCAGTATCACGGAAATCTCATCTGACTCTGTTTGGGTCTACCTCGCCCAAAATGCCATCACCACCTTTTTCTCCATCATCTTGCGAAAGTAAAATATTAGCATCCAAAAGATTCGTCACTGACCGCAATGTCATTGTGTTCAATGGTCTGGCAACGTTCCAGAAAAAGGCGTAGGGATTTTTTTTGGGATTTCCTTTGAGCGCAAGGAGAGACATATCCACGATAGCAACAGACACATCAGCATTGGCAACTGGTTGTCATTGGGTATTGGTCACACGAATTGTTGTCTGAATAGTATCTTTAGGTTTATATGTTTGTTTGTCAGTAGAGACAGTGACGGTGAGACGTTTGTCACTACTGTCGATTTTGAGATTGGTTGCTCATCGTCTGTAGATGGGATAGTCTAGATCTTTATCTGTTCCGATCAAGGCAATCTTAACGTACACATTGGGTCAGTAGGTGTTTTTTATTGGGAGTTTGATTTGATGCCCAAATTGTGTCAATGGTTCTACCCATTGATCAAGAATTTCCTCATCCCTTTGGATCAAAACAAGAAGAGCTCCTTTGTCAATCGGTGCACGAAGCGAAATCTGGGCGGTATCTCATGGTTTGTACGCTTTTTTGTCAGTGATGAGCTCGATGACAGATGTGTTGGAAAACGTCTGATTATTATTGGTCCAACGCCAAAAGCGATGACTTGTCACAGGTGTTTGTGGATTATTTGGATCAGAAAGCGTGATGCTCCATTCGTCTCCATTGGCTGGCAAGGTAAACGCGTGAGAGATGGTTCATTGATCATTGGTTGTGAGTTTTTCTGTTTGGACGACTTCTGTTTTGATATCCCAACTATAATATCGATTACCATCCAGTGACTGTTTGTAACCGTAAGTTCATCGTGTGCGTGCAAGCTGGGCAGTTATTGTAGTATTTGGTTTTGGTTTGTGGTTTGTATCCAATGCGATAGCAGAAAACGACACTCTGGAACCCTCCACCCATCGTGGTGCTTTGATCCCAAAAAACGTGGTACTTGGATAAACTATTGTTTCTGCATTTCCTATGACGGTTTCACCATTAAACGGATCTGTGACACTTGCAGAAACGCCATAGAGATAGATTTTTCCAGTTGCAGGATTGGTCTGAGAAAGATCCAAACGCTGACTGAATTGACCGTTTGTATTGGTTCTTGTTGTTAGCATTTCAAATCATGGCACAAAATCAGGATCATTGGCACATCATTGCCACGCCCAGCAATACCAATATCTGCTTGGATCACCAAAACTATACTCATCATAACCTTTGGGCAAAAAGTCTATTTCTTGACGAATGACATTGATAGAGACGGGAGCGTTGGTAAGATTGAGTCCATGGTAAAAACGAGCAAATCAGGTGAGATTGAGCGTTTGATGTCCTATCAATTGCGATGGAAGCGTTGTCGTCACTTCAAAGTTTGGTTTGACATAGTCAGTAATGTGGACATAACTTGGTCCAACACGCATTCTTGATTCATTACGTTCATTTAGTGTCAATTCCCACATATATTTTCCATGTTTTGCGTTGTTTAGACGAATACGAGAAGAAAAAGAGCTAAGAGTATCAAGCGTTATTTGTCATTGCCAAATTGGTTCACCATCTCAAGCTTTGTGTATCAATGACAAAGTCCCGCGTGTTCCTTTGGGCAGGAGTGTATAACCTTTGGGTCAGTAGGCACGAGCAATTCATTTGACAAATATTTCATCATTGGGTTTATAGAGTGGCCTATCAGTATATATATACACAAAGGTATCTTCATAGCTTGTATCAGGACTTCGTCACAAATTAAGTTGCCATTGATCCATGGTATGCGTATTGCCATCAAGTATGGTGTTGCCTTGGTCTGCTGAGATAATAAAGGGTGATTGCCAAAGATTTGCTAATGGTCCAGATGTTCGGACTCATTGTTTTTTGGGTGTGAGCGTGATTGGTTCATTGGTTTTTGCATCACGAATATTGAGATTGGTGGCTGGATTCCCTTCCCAATCTGTTACGAACCAAAGTGTTTGATTACTGTTTGCTTCCACAAATACTGACAATGAGGTGGGAACAAAACGTGACCATTGGTCAGTGCTTTTTCGTGTTTCTTTTAATGAAACTGTCACCCAAATTTCTGGATTGGTCAGTCACTTTCGTTTATCAGTTGTGATTACAAAGCTGTGTAACATTGGTTTGTGCCAATTTGGTTCTTGTGCTCATGAGGAGGAGATACGGACAGAAACAGGGTTTTTACATGGATCATTGCTTTCTCAAAATTGATATCAATCCCATGAACGTTGTCGATTTGGATCAAATTCTTTGATACAATAATGAACCCAACTTTCTGTACTATTGGTCGCTGTCCAACGAACACGGAGATCTTGGTGTGATGGGAAGGTGCTGGTATAAGGATAATTTCGAGAAACACTGCGGTCAGAGTCTTGTAATCATGGCGAGGTAAGAGACAGTTTTTTCGTTGGGATCTGTACAGAATACCCCAATTCTGTTTTAACTGTTCAAGAAAACGAAACACTATAATCAGTATTAGGTCGCATTTTGGTTTGGATTAGGTATCACACGAGTCAATCTTTGGATGGGCATCATTCATATCCAAAATCAGTTTGTGTAGTGTGTTTTGGATTGGAAAATATCACCGTCAATGATTGATGACGGTAATCACGACGAAGTCTATGGGAACTATACAAACAAACCATGTCGTTGACATTTTCAACTGTAGTGATGTGTGCTTTTTGTGGTGTAATTGGAAGATTGATTGTTTGAACTATTTTTCCGTTTGCAACCAAAGAGATTGATAGTTTGGTTGCTTGTGAGATGTTTATAGATTGAAGAGGAATCATCATTGTTTCTTGGATATCACTACTTTTCCAATACGTTTTGGAACCATCAGAGAGGACAATATCTGTGATGTTACTGGGATGTATCTGGATAGTAAGAGGTCTATCAATGATCAAATCAGTCGAACAGAAATCAGAGTAGGTATATGATTGCTGGTACTGTTCGTCTTGTGTTGATTGACGTTGACGAAGGTTGCTCGTCACACACAATTCTTCCATCCAGCCTCGTCAGTCTCTATCTTGTTTGATTGTCTGAATCAATGAGGGCGTTGGTAATGAGGAGGAGACTCACGGCATTACCTCATTACCATTACCAAGTGGAATTTCATTGAGTGTGACCGTGACTTGTGTTCATGGTGTGACATCAGTGAGGGCAAGTGTATGGACTAGATTATTTTCGCTTGAGACAGTAAATGCGACAGGCGTACTTCCTGACGTCACAGAAAGATTATTATGAATAGTCTGACTATCGAGCTCAGTGGGTAGTGAGATGACAATAGCAGAGTCACTGGTTGTGATCGTGGGTTGTGTCGGAAGCGTTGCTGGTATCGTTCCTGTCGTCTGCGTATCAAATCAAATAGTGTAGGAATACGAATCATGACCAATCCACAAAGGCTCAAAACTATACGAAAAAGCAGATGTTTTTTTGCATTTTCACTGGATCGTGGGCTGGAATGAGATAGGGCAAGTATTGTCTGGGACAGGATGAGAAAACGTGACAGTTCGTGCCTGTCAAATTGCCAAAGGTGTACTTGGGATATTGGTTACTTCAAGAAAATCAAAAACAGAATAGAAAAAAACAAGATCCTGACTAAGGTGACGTCCCGCTGTGTCTTTGAGCGTCGTGGGGAAGGTGATTGTCAGCGATTGAGCGTCTCTGAGGACAATATCGTTTAGGGTCATGGTGAGATGTGATCATTGATGAGAAACGCTCACCGCATTGCTTGGTTCGATGATGATAGCATCAGGATTACTAAGATGATGCGAAAAACTAAACGTCAAGGTGGGGTTGGAACTCAGAAGGATGGGAGAATTTGATACATGAGAAAAACTCACCAACTCAAATGGTGAAGGTCTCATCATTCGCCAGATTCACAATCATATGATGAGCATCATGACCAAACCAATGCCAATATATCATCGTTTCGGTAATGAGACTATGGAAGGACGTGTGTGTGACGGTGTTTGTGGCGCAGTGGGTTGTTGGTTCATGCAGTGAGAGAGAAAGTAAAAAGTATGAAAGATGATAATGTTTGCTATAATTTTGCTATAATGAGGTGTCTGTTTCTGTATAAGATGAGCTTTCATGGAGATGTATACGGAAGTGATGTGGATGCTTTTGATTGCTATATTGCGTGTGGGATAGGTTCGTAGAACGATGCAGTATTTTTTTGATAGGTGATTCTCAACGATTAGACAGATTCATTTCTATGACGCTCAATTTGCAAAAAAACTCATCAAGTGCATCGCTGACGTGATTTGGATCAGTGATGGTTGCAAGTTTGACTTTGAGATCTTTTGCTCATACCAGTGTTTTGAGATACCCAAAGAGATGCTTACGATATTCGAGGACAGAAAAAAGTTTTTGGTCAGCATACGATTGTTTGACGGCAACTCAACGTGAACGCAATTCATCTGTTGAAGGCATCATCAAAACGCTTGTGGGGTCGTCGGTCAAGATTTTTTTTTGTTCATTCATCCAGTGTTCTTGCCCAAGCATCAAAAGAAAATGATCTTTGATGATATCGTATCTGTCCTGTGGGGTTGGGATATGGGGAGTAAAAATCCAAGGATTGGCAATCGCAGCTTGGGCGATCATTATACCATCCAGATTTTTTGCTTTGGATCGCATATCGTCTCGTGAGGTGATGCCACCATTACCGATCAAGGTTATTGTATCACCAAAGTGCTCTTTGATTTGATATAGGGTCTCTCGATCGACGTCTCCACTATGTCCCTGTTTGAATGTCCTGGCATGCACAGAAATCATCGAACAATAAGGAACTGCACGATGGATAAAATCGATTTGATCTTGTTTATCATTGCTCGTCAGTCCAAGTCTGGTTTTGATAGAAAAGGGCATCCCATATGTAGCACATGCTTCGCTCATCTGTTTTACTGTTTCCAGCGTCTTGGCTTTATCTTTCATCATCCCAGCTCCCGCCTCACAGCTCATGACGCTTGGAGACGGGCATCAAATATTGAGCTCAATCCCTGGAAAAAAAGGGTACTTGCGACAGATATCATGACACGCCTCTACAAGTGTTTCTCTGTTCCCTCCGTAAATTTGGACAATAGGGTAAGGTGTGTCGGAGCATGAAAGGAGATGATGGACAATTCTCGAGGGTTGTCTGAGATACCCATCTGCATTCATAAATTCTGTTCGCATTTTATATTGCGTTTTTGTGTGATTTCCGTATTGTTTTCGTATGCGAAAAAATATTGAACGACATGCTGCATCAGTAAATCAGTCCATCGGAGCAAGGCAACAAAGAAGTGATGACATATGATTATTAGTATAAAGAACCATTAATATAAAGAAAAAGAATAATTAATATAAAGAATATATGAAGTGAAAATAGAAAAAAGATGTATACTATGCGAAGAAAATTGTGATGTATGTATATTCTTCACGATAGGCGTTTTTTATTATATCTATAGGGAATGTATTGTGTACAAATAGGCGTCAAAAATTGACGTGATAATATACTTTTTTTAAGTAATTGCAAGACGAAATTGGTACAGTGAATGGTTTTATGTCATGGTGTGACAGTGTGGCTTGTGCTCTGAGATGATAAACGTCTGGCTCGTTTTGGTGGTGAGTGTCGTGAGGCGGATGATCAGTGGCATGTACTGGGTCGTCTTGTATCTTCTCATACTATTGATTGGATGGTAGGAATGGTTTTCCGTTGGTATACTTCGTTTGTGTCACTTTTTTCGTTGTTTCATTATCCTTCTTCGGTTGATGATATTGTAGGATTGATTGATGATAAAAAAACAAAAAAGTTATCATCATTACATCGTCTCCCAAAGTCTCTTCAATCGTGTAATCATATTACTGATTTCGAGGGAAAACCTTTTGTATGCTCTGAGTATTCTTGACAACAGCTTCTTTTATTTCCCAATCAATGGATTATGTATTCTGTTATGGGAGATTTGGTTCATCACCCTGCCTGTGTTGTGTTGACGCCATCGTTGTCTGAATCTACCCAGGGAACCGTCTATAAAGAACTATGTGCAGGTAAGAAATCTATTATTCTGACAACGGGTGCAGGCTTGTTTCGTGATTGGTGGTGGGTTCGTCATATTGTTGTTTATTATCCACGGAATGAGTATTATGTTCGTAGAAGATCTCCATGGATTGATCCTGTCCATGAGGCGTTGCTCTGTGCCTCATGGTGATGGACTGTTGACTGTGTTATGTAATAGTGGTTTGTATCGGTTTATTTGTTAATATATATTATTAATATATGTAGCATTATTTTTAATTGTTGTTATGAATTTAGCTAGATGTTTTATTTATTCATAAATTTGGAAAATGTCTTTTGTATGATAGAAAAAAAGTATGATTAGCTGGTCAAAAGTACAATAGTTGCTATCGTTTTTCTATGGATTTGTCTTGTATTTTTTTATAGGTATCACCTTGTTTTAGCGTTTTTTTTAGGATTTTTTTTGTCTTAAGTAATGGACGATTGTCGTTGATTTTCCTTATATTCTCTTGCAAAATAAAAAAAAATAGCTATAAACCCACTGTTGAATGCTGGTATTTTTTTTATTTCTTTTTTTCTTATTTCCATGAACAAAACTGAACTTATTGCTAAATTAGCTCAAATGCTTAATGTTTCAAAAAAAGCTGCATCTGACATGCTTAATGGTTTTATTAGTGTTGTTGTTGATTCAGTTGCAAAAGGTGATGCAGTAAGAATCCAAGGATTTGGGACATTTGCTAGAAGTAGAAGAGAAGCAAAAACAGGTGTAAATCCACAAAATCCTTCACAAAAAATCAAAATCCCAGCAATGAATGTTGCTACATTTAAGGTAGGAAGTGAATTTAAAGCTGCAGTAAGAAAGTCTAAATAACTATTTTTTTTAAGCGGGTATGGAAACATGTTTTGCATATCCGTTTTTTTTTGTATCATGTTGTCTCTTCATGGTTGCTCGAATAATGCTTTCGTTTTTTCTTGGACTATGATGTTGATATGCATTCTTTTATTTTAGGTTTCAAGATAGAGGAATTGTCCTGTCATTGAGAGAAACAAATGCTACATTGACATCACAAGTGACACAGTTGCACAAAGAAAATGATGAATTGCGTGCACAAAATGCCATTCTCAAAGAGTCAGTTCTCACTAGTACCAAAAAACATTGAGATCTTGCTAATGTGGTATCTGAGTTATCAAGGTACTATTATCTTTTTAAGCAGTGAAGTGCAAAAGTAGCAGATTTAGCTCTTTTTTTTTCGTGAGTAAATGAGGATCTTGAGCGTCATCTTAACCAAGATCAATCTAAGGTTGTTCAACCAAAACATCCATCTGATGATGCACCAGATCATATTGATCTTGTCTAACATATTCTTGTTGTATGTTGTTTTTTGATCCTGTCGTTCAATGGATAGGACACAGTCCTGCGAAGACTGAGATCCAGGTTCGACTCCTGGCTGGGTCAATTTTTTTTTATCAAAAATTTTTGCTTGAAAAATACTTCAAAAGTTCTATATGTTTTCTATGACTAATAGTTTTTTATTTTATAGGCTCTATGCTTATCGATTGTTGTGCTTATATAAGAGATTGTCAGTATTCATGAGATTGAGAGAGTGTTCGAGTGACACTTGTCTGTGATCGTGTGATTGATTTTTTACCTGGACAATTTGTTTTCGTGACGATTCCTCATCGTGTAAGAGCCAATGGGAAACCGCTTAGTAATCCGTATTCTATCGCTTCTCTGCCTTCTCAGATGATCAGCGATCAAACACTGACACTTGGTATTAAAAGAGAAGGAGAAGGATGAGTATCAGATCGATTTGTACGTATGGCAGCAATTGGTGATGAGGTTCATCTGCGTATGCCGCTTGGACATTTTGGGCTACAAAGTTCTCGTCCAGCTGTTTTTTTAGCAACATGATCATGACTTGCACCAATACGAGCTTTGTATCACGCACATCCCCAGAAATCAGATTCATATTTTTTGTATGGAGAACGTACCCAGGATGCTCTATATCCATTTTTGCGCTCTTTTTTTGAAGATAATCCTACGAAAAAAAAAAGACTTTGTTTGTCACGTGAGGTAGGAGATTGACCTTGGTGGTCGCAGGGACGTATTAGCGATTTTTTGGATGCCCTTGATGTGACATCCGAGACCGAGCGATATGTGTGTTGATCTCGCCCTGTTGTTCAATCGTTGAAGAATTTGATTGTGCAACGTGGGTGATCTCATATTTTGACAGAAGCCTGGTAGATTTTTATTTTTTTTGTTTTGTATCATCGTGCAGACACTACAAAAATTTTTTGAAACATATAAGAGGACATTGGTCTATCTACTCTTTTTTTTCAATATTTTTTTTATGTTTACGATTATTAAGACACTCAATAACTATCTCATTTTGACCAATACTATTCAAACAGAAAAGATCAAATATGCAACACTGCAAGAACAAATTGCGTACACGCAAAGATTTATGGAACCTTACTTGTTGTCAGACTTTTCTCCGTATTTTTTGGGTCATGAGAATGGAAGATATTTGCCATGAGAGGTTGTGGTGGTGTTTGGTGCGACAACACAGGAAGACCTTCCCAATACAGAATCAATATCATGAGCTGTCTTGCCTCTTGCACAGACCACTATTACGTATCGTCCTGCTTCAGAGGAATGGAAGTATCTTATTGAGCTTAAATGGCGCCTTTTGCACCAAAAATTGTTTTTTTAGGATTCATCGTTACCAACGAGAGCTTTGATTTGGTCTCTAATTATCACTGCACGTTCAAAATCTCGTGTTTGTATCGCTTCATTTAGTTGTTTTTTGAGGTCATCATGGATGAGGTTTTTTTCTTTTGCTGTCATACGTTTGAGTTTTTTTGTTGTATGATGGTTTGTAGGTGCTGCAAAGTTTTGCGTTAGGTTGTCGTCATTTTTGACTGTTTCGAGATTTTTGATATTTGAAATAGCTTGCATAGGTTCGATTCCATGTTGACGGTTATATGCTTCTTGGATATGTCTTCTTCTTTGGGTTTCGTGGATTGACTCGATAATTGATCATGTAAATGTATCTGCATACAAAATAACTTCGCCACGAGGATTTCTCGCTGCGCGCCCAATAATTTGGATTAAGGATGTTTTGGATCTCAAAAATCATTCTTTGTCTGCATCAAGTACTGCAATTAGACTCACTTCGGGAAGATCAATTCCTTCTCTCAATAAATTTATTCCCACCAAGATATCGATTGTTCCATTTCTGAGGTTTTTCAAGATATCCCAACGTTTGAGAGTATCAATTTCACTATGCAAATAAAATGCTTTGTATCCTTTACTCAAGAAAAAATTAGTAATTTCTTCTGATGATTTTTTGGTAAGAGTAAGGATTAATACTCTTCATCATCGCCCAATATGTTCATCAATCTTGGTGAAAAGATGATCGAGAAATGCGAGAGGGGCACGATCTTTATATCCTACTCAACAGAGTTTTTCGTAAGGGTTCATAGGAGAGAAAAAAACAATAAAAATGAGAGAAAAAAAAGAGACGGACATGATGGATGAGTATGGTAGGTTTTCTCTATTTTCGTTGCGGAAGTTTCCCTTTCATATCTCATCAGACACATTTGACGACGGTGAGTCCGCATCACGCACGACGGAGAATGTATCGACCTTGATATCATTCTCTATTATCTGTTCTTCCTGTTGTGACGAGTTCTTGATAACGATGATTATCAATGTCAATACAGTGATCTGTACATGCGTGACCATAGAGTTGTGCAAACCCATGAAGAGGAATGTAGTGGGTATGCACCTTTTTTGCGAGAGGAATAGATGAATGTGCTGAGTAGCCGTAAGCGATTATGTCGTCGATAGACAAGAGATGATCAGGTTTGGCTCATTGATATCCAAAATACGCAAATAACTCTGTGAGAGCTGTATCATGTTTGTGTCATCATGCGGGGAGTGGTTTTTGTGTGTAGAGATGTGTATTGTTTTTTCTCCATAATGCAACAAAAAATCATCCTGTTCCGTGACGATGAGGGAGACAGCGAATGCAGCGATCTGCATACGACGTTCGTCAGTCAGATTCTTCTCCCCATGAGAGACATCCTGGATCTGTATTGGGCAATGAAAGAGACTCAAGGGACAGTTGGTCACCATAGGTTTGGATCATCCAATCTACAATGCCCTCATTTTCGTATGGATTAATTGTGCAGGTACTATATACCAATCGTCATCATGGTTTGAGGAGGGAGAGTGCGTTGGTAATTAGTTGTTTTTGGAGCCCTACGATATTATTGATATCTTCTCTACGCCAAAAAAGCAGGGCTGATTGGGATTTGAAAGCCGTCCCTTCTCATGAACATGGAGCATCGAGAATGATGCTATCGACATATCATCCTATATCGTCATTGGTGATTGCTTGACCAAGTTTACTGAGGAGAAATCGATGAGGCAGTCAGATACGAAGAAGTGAGTCACGTAAAACAGTCAAACGCTGACGATCTGGCTCATTGGCAATGATTTCTCCTCAGCCACATTCATGGAGACGATTGAGGATTTGGATTGTTTTACCTCAGGGAGATGCACACATATCAAGAATTCTATCGCCTTTTTTGACAGGGAGAATCTGTGCAGGGATGCTTGCAGCATATTCTTGACTATACCACAGTCCATATTTGTGCTGCCATGTGAGACCTAAGGGGATCGTACGATCGTCTCTCTCAATATATCGAGAATTGGGAAGTTGGAATGGTCATTGCTGTCGTTGTCGTCAAGGAAAAAAAGAGTGCCACTGACTGCCACAGCGAGCCGTGAGAGGGAATCATGATTTGGGGAGAGATTGACGGAAGCTTTGTTCATATGCTATGATATCGTTTGATGATCGACCCATACGAGAAAGTAGCTGAAGAAACGATGAAGGAAGCGCTGTCATAGGTCAGAAAAAAATAAATCACGAGTATCAGTATAGTTTTTTTTTGATGTGTTTGCAAGAGGATATTGAGGTGGCAGCTATTTTGCGTGACATCGGTGAGGAGAAGAGAAAAAACTATTATGGGGATCTTTTTTTTTGTAGCCAAAAATTTGACAAGGTAATATTTTTTGTATATAGATAAGTTGCACGAGTGTGTATTTTTTATTTTTTTCACCTTCATGACCAAAAAGCTTTTTTCCGCATTTTCGAGTCTGGTTCTTTTACTCTCTCATTTCCCCATACAGATTGTTCCCTTTGCTGTGATTGCGACAGTAGCAGTGACCCCGACAACAGTTGAGGCATTTTGACCTGCGGATTGATGTCCAGACGACTGTGGATGTATATGAACAACATTAAGTTGTACGGCTATAGTAAACCTTGTATGAAATTGTATGCTAGATGATCAATATCAATTAATGAATCATCCAATGTGTACACCTACATGTACAGACACTTCCTGGGGACCATGTGAAGGAACCTGTTGATGAAATCCTGGTACGCAAACCAGTAATTGTGGGAACACAAGATCGTGTACGACAGCACCATGTTCATGATGATGAGGAGGATGATGATGAGGAGGATGATGATGAGGAGGATGATGATGAGGAGGATGATGATGAGGAGGGACATGTACGCCAAATCGATCACCTTGTTCTACTACCTGTGGACGGGGAACCAGATCTGATGGATGTGGGAATGCAGAGTCATGTTACGAGACAGTCTGATGTACTACATGTACAGACACTTCCTGGGGACCATGTGAAGGAACCTGTGGCGGAAATATAGGATTTCAAACTAGTAATTGTGGGAATATAAGATCGTGTACGACAGCACCATGTTCATGATGATGAGGAGGATGATGATGAGGAACATGTGTACCAAATCGATCACCTTGTTCTAACAGCTGTGGACGGGGAACCAGATCTGATGGGTGTGGGTATATAGAGTCATGTTACGAGACATACTGATGTTCTGTGACACCAATAAACTGAGTATGTGGAACTGCAGCATGAACGTGTGATGCATGAACAAAAATCAATGATAATAATCAAACAACCTGTGGTTCGACCAGAACACGAAGCTGTCAAGGAAGTCATGGATGATCGACTGCCAACTGTTCATTTACTTATCCACAGTTCAATAATTGATGAACGTGTGTGTCTTCGTGTCCATCAGGACTCAGAGACGGCACCACCTGTGTTTCATCCTGCCCAGTCGCAAGACCCGTCAATGATGCGGGTGTTTGTAGACTTTGGTATTTTCAAATCACACCACTTACTGTTTCCTGAGTAACTCCTTCATCTACAGGAACTCAAACACTCACAACATCAACAGGATGACTGTTTACCTTACCTTGATGATGGACGCTTCGTTCATGATCAGCGATAATCGGCACATGACCAGCAAATATCAATGTTGTACAATCAGGAGCTTACAACCTTATCTATACAGCACCATCCACAATTTCTACAACGATGACATGAATATTTGCGCTCAAGGGTGAGGTACAAACATGATCAATTAGCACATCCAGTAGCTGCCCATCATGACAATTTCTCAATGGTACACAATGTGTGTCTTCGTGTCCATCAGGACTCAGAGACAACGATATCTGCGTACGAACTTGCCCTGCTGCCAGACCTTATAATAATAATGGAATCTGTACATGAACATGTCCAGCATTTACTGACACCACAACAAACACCTGTGTCACAGTATGTCCCACAGGAACATTTATCAATGGTACACAATGTGTCGCTTCTTGTCCATCAGGAATCAGAGACGGGAATACCTGTGTCTCATCATGCCCAGTCACAAGACCTGTCAATGATGGTGGAATCTGTAGACAATGGCACTTTCAGATCACACCACTGACTATAACATGAGTAGCTCCTTGATCAACAGGCATACAAACACTGACTATATTTTCTGGATGATTATTTAATCTTCCTGCATGATGGACACTTCGTTCGTGATCAGTCATTATCGGGACATGACCAGCAAATATCAATGTTGTACAATCAGGAGCTTACAACCTTATCTATACAGCACCATCCACAATTTCTACAACAATGACATGAATATTTGCGCTCAAAGGTGAAGTACAAACATGATCAATTACCACATCCAGTAGCTGCCCATCATGACAATTTCTCAATGGTACACAATGTGTGTCTTCATGTCCATCAGGACTCAGAGACGGCACCACCTGTGTTTCGTCCTGCCCAGTTGCAAGACCCGTCAATGACGCAGGCGTTTGTAGACTTTGGTATTTTCAAATCACACCACTTACTGTTTCCTGAGTAACTCCTTCATCTACAGGAACTCAAACACTCACAACATCAACAGGATGACTGTTTACCTTACCTTGATGATGGACACTTCGTTCATGATCAGCGATAATCGGCACATGACCAGCAAATATCAATGTTGTACAATCAGGAGCTTACAACCTTATCTATACAGCACCATCCACAATTTCTACAACGATGACATGATCTTTTGCATTGAAATGAGATGTATTAGTAGGCAGCATAACAACATCATGATCATGTGCTCCATGACAATTATTCAATACACTCACCAACCAATGTCTTCCCTGACCAACCTGTCCATCAGGAACAGTCAGATACCTTGATCAATGTCAATCAGTCTGTCCAACATGATGGGTCAATAATGATGGGATCTGTGAAACATCATGTCCAGCACCCAAAGTTAATAATAATGGAACATGCCTTGATCAATGTCCTGCGCCAAGAGTAAACCATAATGGTATCTGTCAAGACGTATGTCCCAGTGCAACAGTCAATGATAATGGAACCTGTCTACCTGGCTGTCCAGCAGACAAAGTTGAGCATCAAGGATTATGTCTGTTCTCATGTCCATCATGATTCTTTGCACACAATAGGCAATGTCAAGCAACATGTCCCTCTGGCATGGTCGCTGATACATATGGCAATATCTGTAGAAATCCTTATTTGACTGTGACACCAACGACACATACCAATGTGCCACCTCTTGGATCTGGTTCAA